>NZ_CAJYGK010000135.1 GCF_913773725.1 uncultured Aquabacterium sp. | reverse complement strand
GTGGGGTGCCAACCGCGCCCTGACGGATGGCACCCAGGTGACGGACCATCCCAATGTGGCACGCGCAGCGGCGCGCGTGCGTGAGGCCTGGCTGGCTGCACAACGCGTGAACCTGCCCGCGCCGGTGGACGGCCATGTGGCCAAGCGCAGCGTGCAGGTGGGCCAGCGGGTGCAGGCGGGCACGCCGCTGATGGCCCTCGTCACGCTGGGTCAACCCTGGGTGGACGCGAACTTCAAGGAGAGTCAGCTGCAGCGGGTTCGCATCGGCCAGCCCGCCACGCTGACGGCCGACGTCTACGGCAGCAAGGTGGTCTACCACGGCAAGGTGGCCGGCCTCGGCGCGGGCACGGGCGCGGCGTTTGCGCTGCTGCCGGCGCAGAACGCGACGGGCAACTGGATCAAGATTGTGCAGCGTGTGCCGGTGCGCATCGAGCTGGACGCCAAGGAAGTCGCGGCCCATCCGCTGCGCGTGGGGCTGTCGATGGAAGTGGAGCTCGATGTGAGCAAGCAGGATGGCGCCGTGCTGGCAGCCACGCCGCGGGCTCGGCCCTTGAGCGAGACCACCGTGTTCGACCAGCAGGCCCGCGAGGCCGATGCCCTGGTGCGCCAGATCATCGAGGCCAACCTCGGGCATGCCGCCGCACCGGTTAGGACCGGCGCACGAGGAGCCTGATGTGAGCACCCCGCCCGTTGCCGCGGCCGGCCCGCGTCCGCTGCAAGGAGGCGAGCTGGCGCTGGGCACGGTGGCCCTGTCGCTGGCCACCTTCATGAACGTGCTCGACTCCTCGATCGCCAACGTCTCGTTGCCGGCGATCGCGGGCAACCTGGGTGTGAGCCCCACGCAGGGCACCTGGGTGATCACCAGCTTCGGGGTGGCGAACGCCATCTCGGTGCCGCTGACGGGCTGGCTCACGCAGCGCTTTGGCGCCGTCAGGCTGTTCACGGCCAGCGTGCTGCTGTTCGTGCTGGCTTCGTGGTTGTGCGGGCTGGCCACGTCGCTCGAGATGCTGATCGGGTTTCGGGTGCTGCAGGGCCTGGTGGCCGGGCCGATGATCCCGCTGTCGCAAACGCTGCTGCTCAGCAGCTACCCGCCCGGCAAGGCGGGCATGGCCCTGGCGATGTGGTCGATGACCACGCTGGTGGCGCCGGTCACGGGGCCGCTGCTCGGGGGCTGGATCACCGACAACCTGTCGTGGCCCTGGATCTTCTACATCAACGTGCCGGTGGGCCTGGGGGCCGCCGCGGTGGCGTGGCGCATCTACCAGAAACGCGAAACGCCGACGCGCAAGCTCCCCATCGACACCGTGGGGCTCGCTTTGCTCGTGCTGTGGGTCGGGGCGTTGCAGGTGATGCTGGACAAGGGCAAGGAGCTGGACTGGTTCGAAAGCGGCCAGATCGTCGCCCTGGGGCTGGTGGCCCTGATCGGCTTCGTGGTGTTCGTGATCTGGGAGCTGACCCAGGACCACCCGGTGGTGGACCTGCGCCTGTTCTCGCGTCAGAACTTCGCGTTCGGCGTGGCCACGCTGTCGATCGGCTACGGGCTGTTCTTCGGCAACGTGGTCATCCTGCCGCTGTGGCTGCAGCAGCACATGGGCTACACCGCGTCGGTAGCCGGCATGGCGGTGGCGCCGGTGGGGCTGCTGGCGATCCTGCTGTCGCCGGTGGTCGGCAAGAACATCGGGCGGGTCGATCCGCGGGCGCTGGCCACCGTGTCTTTCTGCGTGTTTGCCGTCGTGCTCTGGATGCGCTCGCACTTCACGGTGCAGGCGGACTTCACCCACATCATGATCCCCACCATCATCCAGGGCGCGGCGCTGGCGTTCTTCTTCATTCCGCTGAGCGCGATCACGCTGTCGGGCCTGACGCCGGATCGCATCCCTGCCGCCTCCGGGCTGAGCAACTTCGTGCGGATCACGGCCGGTGCCATCGGCACGTCCACCGTGACCACGGTGTGGGACCATCGCGCCACGCTGCACCATGTACACATGGTCGAGCACGTTTCGCGCACCGATCCGGGTGCGGCCGAGGCCTTCGATGTGCTGGGCCGTGCCGGCATGGGCATGGAGCAGGCGGCCGCGCAGATCACGCGGCTGATCGACCAGCAGGCCTTCACCCGGGCAGCCGACGACGTCTACCTGGCTTCGGCCCTGCTGTTTCTGCTGATGGTGCCGCTGGTCTGGATGACGCGCCCCAAACGCGCGGCTGCAGCGCCTGCGGACGCGGGCGCCCATTGAGGCTTGCGGGGGAGCATGGCTTCCCCGCTGGCGTTCACCGCGGCACGGTGTAGTGCGCATCGCCCATCAGGTCGATGCCGCACATCAACTGCTCGGCCCAGTCGATGAACTCGTTGACCGCGGCGCCCGTCATCGGGGCGCCGTGCTGCGGCACGATCATGTCGATGGGCAGGGTGCGCACCATGCGCGCCCAACTGCGCAGGATCTTGTTGGACACCATGTAGCGGCGGTGGAAGCTTTCCATGCCGCGAGGCAGCGGGTTCAGTGACCGGATCGGCTGCTTGGCCGCTTCACCCGAGAGGAAGGACACGCCGAGGTCGCCCGAGAACAGGATGCGGCTGACGGGGTCGTAGAACTGGAAGTTGCCCTCGGCGTGCATGAAGTGCGCGGGCAGGGCGATGAGGTCGTGGCGCCCCACGCGGATGCGCATGCCCTGATCCGGGATGCCGACGATGCGGCCCGTGGTCTTGCCCGGTTTGCAGAAGTGGGGCACGAAGCGCTCCCACAGGGTCGACACGTACAGCTTGGCGTCGGGCGTGGCCGTCATCCAGCGGTCCAGAGACGCGATGATGTCCGGGTCGGCGTGCGAAGCAAGGATGGCCGACAGGCGCGAGGGCGGGAAGTGCCGTGTCATGCCCAGGTAGAGCTCGCTGTAGGCCAGGTTGCCGCCCGGGTCGATGATGGCGCCATGGTCGCCATCGACGATCAGGAACTGGTTGGCCTGCACGGCCTCGCCACCCTCGTTGCTGAGGTCGGAAAACATCAGGCAGGCATGGCCCTGCTGGCGAAACAGCTCGTATGGCATCGGGTACTCCAGAATCGTCCCCGGCCCGCGCCGGTCCGCACGGCAGAAAGGGGATTGCCGAGCTTACCGATGCGTACAGTCGACTGACTTAATCCACCTCAAGGCGCAGGGTGAGGTGTCGTGAAGGCGGCACGGACCTTTTCGGACAGGGTGGCCGGGCTGTCGCCCTGGTCGCACACCACCACATGGCGGTCCGGCATGCTGCGCAGCCAGGTCACCTGCCGCTTGGCCAGCTGGCGGGTGGCGGCTACGCCGCGCTCGGTGACCTCGGCCAGCACGGCCGGGTTGTCGAGGTCCAGGCCGGCATCCAGCGCCTCCCACACCTGGCGGTATCCCACGCAGCGCATGGAGGGCAGGTCGGCGTTCAACTCGGGACGGGCGCGCAGCGCGCGGACTTCGTCCACCAGGCCCGCGGTCATCATCTGCTCGTAGCGCTGGGCCACGCGCCGGTGCAGCCATGCCCGGTCGGCCGGTTCGAGCGAGACCACGACGGCCGGACGCCGCAGCGCGGTGCCTTCGCGGCTGCGCTGCTGGAAGCTCGACAGCGGCCGCCCGGTGGCCTGCCACACCTCGATGGCGCGCTGGATGCGCTGGGTGTCACCGGGTGCCAGCCGCGCTGCGGTTTCCGGGTCGACCTGTGCCAGCTCAGCGTGCAGGGCCACACTGCCTCGGGTACGCATCCGTTCGTCGACCTCGGCCCGCACGTCCGGCGGGATGGCGGGCATTTCGTCCATGCCCTCCAGCAAGGCCTTCAGGTACAGCATCGTGCCGCCCACCAGCAGCGGCACCCGCCCGCGCGCACGGATGTCGGTGATCAGGCGCTCGGCATCGGCCACGAACCGGGCGGCACTGTAGCGCTCGGTGGGCTCCACGATGTCGATCAGATGGTGCGGTACCTGTGACCGCTCTTCGGGCGTCGGCTTGGCGGTGCCGATGTCCATGTCGCGGTAGATCAGCGCCGAGTCCACGCTGATGATCTCCAGCGGGAGGTGCCGCGCCAGATCGAGCGCGACGGCGGTCTTGCCGCAGGCGGTGGGGCCGGTCAGAACCCAGAGGGGCGAAAGGTCGGAAGGCGACGGCATGGTGTCGGGGCGGGACGCTCAGGCGGTCCTGGGGATGAGCCCGTGTCGCTGAACGCGGTGCAGGGCCACGCGCGCGGTGACGGCGCCGCCCAGGGCCATGCCCAGTGTCAGCGGGTGGATGGTGCCGGCCCAGCCGGGCAGGGCCGTCCAGCCGGACACGAGTGCGCCCACGGCAAAGGCCACGACCGACAGCACGAGCCCGGACAGCGCCGAGGCCGCGCCCGCCTGGTGCGGGAAGGCGGCGACCACGCCGGTCTGGCCACAGGGTTGGTGGATGCCGTGCCCGAAGGCGTACAGCCACAGCCCGGGCAGCAGGGCCCAGGCAGGCACGCTCCAGTCGGTCGACACCTGCACCAGGGAGATCAGCGCGCCATACAGCCCCCCGGCCAGCGGATACCAGCCAGCGCGGCGAACCGTACCCTGCAGCCCCCGGCGGCTGAGCGTGCGGCGGCAATAGAAGGTCCCCATCAGGTAGGCCAGCGAGGTGCTGGCCATCACCATGCCGTACAGCGTGCGGCTGATGCCCAGCACGTCGATGAACACGAAGGACGAGATGGACAGGAATACGAACAGCCCGCCATAGGTGGAGGCGGACAGCAGGGCGTAGCTGCGAAACAGCGGGTGCCGACCGATGCCGGCCCAGTTGCGCACCAGGGTCGACAGGGCCAGCGAGCCCTGGCGGCGCGCGATGGGCAGTGTTTCAGGCAGCCGCAGCCAGATGAAGGCCAGCACGATGGCGCCTGACACGGCCAGCAGGGCCATCGTGGCGCGCCAGCCGCCGTGGGTGGCCATCAGCCCGCCCAGGATCGGGCCGATCAGCGCAATGACGCCGAGCCCGCTCATGCCATGGGCCATCATGCGCGCACCGTCCTGCGGTTCGTACAGATCGCGCACCATGGCGCGGCCGCACATCACCACGCCGGAGAGCGTGGCGCCCTGCGCCATCCGCGCGACGATCATGATGCTGAAATCCTGCGCCAGCGTGGCCGCGACGCTGGCCAGCACATACAACGACAGGCAGGTGCGCAACACGGGCCGGCGGCCGATGCGGTCGGCGATGGGCCCCCACACCAGCTGGGTGAGCCCGAAGCTCAGGATCAGCACGGACAGCGTCCACTGCGCGAGCGAGGGCGTCAGCCCCAGGGCCCGCTGCATCTGCGGCAGGGCTGGCAGGTACAGGTCGGTCGTGACGGGCTGGAGGCCCAGCAGCATGCTGAGCGCGACCACGACCACCCAGGTCGGGATGCCGTGGTGCGTGCCGGCGGACGGCGGGGCGGCGTCAGAAGCGCTCATCCGGCCTCAGGAAACGCCATTGGCCTTGCGGCAGCTTGCTCAGTGTGACGCGACCCATGCGGACCCGCTTGAGCCCCACGACCTTGAGGCCGACCAGCTCGCACATGCGGCGGATCTGGCGCTTGCGGCCTTCGCGCAGCACGAAGCGCAGCTGCTGCTCGTTCTGCCAGGACACCTGTGCCGGCTTCAGCTGCCGGCCGTCGAGCTCCAGCCCGAAGCGCAGCCGCTCGAGGGTCTCGGGCGAGACCACGGCAGAGACGTTCTCGGAGTCCGGCTCGCTCACGCTCTGCACGCGAACCAGGTACTCCTTCTCGATGCCCGAGTCTTCGCCGATGAGCTGGCGGGCCACCCGCCCGTCCTGGGTGAGCACCAGCAGACCGGTGGAGTCGATGTCCAGGCGGCCGGCAGGCGCCAGATTGCGCAGGTGGCCACGGGTGAGCTGCAGAGGGTGGCGGTCTTCGCGCCAGCGGTTTTCCGGGCGGATCAGGGCGACGGCAGGCTCATGGCCGTCCTCGGCCTGGCCGCTGACGTAGCCGATGGGCTTGTGCAGCAGGATGGTCACCCGCTCGGCCTGCTGGGTCCGGGCCAGCGGGTCGATGGTGATGTCGACGTTCGGCAGGACCCGCACGCCGAGCTCGGCCACGACCTCGCCGTCGACGCGCACCCAGCCTTGCTCGATCCACTCGTCGGCTTCGCGACGAGACGCCAGACCTCGCTCGCTCATCAGCTTGGACAGGCGAATGCGGCCGTCGTCGGGAACCGGGCGCTCGGCCTGGCGCTCGGGGCGGGCAGTGGGCTGCGCCTCCGCGCGCGGGGCGCGTTCCGGGTACGCGGGCCGCTCCATCGGGCGGCGTGCGTCGCCCCGGCCGCCTTGCGGGGCAGGGCGTGCAGGAGGGCGACCGCGCCCGTCGCCCTGGGCCGGGCGACGGGGTTCGGCCGTGCGGCGGGCAGGCCATCCCTCGCCACTGTCATGGCGGGGGCGGTCCACAGGCTCGCTGCGCGGGGCACGAGCCGCTTCTTCGCGTGCCTGCGCGGCTTCGGCAGCCGTCATGCGCTTGCGAGGGGCGCTGCCGGCGCCGCGCACGGGCGGCTTGCGGCGCGCCGGAGCGTCACTGCTGTCGGCAGGAGCCGGGCGGCTCAGGCTGAGTTTCTTGCGTTCAGTCATGGAAAACAGGGAAAGGGCGGGTCAGCGGCCGCGCATGAAGAGCGCGTCCAGTTCCCGCAGCGTCAACTGACGCCAGGTGGGCCGGCCGTGGTTGCATTGGTCTGCGCGCTCGGTGGCTTCCATGTCGCGCAGCAGGGCGTTCATTTCGGTCAGGGTCAGCTTGCGGTTGGCACGCACCGCGCCGTGGCAGGCCATGGTGGCCAGGAGTTCGTGCTGCGCCCGTTGCACCACGTGGCTGGCATCCAGCTGGGCCAGCTCGGCCAGCACGGCACGCGCCAGGTCGACACCATCCGCCTGCTGCAGGGCCGCCGGCACGGCGCGCACGGCCAGCTTGCCGGGGCCGATGGCGTCGATGTCCAGGCCCAGGTCGGCCAGCGCCTCGCGGCTGGATTCGGCCGTTGCGATCTCGGCCGGCGTCGCGGCGAAGGTCAACGGGATCAGCAGCGGCTGGCTTTCCAGCTTTTCATGGGCCAGCTGGGCCTTGAGCCGCTCATAGACCACGCGCTCGTGGGCCGCGTGCATGTCGACGATGACCAGCCCCTTGGCGTTTTCGGCCAGCACGTAAATGCCGCCGATCTGACCGATGGCGCGCCCCAGCGGCCAGTCTTCGTCTGCAGCCTCGTTGCGCGCAAGGGCGTCGCCTTGTGTGCTGGCGGCTTCGGTGGCGGCCAGCCATGCTTGCGCAGCAGCCGATGGGGCTTCACGGGCCATGACGGTGCCAGAGGGCATCTCGGTAAGGGGTTCGCTCGCGTCGTCGCGCGCCACCACGCGGGGCAGCCGCAGGTCGGCAAACGGGTCGGGCGTACCGGTCCCCGCCGTGGGCCCGGCAGCGGCGGGACTGGCAGGCTGGGCGCCGGGCCAGCCCGCCCATCGGCGCTCGGGCTGCGCATCCGGCGGGCGCGTCCAGGACAACGTGCCCTGGGTCGCATGGGAGCCGGGCCAGGGCCGAACGGTGCGGTCTGCCCCGGTGCCGTCCGTTGCCGTGGCGGCAACCGGCGTTGCATCCGTGGCCGCCGGCGCACCCGTCTGTGCAGCCAGCCCGGGGATCAGCGGGGCGGCCTGCGCACCGGCACGAGACCGCGCCAGCGTGGCTTCCACCGCCTTGCGCACGGCCTGGTGCACCTCGCGCGAGTCCCGGAAGCGCACCTCGATCTTGGTCGGGTGCACGTTGACATCCACGCGCTCGGGGTCGATCTCGATGAACAGAACGTAGGTGGGCTGGCGGGAGCCGTGCAGCACGTCCTCGTAGGCCGACCGCACGCCGTGGGCGATCAGCTTGTCGCGCACATAGCGGCCATTGACATAGCAATACTGCCAGTCGGCCCGCGAGCGGGCTGCGTCCGGCAAGCCGGCGCGGCCGTGCACGCGCATGGGCCCGATCTGCAGGTCCACCTCGCGGCTGGTGCTCACGAAGGCGTCGCCAAGCACATCCTGCACCCGCTGGGCGGCCGAGCCCGGTCGCAACTGCTCGACCAGCTTGCCATCGTGCCAGACGGCAAAGCCGACATCGGGCCGCGCCAGCGCATGGCGCCGGACGGCTTCGAGGCAATGGGCCAGCTCGGTGGCATCGCTCTTGAGGAACTTGCGGCGCGCCGGCGTGTTGAAGAACAGCTCCCGTGCCTCGACGCTGGTGCCCACGGCCCGCGCCGCGGGTGTCAGTTCGCCGGAGCGGGCATCCAGACGGTGCGCATGCGCGTCACTCCCCGTCCGGCTGGACACCGACATGTCAGACACGGACGCGATCGCGGCCAGCGCCTCCCCGCGGAAACCCATGGTCGCCACGTGTTCGAGGTCGTCCAGCGAGCGGATCTTGCTGGTCGCGTGACGCTTGAGCGCCAGCGGCATCTCGGGCACCGGAATGCCGCAACCGTCGTCTTCGACCAGAATCTGGCGCACGCCACCGGCCATGAGTTTGACCGTCACCTGGGTGGCCCCGGCGTCCAGCGCGTTGTCGACCAGCTCGCGCACCACCGAGGCCGGGCGCTCGACCACCTCACCCGCGGCAATCTGGCTGATCAGTTCGTCCGGCAACTCCTGGATGGTGCGCCGCGCCGGGTTCCCTTCCGCCCCGCTGTGCGCGAAGGCAGAGGCATCGGGGGTGTCGGGGGCAGAAACAGGATCCGGATTCATCTTCGTATTGTAGAAGGGCAGCCCGATGCCCGCGCTTGGGGGGCTTACACCTGCGCGGCCACCGGGCTTGCTGTTCCCGTCACCCGCAGCCGCCATAATCGCCCGCCATGGACATCGCACATTTCCTGATCGATTTCATCCTGCACGTGGACAAGCACCTGGCGGAATTCGTCCAGCTCTACGGGCCGTGGGTCTACGGGCTGCTCTTCCTGATCGTGTTTGTCGAAACCGGCCTGGTCGTCATGCCCTTCCTGCCGGGCGATTCGCTGCTGTTCATGGTGGGCGCGCTGGCGGGTTCGGGTGCGATGAGCCTGCCGGTGGCCATCGCCGTGCTGTTGGTGGCCGCGATCGCGGGCGATCAGCTGAACTACACCATCGGGCGCTACATCGGGCCCAAGGTGTTCCAGTGGGAGAACTCGCGCTGGTTCAATCGCCGTGCATTCGACACCGCGCATGCCTTTTACGAGAAGCACGGTGGTATCACGATCATCATCGCCCGCTTCATGCCGTTCATTCGCACCTTCGCGCCGTTCGTGGCCGGTGTGGCGCAGATGAACCGGGCCACCTTCACCGCCTACAACGTCATCGGGGCGCTGATCTGGGTCGTGGGCCTCACGGTGGTGGGTTACCTGTTCGGCAACATTCCCTTCGTGCAGCAGCACCTCAGCAAGATCATCTGGGCGATGATCATCGTGCCGGGTCTGATCGCCATCTTCGGTGCCTGGCGCGCCGGCCGGCAGGCCCGGGCGGTCGCCTGACTGCCGGCGAGCCGGCCGAGTCGAGCCGAATCCGCTGATTGCGTCGCGCGGACCGGGGCCCGCACATCCGTGTGCGGGCCGCAGCGCTGCACGGCTCACAGCGCCCGGTTGCGGGCCAGCGGCGGGTTGCGGGCGAAGTAGCGCTGGATGCCGGCCAGCAGGGCGTCGGCCAGTTCTGCCTGGTATCCCTCGTCCTTGAGCTTGGACTCTTCCTCCGGGTTGGAGATGAAGCCGGTTTCGACCAGGATGGACGGGATGTCGGGCGCCTTGAGCACGGCGAAGCCGGCCTGCTCCACGCGTGGCTTGTGCAGCCGTCCAACCTTGCCGAGGTGCCCCAGCACCGCCTGCCCGAGCTTGAGGCTGTCCTTGATCTGCGCCGTGGTCGACATGTCGAGCAAGGTGCGCATCACCACGGCGTCCTTGGATTTGATGTTGACACCCCCGACCAGGTCGGACGCGTTCTCGCGCTTGGCCATCCAGCGCGCTGCCGCACTGGTGGCGCCCGTTTCAGAGAGGGCGAACACCGAGGCCCCCCGGGCTTCCGGGTTCATGAAGGCGTCGGCGTGGATGGACACGAACAGATCCGCCTGCACCCGGCGGGCCTTGTTCACGCGTTCATGCAGGGGCACGAAGTAGTCGGATTCCCGCGTCAGCATGGCGCGCATGCCGGGCAGGGCGTTGATGCGGGCACGCAGCTTCTGCGCGACGGCGAGCACCACGTTCTTTTCGTACAGACCGCTGGGGCCGACCGCGCCGGGGTCTTCGCCGCCATGCCCCGGGTCCAGCGCGATGATGACGAGTCGCTGTGTGGCCGGGCCGTCCGGTGCAGGTCCTTCGGGCTCGGCGCGGTCGTTGCGCGCCACGGCATTGCGGTCCGGGCGCTCGGGAGATTTCTCCGGCGTCCGGGCGGGACGCTCCCGCTCGGGCACCTTGGCCGGGCCGCCCGCCACGCGCGTGTCCCCTTCCGGAACGCTGCGTTTCAACCCGCCGATGAACTCGCCCAGCGCATCGTTCATCGCTTCGGCCGCCTCTTCGGCCGAGCGCTGTGCCGTGGTGGTGGCGGGTGAATGAACCGGCGGATGCGAACTGGGCGAGGAGGCGGGCCCGCCCTGCGGCGACGTGGTGACCGGCCCCGAAGGGGGCGCAGCACCCGGCGATGCAGTGCCCGGTGTGGTCTGCAGGGCCAGCCGCGGGTCGATCGGCGCGCCCGGGTAAAGATCGAACACCAGACGGTGCTGGTAGGCCGCCACGGGCGGCAGCCCGAAGACCTGCGGCTTGATCGCCTGCTTCAGATCGATGACCAGCCGGGCAATGGTGGGCTTGTATTGCCCGACGCGCACGCCGGCGATGTAGGGGTCGTCGTTGCGGATCTTGCGCACCAGCTCCTTGAGTTGCGAACTGAGCTCGAGCCCTTCGATGTCGATCACCAGCCGGTTGGGGCGATCGATGGCAAAGAAGGTGGCGTTGAGCGCCGTGTCGGACTCCAGCGTCACCCGCGTGTAGTCCTGGGCCGGCCACACCCGCACGGCCACCAGCTGCGCGCCCCAGGCCAGTTCCTTGGGTCCGAGGACCAGGATCAGCGTGCCGCCCAGTGCCTGCTTCAACAGGCGTCGGCGCGGGGAGGGGGGAACGCGGTCTTGCTCACGCATGGACGGGACCTCCTTCTGCTGCGGGGGACGACGGGATCACGGCCGACAGGGCGGCTCTGCCCTCGGGGCTCAGCGCTTCCAGTTTCACCTCGCGCCGGGTTTCATCGGGCACGGCGAGGTGCAGGCGCAAGTCTGGCGTGGGCAGCAGCCCCGCCGCCTTGTCCGGCCACTCGACCAGCTTCAGCCCCGGAGCGGCGAAGAGGTCGCGGAATCCCGCGTCTTCCCATTCCTGAGGGTCATTGAACCGGTAGAAGTCGAAGTGGTGCACGGTGTGGCCTGGCAGTTCATGGGGCTCGACCACCGCATAGCTCGGGCTCTTGATGCGCCCCTGCACGCCCAGGGCGCGCAGCAGGTGCCTCGTGAAGGTGGTCTTGCCGGCGCCCAGCGTGCCATGCAACTCGATCACCATCGAAGCCCCCCCTTCCAGGCCGGCGCGCAATGCCTGAGCCAGCGCGGTGGCGGTTGCAGCGCAGGCAGACTCGTCCCGCCAGGTCAGGTCGACCTCGCTGGCAACAGAGGCAGTCGGGCTTGCTACGATGGTCACATGCGTCATGAATTGCGGTCACCCGGGCAGGATCTGTGCGCAGGCTCATCCAGTGCGCCTGCGCATCAGGCGCTGTCGGACCCAAACGACGTGTTGGACGCACTGCGTGAATGGGCCAGAGAACTGGGATTTTCCCAGATTGGCGTAGCAGATGTCGACTTGTCAAGTGCCGAGCCGGGTCTGATGGACTGGCTGGCGCGTGGTTTCCACGGCGAGATGCACTACATGGCTTCGCATGGGCTCAAGCGGGCGCGGCCTGCCGAGCTGGTACCGGGCACCGTGAGGGTGATCACTGCGCGCATGGATTACCTGCCTGCCGGGCTGACACCGGGGTGGCAGCGCATCGAGTGGGACCGGTTGGCCGACCCGGCGCGCGCCACGGTGTCCGTGTATGCGCGGGGGCGGGACTATCACAAGGTGCTGCGCGCACGCCTGCAGAAGCTGGCCGACAGGCTGGCCGCCCTGATCGGCCCGTTCGGGCACCGCGTGTTCACCGATTCGGCCCCGGTGCTGGAGGTGGAGCTGGCCAGCCGCAGCGGCCTGGGCTGGCGAGGCAAGCACACCTTGCTGCTGTCGCGCGAGGCCGGCTCGACCTTTTTCCTCGGCGAGATCTATGTGGACGTGGCGCTGCCTGTGACAGAGCCCGAATCCGCCCACTGTGGCTCCTGCAGTGCGTGCATCACGGCCTGCCCCACGCAGGCCATCGTGGGCGAGCGGCGGGTCGACGCACGCCGGTGCATCTCGTACCTCACGATCGAGCACGCGGGCCCCATCCCCCTGGCGCTGCGGCCGTTGATGGGCAACCGCATCTACGGCTGCGATGACTGCCAGCTTGCCTGCCCCTGGAACAAGTTCGCCCAGCCCGCGCGGGTGGTCGACTTCGATGTGCGGGCACCCCTGGCCAACCCTGATCTGCTGGGCCTGTGGGCATGGGACGAGGCCACCTTTCTGCGTTGGACGGAAGGCAGCCCCATCCGTCGGATCGGGCATGTGCGCTGGCAGCGGAATCTGGCGGTCGCTATGGGCAACGCGCTGGCCGCGCCCCAACTGCCCGTTGCACAGCGCGAGGCCGTGCAGGCAGCGCTGGCCGGCTGGTCGGGTCGCACGCCCTTGACGGGCGACGACCACGCGTTGGTGGCCGAGCACGTGCAGTGGGCGATGGCCCAGGCCCAGACATTCTGAGGGCCTGGCGTCCCGCCCGGTGGCAGGTCAGTCGTTGACGAGCACGACCTTGCCTCGTACCTGGCGTGTGCCCATCAGCGCGAACGCTTCCTTGAGCTGGCCCATGGGCAGCTTGTGTTCGATCACCGGCTTGATCTTGCCTTCCAGGTACCAGGCGGCCAGCTGCATCAGGCAGGCGGCATTGGCTTGTGGCTCCCGGCGGGCAAATTCGCCCCAGAACACCCCGACGATGGAGGCGCCCTTCAGCAGGGCCAGGTTCAGCGGCAGGTTGGGGATCTGCCCGTTGGCAAACCCGACGACCAGCAGGCGCCCGCGCCAGCCGATCGACCGGAAGGCCTGCTCTGTCAGCTCGCCGCCCACGGGGTCGTAGATCACATCCGGGCCCTTGCCGTCGGTCAGGGCCTTGAGGGCGTCGCGGAGGTTCTCGGTGCCGTAGTTGATGGTGGCGTCGGCGCCCAGCTCGCGGCACAGCGCGCACTTCTCGTCGGTGGAGGCCGCCGCGATGACCCGCGCGCCGGCCGCCTTGGCGATCTGGATGGCTGCGGTGCCCACGCCCCCGGCTGCACCGAGCACCAGCACGGTTTCACCGGCCTTGAGGGCGGCACGGTCCATCAGTGCGTGGTAGGTCGTGCCGTAGGTGCACAGGAAGGCGGCGGCGTCCTCGAACGAGAAGGCCGGCGGCAGGGGCATCAGCACCGCAGCCGGCGCCACGGCGTGGGTACCGAACCCGCCCGTGCCCGCAAAGCCCGCCACGTGGGTGCCCACGGCCAGATGCTTGACGCCTTCCCCCACGGCTTCGACCACACCGGCAAACTCGGCACCGGGCACGAAGGGCAGCGCCGGCTTCATCTGGTACTTGCCCTGCACGATGAGCAGGTCGGGGAAGTTCAGGCTGGCGGCCTTGATGGCGATGCGCACCTCGCCCTTGCCAGGCTCGGGGGTGGGTTGAGCCTGCCAGACGAGTTGATCGGGGCCGGCGAATTCGTTGCAGATCCAGGCGTGCATGAGGGTTTGTCTCCTGAAGAAAAGAAAGGTCCGTCGAGGGACTCTGAGGTGGTGTCCGCTGCAGTATCACATCGCACTGCGGAAAAAAGTGTCGGCCTGGCGAACATCCGGGCGCCTAGAATCCCCGGCGTCCTGTTCCGCCCCTGGTGGGGCAGGGCCTGTTGTCCCACCTGATTTCCCGGGCTGACCGGGCCCCGGTTGCATGCCTGTCCTGCCTGCTGTTCGCGCTGATGCCGCCCGCCTCGACCCGACCCTCGTGCGGTGGTTGTGGGCGGTCGGTCTGCTGTCCTTGTGTTTCAGGGCCTGGTGGTCGGCCACGCTGCCCATGACGGGCGATGAGGCGCTGTTCTACTGGTGGGCGCGCTTCCCCGATTACGGCTATTACGACCATCCGCCCATGGTGGCCTGGTGGATCATGGGCGCGCGGGCCCTGTGGGGCGACGCCGCCTGGGCCATCCGTGTGCCGATGCTGCTTCTGCCCCTGGGGGTCGGCTGGGCCATCTGGTGGGCCTGGAGCCCGGTCGACCGCACGCGGGCCGCATGGGCGGTGCTGCTGTACTGGCTGATGCCGATGAACTGGCTGAATGCCTTGATGACGACCGATTCGCCGCTGATCCTGTTTGCGGCCTGGTCGGTGGCGGCGCTGGTCCGCGCGGAACGCCAGTCGGTCCGTGGGCGTCCGGCCTGGGGGCTGTACGCGCTGAGCGGCGTCGCCATCGGCCTGGCCTTCCTGTCGAAGTACTTTGCGGTGCTGCTGGGGCTGGCCTACCTGGTCTACTTTGCGGGCTGGGCGCGTGCGCGCTGGCGCGGCCTGCTGGTGCTGGTGGCATGCGGGCTGCCGGCTGCCATCCTGAACCTGTGGTGGAACCTGGACCACTGCTGGACGAACATCATGTTCAACGTCTTCAACCGCAACGAGGACGCCGATTTCGGCCTGGACAAGGTCGGGGCCTATGTGGCCACGCTGCTGTACCTGCTGGGCCCCGTGTGGGTGTGGTGCGCTTGGCGAGCGCGAGGCCGCTGGCGTGCAGCCTGGCAAGGGCATGCGCTGCTGGTGTGCGTGGCCGTGGTGCCGCTGGCCTGCTTTGCGTTGATGGCCGGCCGCAAGGTGATCGGACTGCACTGGCTTCTGGCGTTCTACCCCTTCCTGATCGCGCTGCTGACGTGGCTGGTGCCGGCCGAGCGACTGACCGGGGTGAGGCGCGGCCTGGCCTGGTTTCTGGGGCTGCACCTGGTGCTGGTGCTGGGCATCGCCCAGACGAACCTGTCGCAGTGGCAGTCGTTCAAGCATTACAAGCGCGTGGTGGAGGCCGTGCGAGCGCCCGAACTGGTTCGGCAGGTGGCTGCGCCGGACGTGGTGCTGATGGCCCATGCGTACTCGGCCGCCTCGCTGTACGGCCATGCTGCCGGCGTCCATGTGCCGGTGTTCGGCCTGGGCAGCTTCCATGCGCGGCAGGACGACCTGGTGGTGGACTACAGCCGCTTCGATGGCCGCACCATCCGCGTGCTGCGCACCAGCGCACCGGCCCCGGGCGAGTACGAGCCCTTCTTCGCAAGCGTGCGCACCTGGCAGATCGTGCAGGATGGGCAGCCCTTTCACGTGATCGAAGGGCGGGGCTTCGACTACGTGGCCTACCGTGAACGGGTGCTCCGGGAAGTGAACCGCCGGTACTACGCCTTCCCGTCATGGCTGCCGGTGCGTGGATGCGTCTTCTGCGAGCGCCTGTGCGGGGCACCTCGCTGCGCCCCTTGAGCGGGATGGTCGGTGCGTCTGCCGCGCAACGGTACCGACCCGATCCGATGCAGTGTCATCGTCATGACGCAGGCTGTCTGGCGACGTGGGCGGGGCCTGTCGAGGGCGAGGGCTAGAATTCGGCCTCCATTCATGCCCTGAAGCGTCGCGTCACCATGTCCGCTCCCGAGTCGCCTTTGCCCGTGGTCATCATTGGTGCCGGCCTGGCCGGCCTGACCGTGGCGCTGAACTTGGCCGAGACGCAGCCCGTGATCGTGCTGGCCAAGCGTCAACTTCAAGAGGCCGCGACGGCGTGGGCACAAGGCGGCATCGTCGGGGTGCTGGGCAGCGACGACAGCGTCGAATCCCATGTGCGCGACACCCAGGAAGCCGGGGCCGGCCTGGTGGACGAGCGCACCGCCGAGTTCATCGCCCGCCACAGCGCCGAAGCCGTGGAGTGGCTGGTGGCCCGGGGCGTGCCGTTTTCGCCCGATCCGGAAGGCCCACTGGGCCTGCACCTCACCCGCGAGGGGGGGCACGCCGTGCGCCGCATCGCACACGCCGCCGATGCCACCGGCAAGGCCATCCACGACGTGCTGCTGGACGAGGTCAAGAAGCACCCGAACATCACACTGCGCGAGCGCTGGATGGCGGTGGACCTCATCACCCAGCGCCACCTCAAGAAGCCGGCGGGCGAGAAGGCCTCCGACCGGCGCTGCCACGGCGTGTACGCGCTGAACATCGACACGCACGAGGTGGAAACGCTGGCGGCTTCGGCCGTGGTGCTGGCCACGGGGGGCGTCGGCAAGGTGTACCGCTACACCAGCAACCCGGACACCTCGACCGGCGATGGCATTGCCATGGCCTGGCGTGCCGGCTGCCGTGTGGCGAACATGGAGTTCATCCAGTTCCACCCGACCTGCCTGTATCACCCGCAGGAGCGCAGCTTCCTGATCACCGAAGCGCTGCGCGGCGAGGGGGGCATCCTGAAGCTGCCCGATGGACACCGCTTCATGCCCGACCACGACGAACGTGGCGAGCTGGCGCCGCGCGACATCGTGGCACGCGCCATCGACTTCGAGATGAAGAAGCATGGCGTCGACCACGTGTGGCTGGACGCCACGCACCTGGGCGAGGCCTTTCTGCGTTCGCACTTCCCGACGATCTACGCACGCTGTCTGGAGCTGGGCATCGACATCGCGCGCCAGCCGATCCCGGTGGTGCCGGCGGCGCACTATACCTGCGGCGGCGTGGTGACGGACCTGCACGGCCGCACCGACCTGCCTGGCTTGTACGCTGTGGGCGAGACCACCTATACCGGCCTGCACGGTGCCAACCGTCTGGCCAGCAACTCGCTGCTCGAATGCGTGGTGCTGGGCAAGACCTGCGCCGACGACATCCAGACCCAGATCCCGAAAGCTGCCCCGCGGGTGCAGGCCTGGGACGAGAGCCAGGTGATCGATGCCGACGAAGAGGTCGTGATCGCCCACAACTGGGACGAGTTGCGCCTGCTGATGTGGAACTACGTGGGCATCGTCCGCACGACGCGCCGCCTCGAGCGCGCGCTGCACCGCATCAAACTGCTGCGCTCCGAGATCGACGATTACTACGCGGCCTTCCGCGTCACGCGCGACATGCTGGAATTGCGCAACCTGGTGGACTGCGCCGAGCTGATCGTGCGCTCGGCCCTGTCGCGCCAGGAAAGCCGCGGGCTGCACTACAGCCGCGACTACCCCTACACGCTGCCGGCCAGCTTCCCGACCATTCTGTGCCGAAAGGCCAAGAAGAAGGACAAGGACGCCTGGTTGCCCTGATCGGCGTTCAGCGCCGTGCCCGCATGGCGTAGCGGGCCTGGACGAACTCGAAGGCGAACAGCACCGCCTCGCGGATGGCCTGCTCGCTTTCCTGGCGTTCCTTCTCGGTCATGTGAAAGGACAGGTCCACCTGATGGCGGATGTAGCGCGGGGGCAGCCTGTTGAGGGCCACGCAGGCGACGTCCGGGTGATGGTCTTCCGTCAGCAGCGGGTAACCCGGTGCCAGGTCGACGACGAGATCGACCACCAGACGCTCGTAGTAATTGTGCAGGGAAGTGAAATCGGCCGGCATGGTGTGGCAGAAAAGCCCAATGGTCGCAGTGTGGCGCAGGCTGCGCAGGCCGGGCCATGAAAAAGGGCCCGTCAAGGGCCCTGGTTCGGCAATATGGCGCAGGCCGTCACGCTTTGAGTCGGCCTGTTGGCGCGGCGGGTTCAGCCGCCGATGCGTTCCAGCACACGCAGCGAGAAATCGACGGCCTTCACGTCTTTGGTGAGTTTGCCCACCGAGATGCGGTCGACCCCGGTTTCTGCGATGCCACGCAGCTGGTCCATGGTCACCCCGCCTGAGACCTCGAGCAGCGCCTGGCCTTGTGTGAGCTGCTGGTTCAGGGCCACGGCCTCGCGCATCATGTCGTTGCTGAAGTTGTCCAGCAGCACGCTGGTGGCGCCGGCCGCCAGGGCTTCGCGCAGCTCGTCGAGGTTCTCGACCTCGACCTGGATGGTGATCTGCTCGCGCTGCGGCGAGGGCTGCGCGGCCACCAGGGCCTGCGCGTTCTTCACGGCGGCCGTCACGCTGCCGGCGGCGGCAATGTGGTTTTCCTTGATCAGGATGCCGTCGTACAGGGCCAGGCGCTGGTTGGCGCCCCCGCCCACACGCACGGCGTACTTCTGCGCCAGGCGCAGGCCGGGCAGGGTCTTGCGGGTGTCGAGCACCACGCAGCCGCGCGGGTTGGGCGAGGCGCCGGCAATGGCGTCCATGTGCTTGCGGGTGTGCGTGGCCACGGCCGACAGCGTCTGCAGGAAGTTCAGGCCCGGGCGCTCGGCGGTCAGCAGCGCGCGCGCATCGGCTTCGATGGCGCACACCTCGGTGTTCGGCTGCATCAGCGCGCCTTCCGCATAGGCCCAGGTGATGCGGGCGGTGGCGTCGAGCTGGTTCAGGCAGGCCTCGAACCAGTCACGGCCGCACAGCACGGCTTCTTCGCGCACGATGAGGCGGGCCTTCACGCGCTGGCCGGCGGGCACGAGCTGCGCGGTCCAGTCGCAGACACCGACGTCTTCGAACAGCGCATCGCGCACATTGCGGGCGCGGGCTTCTTCCAGGGTTTCGTTGTGGTCGAACATGGATGGGGTCTTGTAGTGTTCTGCGGTGCCGTGGATCAGGCCGCGCCGATGTTGGGCACGAAGCCCTGCGCGGGCTTGGTGATGGCCGACGGGTTGGCGGCCACGAAGTCCAGCATGCGGTCGATGCAGCCCTTGGCCTTGGCGCGTGTGGGCTCGTCCACGGTGATTTCGCCCGTGCCTTTTTCCAGGCAGTCGAGCACACCCTGCAGGCCGTTCATGGCCATCCACGGGCAGTGCGCGCAGCTCTTGCAAGTGGCGCTGTTGCCGGCGGTGGGCGCTTCGATCAGCGTCTTGCCCGGGGCCAGTTGGCGCATGCGGTGCAGGATGCCGTTGTCGGTGGCAACGATGAACTCGCGTGCGGGCGACTCGATCACGGCCTTGAGCAGCTGCGAGGTCGAGCCGACCACGTCGGCCTGGTTGACCACGCTCTCGGGCGATTCGGGGTGCACCAGCACCAGGGCCTCGGGGTGGTCCTTCTTGAGCAGGTCCAGCTCCAGGCCCTTGAACTCGTCGTGCACGATGCAGGCGCCGTTCCACATCAGCATGTCGGCACCGGTCTGCTTCTCGATGTAGCGGCCGAGGTGGCGGTCGGGTGCCCACAGGATCTTCTCGCCCTGGGCTTTCAGGTGGTTGACGATGGCCAGCGCACAAGAGCTGGTCACCATCCAGTCGGCACGGGCCTTCACGGCGGCGCTGGTGTTGGCGTAGACCACGACCTTGCGGTCAGGGTGGGCGTCGCAGAACTTGGCGAAGTCGTCGGCGGCGCAGCCCAGGTCGAGCGAGCAGGTGGCGTCCAGATCGGGCATCAGCACGCGTTTTTCCGGACTGAGGATCTTGGCCGATTCGCCCATGAACTTCACGCCCGCCACGATCAGGGTCTGGGCAGCGTGGTCGCGGCCGAAGCGGGCCATCTCCAGCGAGTCCGACACGAAGCCGCCGGTCTCCCAGGCCAGGTCCTGCAGGTCGCCGTCGACGTAGTAGTGCGCCACCAGCACGGCGTTCTGGCGCTTCAGCTCGGCCTTGATCCGCTCTTTGACGCGGGCCTTCTCGTCGGCCGCCAGCGGTGCGGGCACCTTGGCCCACGCGTGGGCCGTGCAGGTGGCGCCAGTGGCGTCCTGGCGGTCGTAGTCGTATTCAACGGTCTGGGCGGTGGACATGGCGGAGTGTGGGGTCGATGGCTTTTGGGGGGCGGTAGAACGCCAGGATCGCGATGATGGCCGATCTGCAGATGCGGTGCTCTTGCACGGGATCAAGACGGGGCCGGACGCGGGGTCACGGTGTGGGCGGCGCCGTGCCCGCGGCTGCAGCCCGACGGCGCTGGCGCCGGTGATCCCACCAGACGACCAGCTCACAGGACAACCAGATGGCGTAGAACGAAAACAGCACGTCGCTGAGGTAGTGGCCACCCTGCAGGATGCGGCCGAAGCCCACCACCGCGCCCACCACCATCCCGATCAGCAGCCAGCGCCGACGCCACAGTGGGCTGCATGTCAGACCCAGGCACATCAGCGAGAAGCCCGTGGCGGCGTGGCCGCTGGTGAAGCTGCGATGCTCTCCGGGATGGGCGCCCAGGTGGAAGGGCGCGACGTAAGGCACCGGACCGCCGAACTCCTGGGTCTGAACCGGGCGAGGGCGGCCCATCGTGTTCTTCAGCACGCCTTCCACGATCAGTCCGTTGCCCAGTGCTGCAGCCAGTGCGGCCACAGCAGCCAGGTGGCGCCACGACCCGGTACAGCGTGTGGCCAGGTCGAAATGGCCTCGGTGCTTCAGCAAGCGGGCGATGGCGGGTGCGGTCAGCGCGAACAGGGCCAGCAGCAAGAGCAGGGTGCGCCCGAGCCAGGGCGTGACCGTGTACATGCCGACCACGAACGCATCCTGCGCATGGACAAAGCCCTTGTCGGGATGCCAATAGCGGGCCGACACCAGCAGATCGAGCCCGGGCAACTTGCTGAACACCGCCAGGGCCAGGAACAGCGAGGCCCAGATCAGCATCGTGATCCGGTCGTTGACATCCTCCGACCAGGTGTCGGCGTGCGGGGAGGGGTCAGGGCGCATCGGTCAGGGGCTCGGGCTGATCTGCCCCGCTCTGCTTCAGGTAGGTTTCCTGGTCATAGCCCAGAAAGCCCCGCAGGAAGAAGAGGTGCAGTTCGACGGCGCGGTCTGGCCCGACCGGAACCCTGACCGACTTCATCAGGCGGACCGTGGCGAAGCGGTGCGTGATGGCATCGGGCTTCGGGTTGTCGGTGAGCAGTAGCACGTCCTGTCCGACCTTGTTGGGCAGGCTGCGCGTCATCTCGTAGTGGTTGTGCCGCACGCCATGCGGATTCCACATGTAGGTCGCGACCCCGTGTGACCGCCAGTGATAGGCAGCATGGGTGATCAGCAGCCGCTGATCCGTCAGCACCGGCAGCCCCCGCACCACGGGGTCATCCAGCACCGGCGACAGCTCGGCCAGCGCCTCCTGCCAACCGCGCATGCGGACCAGGGCATCCAGGCGTGAGGGCATGGAAGGGCCGGCGATCTCGCGCAGGTGCAGGGCTGCACTGCTGAGCAGCAGGTTGGACAGCAGCACGGCGACGAGCCATGCCGTGGGGCGTGGGGCGGCGAGCGGCACCAGGGGCGCACTCAGACGGGATGCGATGAGCAGCGTGAAGCCCACCATGGAAGGGGCCGCCCAGTTGACGTGCGCATCGGCGTGAAAGGCCTGCACCACGGCCACGGCTTGCAAAGGCAGGCTCATCGCCCAGAGGAAGCGGTAGCTCGACACCGACGCCAGGTGATAGGCCGAGCCGCGCGCGGCCGGGCGGCCGGCCGGCAGGGAACCCGACTCGCTGGTCGAACCTTGAGAGGACAGTTGCGTGGTGCCGGCCCACAGGCTGGGTGGCGCCGATGGCGCGGTGCCTTGCGCCAGGGGGCGACGACGCCAGAGCCACAGCGCCGCGATCACCGCCAGAGGGCCCAGCATCGCCACCTGGCCGCCGAGGAAGCGCGCCACGGCCGCAATGCCGCCGCTGCGGGTCGAGTCGGTGGTGATCTCGGCGGTGTGGGCGAGGGTCGGGAAGTCGTTCTGGACGTTCCACCAGATGTTGGGGGCGAGCAAGGCGCCCGCCACGGCGACGGTCAGCCAGGGGCCGATGCGCAGCACCCCGCGCTTGGGGCCCGGTACGCCCCACAGCGTCCAGATTGCCGTGAGTGCAAAGGCGGCCATCGTGTACTTGCCCAGCAAGCCGATGCCGCACGCCATGCCACACAGGAGCCAGTAGTGCAGGCGGTTGGTGACCTGGGCACGCCATAGCATCCACGATGCCAGCGTCCAGCACAGGATCAGCGGAGCGTCGGTGCTGGCGAACAGCCCCATGAGGCTGGTCACCGGCAGGGTCATGAACAGGGCGGCTGCCACGAGGCCAGTGCGCACGCCACTGCTGGTGGGCCACAGCGCCCGCGCGAAGCCCACCAGGGCCAGCGCCGTGGCGGGGTAGAGCAGCATGGTCAGGGCCTTGACGCCCAGCAGGCCATCGCCGAACAGGGCCGTGCTCAGCCAGATCAGCCCGGCGATCAGCGGCGGTTTGGAGAAGAACCCCCAGTCGAGATGGCGTGACCAGTCCCAGTACTGTGCCTCGTCGAAGAACAGCGAGATGCCGACATGCTGGACCGCCCAGAAGCGGTAGGCCATCAAGACCCCGATGAAGGCCAGCAGCCAGCCAAGGCGTGGGCCCCAGAGGCGCGGCCATCGCTGGGCGGATGCGGCAGGAGTTCGGACTTGTTGCTCGGTCATGTCGGGCAGGTTGCGCGAAAGGGGTCAGCCGTGATGGTGCCAGCCTGCAGAGGGATCCATCTCCGGGGCTTTGCTGGTGTGATACGGCGCCACTTCACCGCGGTCGTAGTAGATGCGGATCAGCAGTTCGGCCAGCACCCCGGTGGTCAGGAACTGCAGACCACCGAGCACGAAGAAGAAGCCCAGCCACAGCAGGGGGCGTCCACCGATGTCTTCACCCATCAGCTTGAGTCCGGCCAGGTAGGTGAGGATGAGGCCGCCAATCATGCCGATGGCCAGTCCGACGCCACCGAAGAAGTGGCCCGGGCGCCCGGAGAACCGCAGGAAGAAATTGACCGCGAGCAGGTCCAGCACGACACGCAGGGTGCGCGAGATGCCGTACTTCGACTCGCCGCGGGTGCGGGCATGGTGGCTCACTGGCTCTTCCGCCATGCGGGCCGGGGAGGTCACCGTGGCCATCCAGGCGGGGATGAAACGGTGCATTTCGCCATAGAGGCTCACGCGCTTGAGCACGCTGGCACGGTAGGCCTTGAGGCTGCAGCCCAGATCCTGAAACTCGAGTTGCGTGATCTTGCGGATCAGGCGGTTGGCAATGCGCGAGGGGATCTTGCGCAGCAGCATGCCGTCCTGTCGCTTCTGCCGCCAGCCGGCCACGAGGTCCAGGTCTTCGCGCAGTAGGCGGGCGACCAGCTTGGGGATGTCCTTGGGGTCGTTCTGGAGGTCGCCGTCCAGCGTCACGATCACGTCACCCCGCGCCGCGTCGATACCGGCCTGCATGGCGGCGGTCTGACGGAAGTTGCGCCACAGGTGGATGGGGCGCACGTGCGGGCCGCGCAGGCGGGCCTGCTCGTCCAGGGCCTTCTGCGTGCCGTCACGGCTGCCGTCGTTGACGATCAGCAGTTCCCATTCGAAGGGGTAATCGGCCAGCGCATCGTGCACGGCCGTGACGAAGGGCTCGACGTTGTCGACTTCGTTGTACATCGGCACGACGATGGACAGGCGGTGCGGCGGCACGTCCGTGGTGGCGTGGGTCGAAACTTGCGTGGCCAGGGTCATGGGGCGTCTTTCTGATACGGAGGGGGCCGGCGGTCAGCCGCGGCCTGGGGAAACAGGGGCCTGGGACGGGTCAGGCCGGTCGATCTGGTTGAGCAGTGAGGCCACCGCACCGGCGATGACGGCACACAGCAGGAAGCACACATGCAGCGCCAGCGCAGCCGGCACAGCCTGTGCGAGTGCGGCAGAGCCGCGGGGGAGGTGGGCCGCAAAGCCGGCCCAGACGCCCGCCTCGTAGGTGCCGAAGCCGGCGGGGCCCTGAAGCGGCACGATGGCCGCCAACTCGCCCCCCAGCGCACCCGCCCAGGCGGTCAGCCAGGGCGATGTGCTGATGGCGGCCAGCAGACAGGCCCCCGCGGCCAGCTTCAGGCTCCAGTTGGCCAGGGTGAAGAACCACGCGAGAGGATGGTGGTGGGCCGGCTCGAGCAACGCGTGCCTGACCTTGTGCAGCAGGCCCCGAACGCCACCCGCAGGGGCCGATCCGGTGTCAGGATGGCGGGCCAGCCATGCACCCAGCAAGCGGTTGCCGAGGTGCCAGGCGCCGGCTGCCGTGACCAGGGCCCCGACGCGAACCGCCCAGTCGAGCCCGGGCCACAACACGATGCCCAGCAGCAACAGCACGGCCATGTCCTGCACCCGCATCCACAGCAGGCAGGCCACGGCACGCGGCACGCTCAGGCCGAGATGGCGGTTGGCCAACCAGGGAAAGCTCAACTCGCCAGCGCGCATCGGCAGCAGATTGACCGCGGCGTTGTGCATGAGGATCACACGCAGCGCGTCCATGCGCAGGCCGAGCACCCGGCGACTCGGTGGGGCGCAGGCGGCCAGGTCGAACACCACCTGCATCCGCGCCGCCCGCAGCCCGTAGCTACCCAGCAGACCGGCCAGAGTCAACAGCCAGGTGCCCGGTCCCGGCCGCCGCAGGGCGTCCAGCAATTGCGTCAGCGGCACATGGCTCAGCAGCCACGCCAGCAGGCCCAGTCCCACGGCCCAGGCGACGACCATGCGCCCGCGACGGGGAGCGGGACGCGGGTCGACGGAAGAAGGCGTCAGGGAATCGGACACGGGGCAGGCGTGGTGTGAAGGGCAACCCGCGATTGTCCCGCATCTTGAGGCCCCCTGCGCGAGGGTGAATGCAAAGCGCGCGACACGTTGGCACAGGACACCGCGCCACTAGAATCATTTTCAGTCTTCAACCCTTGTCGGATTCCGCCATGACCCAGACCTTTGCGACCTGCGACCTCTGCGACGAACACAAGAACGACACCGACGGCGCCTTCCGCGTCCTGCCGCCGCTGTTCAAGGACTACGGCGGTCGCCTCAAGTTTGCCGGTCCGGTCAGCACGGTGAAGTGCTTCGAGGACAACACGCTGGTGAAGGCGGCGGTCGACTCACCGGGGCAGGGCCGCGTGCTGGTGGTCGACGGCGGCGGCTCGCTGCGCCGTGCGCTGGTGGGCGGCAACCTCGGCAAGGCGGCCGCCCGCAACGGCTGGGCCGGCGTGGTGGTCTATGGCTGCGTGCGTGACTCGGCCGAGCTGGCGGCGTGCGACGTCGGGATCCGCGCGCTCGCCCTGATGCCGTTGCCGACCGAGAAGCGCAACGAGGGCCAGACCGACGTGGCCGTCCAGATCGAAGGGGTGTGGATTCGCCCGGGCGACTGGCTGTATGCCGACGAGGATGGCATCGTCGTGATGGACAAGCCGAAAGCCTGATCGATCGGCGGCACGCTCACGGCTGGGGAGCGGTCCAGCGCGCCCCGCTGTCGAGCTGCCACCGCCACAGCGCCAGCCACGCCTCGGCCTCGGATTGCGCGGCCTGCAGGGCCTGCTCCCGGGCAAGACGGCGGGCCTGAAGCACCTGATCGAGTTGTCCTTCGCCCATGCGGTAGCCCTTGTCGAGGGCCTGCGCAGCTTCTTCGAGTCGCGTTTGTGCGTCGCGCTGGAAGGCCCAGCGGGCCATGGCGTCGCGGGTGTCCTGCCACCGCTGGACCAGAGCGGCTTCAGCCTGGGCCTCCACGGCGACCTGCTCTGCGCTGGCTGCCTGATACCGGGCTTGCTGTGCCCGTGCGGCTTCGGCGCGGTAGGCGCCTCCCAGTGGCCAGTTCAGCTGCAGCAGCAGGGCCTGTTCGGCGCCACTGCGGTCCTGGGTCACGGCCACCCCGACGGTGGGCGGGGCGATGCGGGCCGCGTCCGCCTGTCGTGCCTGCTGTGCGCTCAAGGCGAGCCGTGCGGCAGCGGCCTGCAGTGAGGGCAGGGCCTGGGCCAGTGCGGCGCGGGCTTCTGCGTCCAGGCGTTCGGGCACGGTGGCCAGTGCGGCCTGCGCGCCCAGCCAGCTGTCGGAGGCCGAGGGCAGCGCGGCAACGGGCCAGCGCGCAAAGCGCGCCAGGAGCTGCCGCTCGATGGCAGCAACGCGCTGCTTCGCTGCAGCGGCCTGGGCCAGAGCCTGAGCGTGGGCCGCCTCGGCCTGCACGAGGTCGATCCGAGCCGCGTCGCCCAGCATGACGCGCTTGCGCGCACTTTCCCGCTGTATCTCGGCGGTGTCTTGTTGAGCTGACCAGATGTCGGCCTGGCGGCGAGCCAGCAGCCACTCGGTGTGCTGCTCCAGCAGCTGGACCAGCAGACCGTGCCAGCCGGCGTGGAGCTGCACATCACCCAATTGCTGCCAGGCCTGGGATGTGGCCTG
This sequence comes from uncultured Aquabacterium sp., assembly GCF_913773725.1. Classification (GTDB taxonomy): domain Bacteria; phylum Pseudomonadota; class Gammaproteobacteria; order Burkholderiales; family Burkholderiaceae_C; genus Aquabacterium. The sequence goes on along the minus strand of NZ_CAJYGK010000135.1, from coordinate 6,566 downwards.
GTCCGCTGCCTGCTGAGCGGGCAGTCGCCAGGGCCGGCTCAGGCCGGTCCGCCACTCCCGTGTGCCTGGTTCGCCCGCGGACGGGCCGCGGTAGCGGCGTTGGCCGGCCGCCAGTTCCACGCTCCACTCGCTGTCGCCCAGGGCGATCTGGCGGGCCTGGGCGCGCTCGGCCTCGCGTTGTGCCAGCAGGCTTTGCCACTGAGGATGGTCGGCCAGCAGGGGCTGGACCACGGTGTCAGGCGGAAGGGGCTCGGCGGCCCGAAGAGTGCCGGTGACGAAGACCGGACCCAGCGCAAGCAGACAGGCCAGCGCCGTCCGCAGACGGGGCGCCGGGAACAGAGGGCGGCGGGCGGGGCAGCGCATGGTCACGTGTGGGCTGGGTTGGTTTCAGGAAGGCCGTGGCGCTCGTACAGGAGGGGCAGCAGGATCAGGGTGAGGGCGGTGGAGCTGAGCAGCCCGCCGATCACCACCACGGCCAGCGGACGCTGGATCTCGCTGCCAGGGCCAGTGGCAAACAGCATGGGCAAGAGGCCGCCTGCACAGATGGCCGCGGTCATCAGGACCGGGCGAAGACGGCGGCGAGCCCCTTCCCACACCGCTTCCCGGGGGGGCAGGCCGGTGGCGATGAGCTGGTTGAAATAGCTCACCATCACCACGCCGTTGAGGACGGCGATGCCGAGCAGGGCGATGAACCCCACCGAGGCCGGCACCGAGAGGTACTCCCCCGCCAGCGCCAGACCCAGCACACCACCGATCAACGCCAGGGGGATGTTGCCCAACACCAGGGCCGCCTGGCGCACCGAGCCGAACGTCAGGAACAGCAGGAAGAAGATCAGGCCCAGCGCGACGGGGACCACGAGGGCCAGTCTTTGCGCGGCGCGTTGCTGGTTCTCGAACTGCCCGCCCCACGTGATGCGATAGCCCTGGGGCAGGGGCAGTTCCGCACGCACCCGGGCCTGCGCCTCTTCGACGAATCCGACGAGATCGCGTCCATGCACGTTGGTCTGTATGACCACGTAGCGCTGCCCTTGCTCGCGGTCGACCTTCACGGGGCCGTCGGTTCGCGTGAGGGTGGCCACGCTCTGCAGGGGGACCGGCTGTCCGTCCGGCGTCACGACGCGCAGCGCCGCGAAGGCCTCGGGGTCGTCGCGCAGCGCGACGTCACCCCGGATGACGAGCGGGACGCGCCGGCCGGGTTCGTGCACGATGCCCACCGACTGTCCCTCGACCCATCGGCGCAGGTCGGCTTGCACGGCCTGGCTGTCGAGGCCCAGACGGCCTGCGGCCTGCCGATCGACACGGACCTGCAGGTACTGCACGCCATCGTTGCGGAGCGTGAAGGTGTCGGTGGCGCCGGGGATGCCCGCAATCAGGGCCTCCGTGCGGCTCGCCAGTGCATTGAGTTGAGCCAGGTCGGTGCCGTAGATCTTGATGGCGACGTCACCCCGCACGCCCGTGAGCATCTCGGAGACCCGCATGTCGATGGGCTGCGTGAAGGTGATGTCCACGCCGGGAAAGTCCAGCATGACCTGGCGCATGTCCTCGATCAAGGCGTCCTTGTCTGGCTGCCGCCAGTTCTCCCGGGGCTTGAGCACCATGAAGGTGTCGGTCTGGTTGAGTCCCATGGGGTCGAGCCCCAGCTCGTCGGAGCCGCTGCGCGCCACCGTCGCCTCGATCTCGGGAATGCGATCCAGCAGCGCCTTCTGCACGCTCAGGTCCATGGCGGTGGTGGCATCGAGACCGATGGAGGGCAGTTTCTCCAACTGCATGATGACGTCACCCTCGTCCAGAACGGGCATGAAGGTCTTGCCGATCTGAGTGAACAGCACGGCGGTCCCGATCAGTGCAAGCACGGCTCCGCCCATGACGCGGCGAGGCGCTGCGAAGGCATGTCGAAGCACGCGCTCGTACAGTCGATCGAGGTGACGCATGAGCCAGGGCGTGCCGTGGTCGCCCGGCTTGAGCAGCCAGGAGGCCAGCACGGGCACCAGCGTCAGCGACAGCAGCAGCGAGACCGACAGCGCGAACACGATGGTGAGCGCCACCGGCCCGAACAGCTTGCCCTCCAGTCCTTCCAACGTGAGCAGGGGCAGGAACACGATGAGGATGATGGCGATGCCGGAGGCGACGGGCATCGCCACCTCGCGCGCCGCCTGCAGCACGACCTGCCGCAGCGGCTCGCGGCGGGCGTCGCCATGCGCCAACCGGCTCTCGATGTTCTCCACCACCACGACGGCGCCGTCCACCAGCATGCCGATGGCGATGGCCAGCCCGCCCAGGCTCATGAGGTTGGCCGACAGCCCATACCAGCGCATCAACACGAACGTGCCCAGCGCAGACAGCGGCAGCATCACCGCCACCACGATGGCCGCCCGCAGGTTGCCCAGGAAAGCGAGCAACAGGGCCAGCACGAGCACCACGGCTTCGAGCAGCGCCTTGCCCACCGTGTAGACGGCCCGGTCGACCAGCGCACCGCGGTTGTAGAAGGGCACCACCTTCATGCCGGATGGCAGGGTCGGGGCCAGCCGGTCCAGCTCCTCCGAGACCGTGTGAACCAGATCGCGGGCGTTGGCCCCCCGCAGAGACAGCACCAGGCCTTCCACGGTTTCGTCGCGACCGTTGCGTGTCACCGCGCCGTAGCGTGTGAGGTCGCCTCGGCGGACCTCGGCCACGTCGCCGACTCGCGTAATCCGGCCGTTGTCGTGCCGTTTCACCACCGTGTGGCGCACGTCGTCAAGGGTGCGGATGGCGCCCTCCGCCCGCACGATCAAGGCCTCTTCACCGGCCTGCAGTCGGCCCGCGCCGTCGTTGCTGTTCTGGCGTCGCAGGGCCTGTTCCACGTCGTCCAGGCTCACGCCCTGACCCTGCAGGGCAACCGGATCGGGGGCGATCTCGAAGGTCTCCACGCGGCCGCCCAGGCTGTTCACGTCGGCGACGCCCGGCAGGGTACGGAGTGCCGGGCGGATCACCCAGTCCAGCACCCGGCGGCGCTCGGCGAGGGATTGGGGGCCCTCCACGGTGAACATGAACACCTCACCCAGGGGCGTCGTGATGGGGGCGAGTCCGCCCGACGTGCCGGCGGGGAGCGCCTCCGTGACTCCGGCCAGCCGCTCGCTGACCTGCTGGCGGGCCCAGTAGATGTCGGTGCCGTCTTCGAAGTCGAGCGTGATGTCGGCCAGGGCGTACTTCGACGTCGAGCGCAGCATCTTCTGATGGGGGATGCCGAGCAGTTCCTGTTCCACGGGGGCGGTGATGCGGGTCTCGACCTCTTCCGGCGTCATGCCTGGCGCCTTGAGGATGACCTTGACCTGGGTTCCCGACACGTCGGGGAAGGCATCGATCGGCAGCTTCTGCCAGGCGATGACGCCGGCCGCGGCGAGCAGGAGCACCAGCAGCAGCACGAGGGCGCGCTGCGACAGCGCACCGGTGATCAGGCGATCGAACATGGGCCGTCCTCAGCGTGGCAGCATGGCTTTGAGCGCCGCGGTGCCGCGGCTGACCACCTGGGTGCCAGTGGGCAGGGCTTCGAGGGTGACGGTGCTTCCTTCTCGCGCGCGCAACTGCACATCCAGCAATTCGAAGCGGCCGGCGGGACGGGCCACGAACACCTGATGACCGTTTCCGGCTGTCGGCATGACGGCATCGGCCGGCACGCGTGTGCCGCTGGCCGCCGCCTGCCGTTGGAGCCGGGCCTCCACCAGTTGGCCTGGCTGCCAACCCCTTGCGCTGTCGTCCAGTTGCGCGCGGACGGTGCGCGACTGGCTGCGCGCGTCCACCACCGGGCTCACGGCCACGACCCGGGCCGGGGTGTCGTGATCGCCGGGCGTGGGGGCGGGCAGCACCACCTTGTCTCCCGCTCGGATCGACGCGGTCTCCCGTGAGGGCACCTGCAGGTTGACCCAGAGCGGCTTGAGGCTTGCCAGCCGGTAGAGCGGGGTCATCGCCTCCACCCGCTGGCCGACCTGCACCAGCTGCTCCAGGATCTGACCCGTGATGGGGGCGCTGAGGGACAGCATGCCATCCGCGCCCACCACCGCACGGGCTGTCGTGGCCTGAAGGGCGGAGCGGCGCTCATCGGCCAGGGCCTGTGCCTGCTGCGCCTGGGCTCGGGCCGCATCCAGCCGAGCCTGCGGAATCAGGCCTTCCTTGAACAGCGCTTCGTCGCGGGCCAGCTGGCTGCGGGCCAGGCTCAGCTGGCTGCCGCTTTGCAGCACGTCGCGACGCAATTCCTGGGTCTGCCCGCTGCGCAGCCTGACCAACCACTGCCCCGCGCGGACGCTGTCGCCCACCCCCACGGCCAGGGCTTCGACCAGACCGGCCACGGGGGCCGCCACCACCCGCTCCTGGGCAGGAGGCACCACGATTTCCGCCGGATAGCTCTGCCAGGCGCCGTTCACGGCTTCCACCGGCGTCACCACGATGCCCAATCGTTGACGCTGTTCGGCGGACACAGGCGGCGTCGTGGGGCCGGCCCAGGAGGAACAGGCCAGTCCGATCAGGCTGGTGGCGAGGAGGTGGCGCAGAGGCCGGGCAGGGCGGGCAATCATGTCGCCGAGCATGCCTGGTCAGCCTGAATCGAGGCTGAAGCACCGAGCCCTGAGCCGATGATATGGTCCGCGTTCAGGGTGGGTGCCGCGGGCATGCCCTTGCGGAGAACAACCATGCGCCTGTTGCTGATCGAAGACGATGCCATCTTGGGAGAAGGCCTGCGAGACTTCCTGCGCGCAGAGGGCCACCACGTTGATTGGGCCGTGCGCCTGCTCGATGCGCGCGCCTTGCTGAATGAACCCTATGACGCGCTGCTTGTCGATTGGCAACTGCCGGATGGGTCCGGCCTGGACCTGGTTCGCCGACTGCGCCGCGAGGGGGACGACCGCCCCATGCTCATGCTGACCGCACGTGACCTGTTGAAGGACCGGCTCGAGGGATTGGATTCGGGCGCGGACGATTACCTGATCAAGCCCTTCGATCCGGAAGAACTCGTGGCCCGCTTGCACGCCGTGCGGCGCCGGCGGGTGGGTGCCCCGACCGGGGTCCTGCATCTGGGCGATGTGGACATCGACCTGGCGGCCTGCGCAGCATGGCGGCACCAGGGGGAGGGCCGCCAGCGCGTGGACCTGACCGCACGGGAATGGGCTGTGCTCGAGGCGCTGGCCGCCCGGTCCGGCCGTCTGGTTTCCAAGTCGGATCTGGAGGCACTGATCCTCGGTGCGGAGCACGACGTGCAGAGCAATGTGCTGGAGGTCTACATCGGCAACCTGCGGCGCAAGCTCGGACGGGAACGGATCGAGACCGTGCGCGGCATGGGATACCGCCTGGTGGCCGGGAGTGCCGCATGACCGCGTCCCCGGTGCTGCCGTCCATGCGGACCCGCTTGTCTCGCGTGGTGCTGCTGCTTTCCCTGATGTGGGGCGTGCTGATGTCGCTGGCCGTGGGTGGGGTGCTGCACCGCGCGCTGGACGGCTTGCTGGATCAGGGTCTGCAGGAGTCTGCCGAGATCCTGTACGGCCTGGTGCAGGTGGCCGGGCAAGACGTGGCCGCGACCGGTGGCATGTTGCCCGCGCCGCCCCATGACGAGGAACTGATCTGGCAGCGGGTGGGCCCGGATGGTCAGGTGCAGCTGCGATCGCACAAGGCCCCGACCCAGCCCGTGAGCGGGCGACCCGATCGGGGCTTTTCGGATGAGGGCGTGTGGCGGGTCTACACCCTGCCGTTCCCCCAGGGGGATGGGCGGCTTCTGGTCGCCCAGCCGGAGCGCCATCGACGGCACACCCAGTGGGCCACCGTGGCGGGCACGCTGGGGCTGGCGCTGGCGGTGGGGCTGCTGCTGGTCCTCTGGCTGAACCGGCGCCTGCAGCGCGAGTTGATGCCCTTGCAGTCCCTGTCGACGGCCGTGGCGCAGTACAACCCGTTGGATCCGGGCGGGGCCAGTGGCCTGCCTGCTGCCGAGCGTGCCGAGCTGGTGCCGGTGTCCCGTGCCGTGGTGGCCCTGGGTGAGCGGCTGGCCGCGCGGGTGGCGCACGAGCGTGCGTTCGCCGCCCATGCCGCGCACGCGCTGCGTACGCCGCTGGCAGGCATGGACGCGCAACTGGCCGTGGCCCAGCGTGAGGCGCCGGAGGCCCTCAAGCCGCGCCTCACGCAGACCCGCGAGGCGGCGGCGCGCCTGCGCACGGTGGTCACGGCGTTGATCAGCCTGTTCCGTGCCAGCGGCGAGCTGCGACGCCAGTCGGTCGATCTGGGAACCCTGCTGTCCCGGTTGCCCGTGCGGGGCGTGCAAGTGGTCGTGGCGCAGGGCGGCAGCCTGGACGCCGACCCCGATCTGCTGTCGGCGGCATTGATGAACCTGCTGGACAACGCCGCCCGACACGGTGCGAGCCGGGTGGAAGTGGCCATGCACCAGGGGCCATCGGGCGTGTTCCTGACCCTGACCGACGACGGTGAGGGCATCGACCCTCAGCGCCTGTCTGAGCTCAATGACGCGCTGGCGTCCGGGCAGGGCGGGAGCATCCTGGGGCTGGGGCTGACGCTGGCCGACCAGATCGCGCGCATGCATGGCGGGCGGGTGA
>NZ_CAJYGK010000134.1 GCF_913773725.1 uncultured Aquabacterium sp. | reverse complement strand
CTGGGTAGTTGGTGCGAATGATGACCTGCACGTCTGACAAGTCCGGCAGCGCATCCACGGGCGTGCTGCGAACGCCCCACACGCCCCATGCCGTGAGCATGGCGGTGGCCAGCAGCACCAGGAAGCGATTGGCCACCGACCATCGAATCAGCTTGGCGATCATGGCTGCACCTTTTCGATGGCCGTGATCACGTAGTCCTCACCTTGCTTGGAGAAGGTGAATCGCACCTGCTGCCGAACCGAAAGACCCGCGGCGAGCTGCGGGCTGCTCAGCTTGAAGCCCATGGTCATGGCCGGCCATTGGAGGGCTGGCACGGCCTCGTGCGCCAGCGTCAGCTCGGTGGGCGACATCTCCTCGATCACGCCGCGCACCACGAAAGCGTTGGTGGCCGCGGCCGTTGGCGACGAGGTGCCGTGCCCGTTGTGCGGCGATGCAGGCGCGGACGCCGCGGCACCTGCAGGCAGCACGCCCCGCAGGCTGGCTTCCGAATCGATAAGGAACTGCGCCGAGGCCACCACCTGCTGTCCCGCCGCGAGCCCGCCGTTGACCACCAGTTGATCGCCTACCTCCGCGCCCACCTGGACCTCCACGGGATGGAACTTGCCGGGTCCATCGACCACATAGGCCAGTGCGCGCTTGCCGGTGCGGATGACCGCCTCGCTGGGAACAAGCAGCGCGGGCTGTTCGTTGCCTTTGAGCGCGATCTGGCCGGACATGCCGGCCTTCAGGCGCTGGCCGGGATTGGCCATTTCAAGCCGCACTCGCACCGTACGGGTGTCGCGGTTGGCTTCGGGCAGGATGCTCACGATGCGCGCCTGGAGCACTTCACCGGGAAACGCCGCCAGCCGGACCTGCGCCGTTTGGCCGACCTCCAATGGCCCGCTTTGTGCTTCGGGGACGGCCGCTTCGATCCACACCGTGGCCAAGCCATTCACCCGGGCCAAGCTTTCCCCGGCGGAAACCGTCATGCCCTGACGCACCATCAGTTCGGCCACCAAGCCGCCTTGAGGTGTTGTGACCGTGTACAGCCCCTTGGGCTCGCCTGTGCGCTCCACCTGGGCGATCAGGGCTTGCGGCATGCCGAGCAGCAGCAGCCGTTGGCTGGCAGCTGCGGTCAACGGTGCGTCGCCCATCGCGCGAACCGAGAGAAACTCGCGCTGTGCGGCGATCCACTCCGGCAGCAATAGGTCAGCCAGCGGTGCCCCTGCTGCGATCACGTCGCCCGCAGCCCGTGCATAGACACGCTCGACGAAGCCAGCGGTCCGCGCCTGCACGATGCTTACGTCGCGGTCGTTGAGCAGCACGGTGCCCACGACGTTCACATCTGCGCCGATCTTGCCCTGCACGACTTCGGCTATACGCAGGCCCAGGGCTTGCACCGCTTGCGCCGACACGCTCAGGCCCGTGCTGTCCTGAGTGTCTTCATCTGCGTACTTCGGCATCAACTCCATGTCCATGTAGGGCGATTTGCCGGGCTTGTCGAACTTCTGGGTCGGCACCATCGGGTCGTACCAATACAGCACCTTGCGCTCGGTCGGAGCACTTGCAATGGTGGCAGCGGCGGAGCCGCTGAGGTGGCCGGCGCGCCATTGGGCGACGCTCCATCCAACGGCAATACCGGCAGCAATCAGCGTCAAGCCGGCAAGGATGTTTCTCGAAGAGGTGTTCATGGCGAGGGTCTCCACTCAGTCCGCGATCAGGCTGTTCAGTCGGGCGACGAGGCTGTCGCGCTGCGCTCCGAGGTCGATCAGACGCATGCGCGTCTCCAGCACCTGGGCGCGTGCACTGAGCACAGCGCTCAGGTCCCCCTTGGCGGATCGGTAGTTGCTCAATGCAAGTGCCGCTCGGTTCCGTACCAGTTGCAAGCCGGCGGTCTGCAGGCGGTCGATCTGGCTGTTCAACGCTTGGAGTTCGGCGGCGCTGTCGTCCAGCTCCTGCAAATGCCGCCGCGCCACGTCTTCGCGTTCGGCGTCCAGACGTTCCAACTCGTGCCGTTTTGCCTCGATCATGGGCACTTGGCGTCGATCCTTCTGCCAAGGCAGATCGAATGTCACCTGAAATGACACCATGTCGCCCCATCGGCGATCACGCCGGCTATAGGCTATCTCCCAGGCCCAATCGCCGCGGGTCTCTGATTGGGCTTCGCGGGACTCGGCCCGGGCCATGCTTTGCATCGCCGGATAGAGTTCAAGCTCCGCGTGATTCGCCAGTTCTGTGCGCAGTTGCGCGACGGGGCGAGTGAGCGGGCCTGGATCGCCTTGCAGTGCTTCGTCGGCCCTGGAGCCCACCCAGCGCCGCAACGCGGCCCTGGCCTTGGCCCGGTCCCGCTGTAGATCGTCACGGCGGTCCGTGAGTGTCAGCGCCTCCTGTTGCGCGACCAACAGATCGCCAGCCTGGGCGGTGCCGCCGGCGACGCGAGCGGGGAGACTGTCTTGCAGGCGCTGGTTCTCCGCGAGCAGTTCCGTCAGCAGTATCTCCCGTTGCTCCACCGCCTGCGCGGCGATCCACGCCAGGCTGAGTTCCTGGCGGATCTGCAATCGCTGCAAAACCAGCGCCGCGCGTTCTCGATCCACACGCGCCTGCGCGCTGGCGACCTGGGCGTCGCGCTTGGCCCTGTTGGGCACTTCCTGCATGAGCGCCAAGCGCTGCATCGTCATGGATTCGCGCGTCATGCTCCAGCGATCCATGCCGCTGATGGGGTAGTTTTCGATGCCGAGCGAGAGCTTGGGGTCGGGCAGCGAGCCTGCTGCCTTCTGCACGGATTCGGCGACGTTAACCTGCAACTGCTGCGCGCTTATGCGTGGGCTCTGCTGCTCCGCGATAAGGCGTGCCTCAGCAAAATCGAGGGCGTAGGCTACAGGCGAGACAAGCGCACTGCCCGCCAACGCGATGCTGATAGCTTTCAGACGATGCACTCGCATCGAGGCCGGCGTTGTGCCTCGGCCGTACGCCGACGGGCGCCCCTCGGGGGCGCCAAAAAAGGGAGTAAACATGGTTGTCCTCGGAATTGGTGTTCACGAAATCACGTGGTCTGCCGCATCGGTGCGCGGCGAGCACGGATCGGCGTGTCAATTCCGCAGGACTTGGAGCGTGAGGTAGATCGGCGGAAAGCCCGCTCGATGGTCGGGCGGGACATAGGCGACGTGCTGCCCGGCTGCCGCGTGGGATTCGATCACGGCCGGAAGCATGTACGCGAACCAGACCGCCTGGGCAGCGAGACTCTGGACGTCCAAGCCTTGCAATGAAGGCACCGGCTTGCCATCGCCGCTGCAATGTGCTCGGCACAACTGCGGCGCCTCACCGTCCATGGTTCCCGGCATGGCGTGGCAGTCCGGCATACCGGACATGCTGGCGGCATCCTCCATGGCCATGCCTGCCATCTGCATTGATGCGACGTGCGTGTCCGAGTCCAGTTTGGGGCAGGCATACATCGCCAATGCGACCTGCGAAAAGAGCAAGGTCACGACGAGACCGCTGGCAATCCAGCGGCCCCATTGCGTGACGATGCGTCTAAAGCAGATCATGAGGATATGTTAGCCAGGTGATTGTGTTGTGAAATTGATGTCAATCAATCTAAAGACTTGATTTTCGAGTTGTTCGACTTGATAGCGGCTCCAAATCATCCTGGGCTACTTCACGCCGCGCAACCGAAGCGCATTGAAAATCACAGAAGCAGAACTCAGGCTCATCGCCAGCGCCGCGATCAATGGGGAGAGAAGCCAGCCCGTGAACGGATAGAACACGCCAGCCGCGATGGGTACACCGATGCCGTTGTAGACAAAGGCGAACAGCAGGTTCTGCCGCATGTTGCGTACCGTGTCGATGGAGATCTCGCGCGCCGACGCGATGCCGCGCAGGTCGCCCTTGATCAAGGTGATTTGCCCGCTGTTCATCGCCACGTCGGTGCCCGTTCCCATGGCCACGCCCACGTCGGCCTTCGCCAGCGCCGGTGCATCGTTGATACCGTCGCCAGCCATCGCCACCACATGGCCCTCGCGTTGCAGTTTTTCGACCAGGGCCAGCTTGTCAGCGGGTTTGACCTCGCCGTGCACTTCATCGATGCCGAGCTTGGCCCCCACGGCCTTGGCTGTGGTAAGTCCATCTCCAGTCGCCATTACGATGCGCAGACCGCTGGCGTGAAGGGTTCGGATGGCATCGGGCGTACTGACCTTGATGGGGTCGGTCACGGCCAGGATGCCCGCGAACACGCCGTCTACGGCCAAGTGCATGATGCTGGCGCCTTCACCGCGCAACCGTTCTCCGTCGGGACGCAGTGCAGAAACCGCCACTCCTTCCTGCTCCATCAGTGCCGTATTGCCCAATGCCAGGCGCCGTCCCTCCACCGTTCCGCGCACGCCGATGCCGCTGCCCGACTCGAAATCAGAGGGCTTGGCCAGTTGCAAGCCCTTGGCTCGCGCAGCGCTGACGATCGCGTCTGCCAGCGGGTGCTCGCTGCCCTGGTCCAGACTGGCTGCCAGCCTCAGCACTTCATCGGGCGTGAAGCCCGGAGCCGCAATGGCTGTATCGAACGCGGGTCTGCCTTCCGTGAGCGTGCCGGTCTTGTCCACGATCAGGGTGTCCACCTCGCGCATCTTCTCGATCGCGCCAGCATCGCGAAACAGCACGCCCTGCGTCGCGGCGCGGCCGGTGGCGACCATCACCGACATCGGCGTGGCCAAGCCCAACGCGCACGGGCAGGCAATGATCAGCACAGCCACCGCGTTGATCAGCCCGAACACCCAGCTAGGCTCCGGCCCGAACAGACCCCAGACAAAGAACGTGGCGATGGCGACCAGTACGACCACCATGACGAACTTGCCCGCCACCACGTCGGCCATGCGTTGCATGGGGGCCTTGGAGCGCTGGGCAGACGCGACCATCTGGACGATCTGCGACAGCATGGTGGCCGCGCCGACTTTCTCGGACTGCATGATCAGCGCACCGTTGGTGTTGAGGGTAGCTCCGATCAGCTTGTCGCCAACCCGCTTGGTCACAGGTACTGGTTCACCGGTCAGCATGGACTCATCGACCGCGCTGCTGCCTTCGGTGACCGTGCCATCGACCGGAATCTTCTCGCCGGGACGCACGCGCAGCAGATCGCCTACGTGTACGTGGTTGAGAGGCACATCTTCTTCACTGCCGTCCGCATTGATGCGCCGGGCGGTCTTCGGCGCCAACCCCAGCAGGGACTTGATCGCGGCCGATGTTTGGGAGCGGGCTTTCAGCTCGATGATCTGGCCCAGCATGGTCAGCGAAATAATGACCACCGCGGCCTCGAAGTACACGGCGACGCGACCCATCGCCATGAACGATTCGGGAAACACACCCGGGGTCACCGTGGCAACAACGCTGTAGACGAATGCCGCGGCCGTTCCCAGGCCGATCAAGGTCCACATGTTCGGGCTGCGGTGGACGATCGACTGCCAGCCCCGCACGAAGAATGGCCATCCGGTCCAGAGCACGACGGGGAGCGACAGCAACAATTCGACCCAGGTCTGCGTTGCCATGCTGAACAAGCCAAGGCGATGGCCCCACATCGCAAGAATCGTGACGATCACAGTAAGCGGCAGCGTCCACCAGAAGCGCCGCTGAAAATCCTTCAACTCGCTGTTGTCCTCTTCATCCAGCGGAATGATCGGCTCCAGCGTCATTCCGCATTTGGGACAGTTGCCGGGATGATCCTGCTGCACTTCGGGGTGCATGGGGCAGGTGTAGATGGTGCCGGCCGGCACTGCCGCTACCGGCTCGGCAGCGACCTCTGGCGGCGGATGGTCCAGGGCGCCCCCATGTCCATGCAAGTGATGGTGGCCCCCATGTACCTCGTCCTCGGGCACCAGGTTCATCTGGCATTTGGGGCAATGCCCTGGCTGGTCTTGCCGTACCTCCGGGTGCATGGGGCAGGTATAGATAATTCCCGCTGGAACCTGTGCGCCTGCAGTGAGGCCGTGGTGATGCGAGTGATGATTCATATCCATGCCCTTCTTTGAGTTGACTTGATTTTTGACCTTGCCATCATGGAAAGGTCAAGCACATTTCTTGGTGGACGCTTATGGCCCGTACGCGTCCCGCGTTAGGTTGGCTATTGAGACAAAGACTTGCGGTACTGGACATTGATCTCATCGTGACGCTGCCGTACCTCGGGCGGCCACTGCGCCTTGATCCATGACAGCACGGCCACGATCTCATCGTCACTCAGCACGCCGTCATAGGCCGGCATGGCCGTGCGGTAGTCGGGCTGATTGATGAGCCGTGCCAGTCCCTGCTTGGTGATGGCGAACAGCTGCTCGTCCGGGTGGTGCCAGGTGTGGCCGCTCGCGTCATGCGGCGGCGCTGGCAGAAGGCCATCGGGCCCGCGGTCCCGCCAGTCGGGTTGGCCCTCGCCCTTGGCACCATGGCAGGCCGCGCACTGCTGGGCGTAGATGCGGGCACCAACGTGCAGCACCTGGGGATCACCGGGACGCAGTCTGTGCGGCGCTGCCGCTTGCCGGTCGGTGGCGCGCAGGGAGAAGTAACCCGCCCCTGCGACCAACAGCGCGATCAGCAATCCTGCTACCCCCAGGGCCAGCGATTTCAACGTCATGGCTTTCCCCCCAGTTTCATGCTTGCAGCCATATTCCTGTCGTCGGATGCATTACTCAAGGCTGCGCCCTTGCGCTCCAACGCGGAATGAAACGCGGCACGCGCTGCGCATACTCCTCCCAGTCCTGTCCAAAACGGCGTGCACTTTCCTGCTCCTCGTTGTGCGCCAGGCGGGCATACATCAGCACCAACACCGGGAACATCAACAGCGTCAGCAAGGTCGGCCACTGCAGAAGGAATCCGAACATGATCAGGACGAAAGCGATGTACTGCGGATGCCGCACGCGGGCGTAGACACCGGTGTGCGCCAGCCGCCCCTGCCGCTGGGCCTCATAGAGCACGGGCCAAGCCTCGGCCAGCAGCCAGAAGCCGCCGCCAATGAACAGGTAGCTGAGAAGATGGAAAGGTCCAAGGTGAGGATCGCCACCCCAGCCGAACTGCAGTTCCAGCAGATGGCCGGCGTTGTGGCTCAGCAGGTCCACGCCGGGGAACTTCTGGCCCAGCCAGCCCGACAGGAAGTAGATGGTCAGCGGGAAACCATACATCTCCACAAACAGCGCAACGATGAAGGCCGTGAACGCCCCGAAACTGCGCCAGTCACGCGCGCTGGCCGGCTTGAAGAAGCTGAAGGCAAACATGATGAAGATCGCCACGTTGACCACCACCAGAGTCCACAGGCCATACGACGGTTCTGTGTGCTCCATGGCCTCAGCTCCCGTTGGTGTCTTGACCTGTTCGCTGGTCGGGTGCGCCGGAGCCACCACCGTGCCCGCTATGGCTACCATGGCCTTTGTGCATGAAGACATGCATCAGCGGGCAGGCCAGCAGCAGGGCATAGGGCCACCATTGCTCCAGGTGGGCGCGGTGCTCGGTCCATAGGAAGTAGCCGGCGACGGCGCCGAACACGAGCAGGCCGATGGCATAGCGCGAGCGCCAGAACCCGCCGGTCTGCACACTCTGCGGATGGGATGCATGGTCATGGGTCATGACGGCCTCCTCACTTTGTGCCGGGAGTGGGGGTTTGCGGCATGGACATTAGATCCATCATCATCTGCATCATCGACTCCATCATGGCCATGCGCTTTTCCATCATCTGCGGGTCGTGCTGCATGCCAGCCATACCGGCGGGTGGGTTGCCCGATGCCATCTGGCCGTGCATCGACTTCATCATGCGCATGCCGTCCTGCATGGTCTTCATGTGTTCGGCCATCAACGCCTGGCGCTCCTGGGGCGTCTTGGCGGCTGCCATCTTCTCGTGCATGGCCTGCATGGCCCGCATGTGCCGATCCATGGCGGCCATGTCGCCCGAGCCCATGGCCTGGCCGGGCGATGGCAATGCCGCCGAAGGAGCCGGTGCCGCGGTAGCTGCTGGGGCGGCAGCGTCCGCCGGGTGGTGGTCCTTGTGCTCGTCGGAGCCTTGTGCCAGCACACCCATGGAGGCGGCGGCGACACAGAAACCGATCAGGGAATGGCGAATGTGAATCATGATGCTTCCTTCTGGCCGTGGATGGACTCGGGCAGCCGCGTCCGGCGGCATGGTGCGGTTGTGACCTTGCTCAGCGCACGGGCTGGATGTCGGTGACGATCATCTTCCCGCCTTCCTGGATGACCATGAATTTGACCTTGTCGCCGGGCTTAAGGTTGGTGAGCTGGCCCTTGTCACGAACGGTAAAGACCATGGTCATTCCCGGCATGTCCAGGTGCTTGATATCGCCATGCTTGATGGTGACCTTGCCGTTGTCCAGGTCCACCTTCCTGATCTCACCGTCGGTCAGCGACGCTTGTTGAGAGGCCTGTGCCTTGGGCGATTCGGATGTGGTCTGGGCCATCCCGCTCATGGGCAGGAAAATGCCGAGCGCGACGGCGGAAACGGAGAGAAATTGCTTGAAGCTGTTCATGACTACCTCACGGGCGCGAGTTGAAAAATGTCTGCTGATCCGCCTTGCGGATCAGCAGGACGTGGGAGAGCCGACACAGTCACCGTGCATCCCCTTGATGAAGCGGCGTGGTTCTACTTCTTGCTGACCTGAATGAGGCCCTTCATGCCAGCTTCGTAGTGGCCGGGAATCAGGCAGGCGAAGTTCACACCGCCAGCTTTGGTGAACTGCCAGACGATCTCGCCTTGCTTGCCAGGCTGCAGCGTGACCTTGCCGGGCTCGTCGTGCTCCATGTCCGGGAATTTCCGCATCTGCTCCAGATGCTCAAGCAGTTCCTTCTCGGTGCCCAAGGTGAGTTCATGCTTGACCTTGCCGGCGTTCTTGACGATGAAACGAACGGTCTCGCCCTGCTTGACCTGAATGTTCGAGGGAGTGAAACGCATGGTGTCGCTCATCTCGATGGTGATCGTGCGGCTGGCCTTGGCGGCGACACCGGGCTTTCCGATGGCGGTTTCCTCTCCATCACCGTGGCCGTGGCCACCGGCATGGTTGCCTGCGGCCATGGCGGCCCCCGAAGCGGTCAGCGCGGCGGCAGCCAGCAGGCGGTAGAAGGTGGATCGCGTGAAC
Source organism: uncultured Aquabacterium sp. (assembly GCF_913773725.1). Lineage (GTDB taxonomy): Bacteria > Pseudomonadota > Gammaproteobacteria > Burkholderiales > Burkholderiaceae_C > Aquabacterium. The sequence continues at coordinate 271 of NZ_CAJYGK010000134.1, read as the reverse complement.
TTCATGGATGATCTCCAGTTAAAAACGAAGGGAAGAAATCAGTGCGCACCATGTGACGTCGGCTTGCGCACCTTGACTTCGGTCGGCGTTGCAGGCTTGCGAACGCGCGGCATGGACTGGCCGCCCTCTGCGCTGAATCGCGCGGGCTCCGCCATCGGACCGGTGTACTCATACGCCACCGTGCCCTCCGGGTTTTTGTACCAACCCGGGTTCTTGTAGTCGCCTGGCTTCTGGTCGCGGCGCACCTTCAGGACACTGAACATGCCACCCA
>NZ_CAJYGK010000133.1 GCF_913773725.1 uncultured Aquabacterium sp. | reverse complement strand
GATGGGAACGACCTCCTTGAACACCTTGCGGCCTTCCTGGCGGAAGGTCTTGTCGCGGGCGTTCGGGTCGCTGTCTTCGGCGCGGTTCATGAAGCCGAAGTTGTTGCGGATGTTGTTGGAGAACTGCGTGGCCAGCTGCGAACCCAGCACCTCCCACTGGTCCTGCGAGGTGGCCGTGTCGGCACGCTCGACGATGACCGCCGTGCACACATCGCCGAAGATGAAGTGGCAGTCGCGGTCCTTCCACTCCTGGTGGGCCGAGGTGATCTCGGGGTTGACCACCAGCACGCAGCGGGCCGAACCCGAGCGCACGGCGTTGATGGCCTGTTCCAGCGCGAAGGTGGCGGCCGAGCAGGCCACGTTCATGTCGAAGCCATAGCCGCGGGCACCGATGGCCTGCTGGATCTCGATGGCCATGGCCGGGTAGGCGCGCTGCATGTTGGCCGACGAGCAGATGACGGCGTCGATGTCTTCGCCCTGCTTGCCCGCCGCCGCCATGGCCTTCTTCGCGGCGTCCACGGCGATCTCGGCCATCAGCGACAGCTGGTCGTCCGGACGCGGCTCGAAGCGCGGGTACATGCGGTTGATGTCGAGGATGCCTTCCTTCTCGATCACGTAGCGCTGCTTGATCCCGGAGGCCTTTTCGATGAACTCGACGCTGGACGGCGACAGCGCGGCGAGCGTGCCGGCCTCGATCTCGGCCGCGTGCTCGGCGTTGTACTTGGCCACGTAGGCATTGAAGGACGCCACCAGTTCCGCATTGGTGATGACGTTGGGCGGCCGGTAAAGGCCGGTACCTGAGATGACGACAGCGCTCATCGAGGATGACTCCACGGGAAAACCTTCGATTTTGCCACCGAAGCCGTCCGCCACCCATCGGGCCGGGCCCGGATTCGTCGCCGTGCAATCCGCCATCGCCGTGGTGCCTCCGGGCGCGCGCTTGCCCGAGCCGACCCGCTCTGTTAGAAAGACCCAGCACGGGCGTCAACCGAGCGGGACGCGGTCCGCCGGCGCCGTGCCGAACCGACCGCGCCACGGAGACCAAGGATGGGAGAGGATGGGGGCGTGTCGTTCTGGGGCCAGCTGTCACGGCCACACGTACGACGCTGGCTGGCCGGGGCCGTGCTGTGGCTGCTGGTGGTGGTGGCAGCCTGCAGCGCCGTGGCCGAGTGGCGCATTCAGACCCAAAGGGCAGATGTGCTGGCCGCAGCCGACCGGCGCCTCAGCGCCCTGGACGACAATGTCGTCAACCACTTCACCTCGCTGACCTCGCTGGGACAGGTCCTCTCGCGCCAGCCCCAGTTCGCGGACTTTCTCGTTCAACGGGAGCGCAAGGGCGCCGCGCCCCCGCCCAGCTCCGACCGCCCTGCGATGCAGCGACGCCTGAGCATGGATGGGGACGTACAGGCGATGAGCGTGCAGCTGGCGGCGCTGACCCGTGACTTTCAGATCACCCGCGCCATGGTGCTCGACACCTACGGCACTGCGATCGCCGACAGCGCACTGGCCGAGCGCCAAGCCAACGCCTTGGCCATGAACGTGGCCACCCGCCCCTATTTCATTCACGCGATGGACCGGGGCCGTGGTTTCCAGTTCGTGTTGTCTCGCTTGAACGGTGAACCGCGCTTCGTGGCCGCCACGCGTGTGGAGCGCGACGACAAGGTACTGGGCGTTCTGGTGCTCGTGACCGATCCTCAGCGCATGGGCCGTCTGTTCGCCACCGCAAGTGCACGGTTCATCACCGCCATGGTCGATGCGCAGGGGAGGATTGTGGCCAGCAGCGACACGGCGCTCATGCAACGCCGCGTGCCCTTCAGCACCCCAGGGCTGTCTGTGTCGGACGACGGCGCCAGCCCAGCGGACAGCGGGGCAGCGACCCTGCCCTGGTCCGCCGCTTCTGTCCGGCTGGGCCACTCTCAGCAACCGGCGGTCACGATCGACGGGCTGCCGCACCTTGTGCGCACGCAGGCCCTGGCCGCCTACCCGTTCTCGCTGTGGGTGCTCGCCCCCTTGCTCGATGAACCGGCTGTGGTGGTTGCGGCCTCCGGTGCAGCCATCGCCATCACAGCACTCGGTTGGCTCACGATGTGGCTGCTGTGGCGGCGGCAGGAGCGCGCCGAGGTCGAGGAACGCATTCGCCGCGACACACTGGAAATGACCCGGGCACTGCCCCTGACCCTGTTCCGATACAAGGTGCCGGCCAACGGCGGACCGGGCCACTTTGCCTATCTCGGTCCGGGGGTCAAGCATGTGTTCGGCATCGACGCGGAAGCCCTGGCGGCGCATCCCGAGCAATGCTGGACGCTCGCAGGGGTGCCCCTCGGGCGGCCGCCGACGTCTCCCGTCGAGTTTGCAGTGGACCGCGACGAGCAGCAACACTGGATCAGCGTCAACAGCACCGTGGCCTCAATGGCAGATGGCGGCCAGGTATACGACGGTTACTGGCTGGACGTCACCGCGCGGCATCTGGCAGAGCACCGCTTCGAAGCCGCCTTTCACCACGCGCCGGTGGCGTACTTCTTCTTTCATCGAGAACGGGGCATCTTGCGCTGCAACCCGGCAACCACACGCCTCTTCGGGGTGCAGCACACTGAAGAGCTGATCGGCGAGCGCTTCTGGGAAGCCCGTCTCAGTCCCCCCGTGCAGCGTGACGGGCGCGACAGCCTGGTCGTGGCAGCCGAGCTGCTGGAGCGGTATCGCGACAATGCCGAGCCCATCCGCTTCGAATGGCGCCACCGCCATGCAGACGGCAGCACGATGGACTGCGAGATCACCCTGATCTGGCTGGGTCACGAAGACCGCGATCTCTACTTCGCCATCGACGAGGACGTGACCGCGCGGCGCAAGACCGAGGAGGCCCTGCGCGAGGCGAGCGACAGCGCCCTGGCCACCAGCCGCGCCAAGTCGGCCTTTCTGGCGAACATGAGCCACGAGATTCGCACCCCCATGAACGCCATCATCGGGATGACCCACCTGGCTCTGCAAAGCGGCACGCCGGAACAGCTGCGGGGCTACGTCGGCAAGGCCCATCAGGCGGCCAACAGCCTGCTGCAGATCATCAACGACATCCTCGACGTTTCCAAGATCGAGGCGGGGCATCTCGAGCTGGAGGAGATCGACTTCGGTGTGCAGGACGTGCTCGACCAGGTGGCCGACATGCTGAGCCTGCAGGCCGAGCGCAAGGGGCTGGAGATGCTCTTCCATGTGCCGACGGCTCTGCCCGCCCGCCTGCGTGGCGACCCGACGCGGCTGCGGCAGATCCTGGTCAACCTGGGCTCGAACGCGGTGAAATTCACCGACCGCGGCAGCGTCACCATCGGGCTGGAGGTGGAACACCGCCACGACGATGAAGTGCTGCTGCACGGCTGGGTTCGCGACACCGGCATGGGCATGACACCCGAACAGCAGCAGCGGCTGTTTCAGCCCTTCTCTCAGGGGGATGCGTCCAACACCCGCCGCTTCGGCGGCACGGGGCTGGGCCTGACGATCTCCAGGCAGCTGGCCGAGCGCATGCGCGGGCAGATGTGGGTGGACAGCACGCTCCACCAGGGTTCGACCTTCCATTTCACGGTGCGGCTGGGCCTGCCGCCCGACCCCGTGCCCATGGCGCGCCTGCGCGAAGCGTGGGTCGGCAAGCGCATGCTGCTGGTCGACGATCACCCCGAGGTGCATGACGTGATCGGCCACATGGCCAGTGACCTGGGGCTGGTGGTGGAGCATGCTCACAGCGGACCCGAAGCCCTGAGTCGCGTCGAGCACAGCGCTGTGCCCTATGACTGGATCCTGATCGACTGGCACATGCCCGGCATGGACGGCGTCGCCTGCGCCCAGCAGACGCTGCAACGCGTGCGCACCCGATTCCCCGAAAGCCAGCCGTGCGTGCTGCTCGTGACGGCCTTCAACCGGGACGACGCTCTGAAAGCGGCCCAGGGTGTCGATCTGGCCGACATCCTGGTCAAGCCCGTCAGCCCCTCGACGTTGTTCGACAGCCTCTCGCGCGCCTGGCAACAGGGGCAGCCGGCCACGACACGGCCGGGTGAGGCGGCCCAGACGAACGCCATGGCGACCGGGCTGCCGGACGAGGCCGACCCCAGTCTGACAGGCATCCGCATCCTGCTTGTCGAAGACCAGGCTCTGAACCAGGAGCTGGCGCGCGAACTGCTCACGCGCGCGGGCATCGAGGTGGTGGTGGCAGAGGATGGCCAGCAGGCGCTGACCCGACTGGACAGCCAGGGCCCGTTCGACTGCGTGCTCATGGACTGCCAGATGCCGGTGATGGATGGCTACACCGCCACCCGGCACATCCGGGCCGACGCCCGCTGGACCATGCTGCCCGTGATCGCGATGACAGCCAGCGTGCTGGCCAGCGACCGCGAGGCCGCGCTGGATGCGGGCATGAACGACCACGTCAGCAAGCCGCTGGACGTGCAGCAGTTGTTTGCCGTGATCCGGCGGTGGGTCAGCGTGGGTCAACGCCGGCCCGTCACCTCGTGAACCGCAGGGCCAGGAACGAACCCGACAAAGCCGACAAGCCTCCCCACCCGGGTCAACGTACCTTGGCGCGCTCCGCCGCGCTGTAATGGCTGAAGTGCCCTTCCTTGGCCGCCTGCGCACGGGCCCGGGCGACGATCGCTTTGCTCTTGCCCTGCGGTGCAGTCAGGGCCACCTGCTTGGCCACGTCCGCAGCGCCGCAGCGGGGGCAGGTCACCACCGTGTCGGCTCGCACCAGCTTGTCGAACTCCAGCTCGCAATGGGGACAGCGGTAGGCGTAGATCGGCATCGGGCTCTCCTTTGTCGGGTTCGCGACACGCCACCCGATGCCTCCTCCTGATTGCAAGCGCGATGCCGGCCGCTGCCAGCCGGGTCCGATTCAGAACGGCGCGGCGCTCGTCCACGCCACGGGCCGCCCGTCCACCGGATGGGGCAGCGTCAGACTGCAGGCGTGCAGCAACAGGCGGGAAGCGGCCCCCTGGCTGGCTGGCGACCCGTACAGGGGATCGCCCTGGATGGGGTGACCGAGGGCCAGCATGTGCACGCGCAACTGATGGGAACGGCCCGTGACCGGTTCCAGCGCCACACGGGTCTGCCCCGCCTGGCTGTTTCGGGCCCGCACCTGCCAGCGGGTGCATGCCGGGCGCCCTTGCTCGGGGTCCACCCGTTGCATGGGTCGCCACGCCCAGTCGGTGCCCAGCGGGAGGTTCACCTCGCCGGCCTCTCCCCACGCTTCGGGCATCACCCCGTGCAACACCGCCTCGTAGCGCTTGTCGACACGCCGCTCCCGAAACGCCGCACTCAGGGCGGCCTGTGCGGCCTCACCCCGGGCGAACACCACCAGGCCCGAGGTGGCCAGGTCCAGACGGTGAACCACGGCCGCATCCGGCCAATGCCGTTGCGCCCGGTGCAGCAGGCAATCCTGGTGGGCCTCGCCACGTCCCGGCACGGTCAGCAGCCCGGCGGGCTTGTCCAGCACCAGCAGCGCCGCATCTTCGTGAACGGGCTTCAGCGGTCCGTCGGGCGGCGGCGCATACACGATGGCGGGACACAGCGAAGGGGTCGACGGCGCGGGCAGGCCGCGAAAACGCCCCATGCCTCAGACCACCTGCTGCACGACCCGGGCGCCGTAGCGCCGTGCCATGACCGCGCACACAAACAGCTGCAGCTGGTGGTACAGCATGATTGGCAGCACCAGCACGCCCATGGCGGCACTGCCGCCGAACAGCAGCTTGGCCATCGGCATGCCCGACGCCAGCGTTTTCTTCGAGCCGCAGAACACCGCCACGATCTCGTCCTCGACCGGCATCCCCTGCCGGCGCGCGATCCAGCGCGTCACCCACAGCATGGGCAGCAGGAACAGCACCACGCCCACGCCCGCCTGGATCAGCAGGCCCAAGCCATGCCGTGACCACAGCCCATCGGCCACCGAGTCGCTGAACGCCGCCCACACCAGCAGCACGATCACCCCGCGGTCGAACACCGTGGTGTAGCGCTTGATGCGCGCAAAGAACGCCCCCAGCCAGGGCCGCAGCAGGTGGCCGACGACAAAGGGAAGCAGCAGCATCCGGGCGACCTTCAACATCGTGTCGCCCACGTCCATGCCGGCGCCGTTGCCGACGCTGCCCACCACCAGGCTCACCAGCAGCGGGGTGATGAACACCCCCAACAGGGTCGACAGGGTCGCGTTCAGCACAGCCGCGGCCACATGCCCGCGCGCCATCGCGGTCATGGCCACCGACGACGAGACGGTGGACGGCAGGACCGCCAGGTAGAAGAACCCCATCAGCAGGTCGTGCGGCACCCAGCGGCCCACCAGCAGCGCCAGGACGGCCCACCACAGCGGAAACAGCACGTAGGTGCAGCCCTGCACCAGCAGATGCAGTCGCCAGCGGGACGCACCGGCTTTCAGGCTGTCGGTCGAGAGCCCCATGCCATGGAGGAAGAACAACAGGAACACGCCGATGTCGGTCACCTGCCCCAGATGGAGCGGCCCCTCACTGCGGCCCCACTCCGGCGCGAACGACGCCACCCCCACGGCGGCCAGCATGGCCATCAGGAACCAGTCGAGGACACCGGCCTGTCGACGACGGGAGGCGGAAGCGCGGAAAACAGGGCGAGACGGCATGGAACGCACAGCGGGAGACGAGAGGCGAAAACCCCGAGCCTATCGCAGTTGCCCGTCGGGTCGGCAAGCGGGGTGGGCACACCGACTGCCACAATGGCTCGGGCTGCTCAGGATCCGGGCAGCCGTCCGTGACCGACTTGCCCGTATGTTTCCCCGTTGTCTTCCCCGACAGGAGTCTCCATGGCCGCCACGCCCCTTGCCGCATCGGCACCGCTGACACACCCGTTTGCCACGATCATCAAGTCGTGCAAGACCGCCTCGGGCCACGCCTTCCGGTACGTGTCCTTGCCCGAACTGGCCCGCAAGCACCCCAACGTCTCTCGGTTGCCGGTGTCGCTGCGCATCGTGCTGGAGGCGGTGATACGCCAGTGTGACGGCCAGAAGGTCACGCCCGAGCACGTCTTCCAGCTGGCCGGCTGGCAGCCGAATGCGGCGCGCACCGACGAGATCCCGTTCGTCGTCGCCCGCGTCGTGCTGCAGGACTTCACAGGCGTGCCCCTGCTGGCCGACCTGGCGGCCATGCGCAACGTGGCTGCTGCACAAGGCCTGGAGCCCAAACGCATCGAGCCCCTGGTGCCCGTGGACCTCGTGGTCGACCACTCGGTGATGATCGACCACTACGGCAGCCCCGAGGCGCTCGACCTCAACATGCAGATCGAGTTCCAGCGCAATGCCGAGCGCTACGAGTTCATGAAGTGGGGCATGCAGGCCTTCGACACCTTCCGGGTCGTGCCACCCGGCTTCGGCATCGTGCACCAGGTCAACCTCGAGTTCCTCGCGCGCGGCGTGCACCTGGGCCCAGATGGCATCGCCTATCCGGACACCCTGGTCGGCACCGACAGCCACACCACCATGATCAACGGCATCGGCGTCGTGGGCTGGGGCGTGGGCGGCATCGAGGCCGAGGCTGGCATGCTGGGCCAGCCGGTGTACTTCCTGACCCCGGACGTGGTCGGGTTCGAGTTGACCGGCCAGCTGCGCGAAGGCGTGACGGCCACCGACCTCGTGCTCACTGTGACCGAGATGCTGCGCCGCGAGAAGGTGGTCGGCAAGTTCGTCGAGTTCTTCGGCGAAGGCACGGCCTCGCTGGCGGTGCCAGACCGCGCCACCATCGCCAACATGGCGCCCGAGTACGGCGCCACCATGGGCTTCTTCCCGGTGGACGAGCAGACGCTCACCTATTTCCGCGGCACCGGCCGCACCGAAGAGGAAGTCGAGCGCCTGGAGGCCTACTTCAAGGCCCAGGGCCTGTTCGGCGTGCCGCAAGCCGGCGA
>NZ_CAJYGK010000132.1 GCF_913773725.1 uncultured Aquabacterium sp. | reverse complement strand
CTGGGTGCCGACATCGCCTGCGGCACCACCCAGCGCTTCGGCATGCCCATGGGCAACGGCGGCCCGCACGCCGCCTACCTGGCCACAAAGGACGAGTTCAAGCGCTCCCTGCCCGGTCGCCTGGTCGGCGTGAGCGTGGACAGCCATGGCAACACCGCCTACCGCCTGGCCCTGCAGACCCGCGAACAGCACATCCGCCGCGAAAAGGCCACCTCCAACATCTGCACCGCGCAGGTGCTGCCGGCCGTCGTGGCCAGCATGTACGCGGTCTACCACGGCCCCGAAGGCCTCAAGCGCATCGCGCTGCGCGTGGCCGGCTACACCGCCATCCTGGCCAAGGGCCTGCAGCAACTGGGCCGCCAGCTGATCCATGACACCGGCTTCGATACCGTGCAGGTGCGGGCCGCCGACCGCGACGCCATCCTGTCCGCGGCCGAGGCCCAGGGCATCAACCTGCGTGCAGCCAGCGCCGACACCGTGGGCATCACGCTGGACGAAACCACCACCCGCCAGGACCTGAGCGACCTGCTGGCGCTGTTCGCCAACGGCCAGGCCGTGCCGGCCATCGACACGCTGGCCCAGGGCCTGACGCTGCGCCTGCCCGAAGCCCTGCGCCGCTCCAGCGACTTCATGACGCACCCGGTGTTCAACACGCACCACAGCGAAACCGAGATGCTGCGCTACATCCGCGCCCTGTCCGACAAGGACCTGGCGCTGGACCGCACCATGATCCCGCTGGGCTCGTGCACCATGAAGCTCAACGCCACCAGCGAGATGATTCCCATCACCTGGCCGGAGTTCGCGCACATCCACCCGTTCGCCCCGCGCCACCAGCTCAAGGGCTACGAACTGCTCGACCAGCAACTGTGCGCCTGGCTGTCGCAGGCCACCGGCTACGCGGGCATCAGCCTGCAGCCCAACGCCGGCTCGCAGGGCGAGTACGCCGGTTTGCTGGTCATCAAGGCCTACCACGACGCCCGCGGTGAGGGCCACCGCGACATCTGCCTGATCCCCGAAAGCGCCCACGGCACCAACCCGGCCAGCGCCCAGATGGTCGGCATGAAGGTGGTCGTTGTGAAGTGCGACGCCGACGGCAACGTCAACCTCGACGACCTGAAGGCCAAGTGCGAACAGCACAGCGCCAACCTGGCCGCCGTGATGATCACCTACCCCTCCACCTACGGCGTGTTCGAAACCCGCGTGACCGAGCTGTGCAAGCTCGTGCACCAGCACGGCGGCCGCGTGTACGTGGACGGCGCCAACATGAACGCCCTGGTCGGCCTGGCCGGTCCGGGCGAGTTCGGCGGCGACGTCAGCCACCTGAACCTGCACAAGACCTTCTGCATCCCGCACGGCGGTGGCGGCCCCGGCGTCGGCCCCGTCTGCGTGGTCGAAGACCTCGTGCCCTACCTGCCGGCACACCGCTCGGCCGGCCTGGGCACCGACGTGCAGGTGGGCGCCGTCTCGGCCGCGCCGCTGGGCAACGCCGCCGTGCTGCCGATCAGCTGGATGTACATCCGCATGATGGGCGCAGACGGCCTGAAGGCGGCCACCGAAGTGGCCATCCTGAACGCCAACTACGTGGCCGCCCGCCTGGCCGACCACTACGACATCCACTTCAGCAGCGGCAAGGCCGAGGTGAAGGGTGGCGGCGTGGCGCACGAGTGCATCCTCGACCTGCGCCCACTGAAGGACACCAGCGGCGTCAGCGCAGAAGACGTGGCCAAGCGCCTGATCGACTACGGCTTCCATGCTCCGACGCTGAGCTTCCCGGTCGCTGGCACGCTGATGGTCGAGCCGACCGAAAGCGAATCGCAGGCCGAACTGGATCGCTTCTGCGACGCCATGATTGCCATCCGCGAAGAGATCCGCCAGGTCGAGCAAGGCCAGTGGCCGCAGGACGACAACCCGCTGAAGAACGCCCCGCACACGGCCGCCAGCCTGCTGCAAGGCGAGTGGGCCCGCCCCTACAGCCGCGAAACCGCCGCGTACCCGGTCAGCAGCCTGCGCCTGCAGAAGTACTGGTCGCCGGTGGGCCGTGTGGACAACGTCTACGGCGACCGCAACCTGTTCTGCTCCTGCGTGCCGGTCGGCGATTACGCCTGACGAAAAGCCCGAGCCAGGACCCGGGTTTTCGGTTGCCTTTGGCCTGCGGGCCGGCGAGAGTGAGGCGTCAACGGCGTCGGTCAGAGGCTCGACGGCGCCTCTTATCGCCTGAGCCTCGCACTCGCGCACGCGCAGCGTTGCGCCTGGAAAGGCCTTCATGCACGGTGCCGCTCAGCCTGCGCATCCAGGACGCCCCGGGAGCCCCGAGGACCCGTCCAGCCGCGCGGCCGGGCTGAACCATGAGGGCCTGCTGCTGGCACTGGATCACACCGACACGGGCATCTGGCAGTGGGACACCGTCTCGCACCAGAACGTCTGGTCGGAAGCCGTCTGGCGGCTCTACGGACTGGATCCGACCCTTCACCCTGCCTGTTTCGACAGCTGGTTGACGAGTGTCCATCCGGAAGACCAGCAAACCGTCAGCCAGACTGTCAGGCAAGCAGCCCATCGCCGAGCCCCCTTTGAGGTGCAGTGGCGCACGCACCCCGACCGGGGCCCCGTCCGCTGGTTGATGTCCCGCGGTTACCCGGCCAGTCATCCGGCCGATCCGCTGTACACCGGCGTGGTGCTCGACATCACCGCGCGACGCGAAGCCGAACTCACGCTGCAGACACTGAATGCGACGCTCGAGCAGCGCGTGGCCGAGCGCACGGCAGCCCTGTCCGACCACCAGCACCGACTGCAGCACATCCTTGATGGCATCCCGGGCATGGTCGGCTACTGGGACCGCGACTACCGCAACCGCTTCGCCAACCGCGCCTATCAGGCCTGGTTCGGCAAGAGCCCGGAGGCCCTTTGCGGCACCCACATCCGCGAACTCCTGGGCGAAGACCTGTTTGCCAAGAACCTGCCTTACATGGAAGCCGCCCTGCGGGGTGAGCCCCAGTGCTTCGAGCGGGACATCCGTACCCCCAGCGGGGAACTGCGATACGGGCAGGCGCACTACGTGCCCGACTGGCGTGACGGCGTGGTGCAGGGTTTTCTTGTCCTCGTGTTCGACATCAGTGCCGTTCGGGCGGCGCGGCAGGCCGCAGAAGAGGCCAACCAGGCGAAGAGCACCTTCCTGGCCAACATCAGCCATGAGCTCCGCACCCCGCTGAACGCCGTCTTCGGGCTGGCTCAACTGGGATGCCGTCAATCCCGGCCGGATGAAACCCGCCACACCTTCGGACAGATCCTGGCCACAGGCCGACACCTCCTCGCCCTCATCAACGATGTCCTCGACTACTCGCGCATCGAGGCGGGAACGCTCACGATCCAGGAGGGCGAGGTCGACCTGGCGATGCTGCTCGACCATGTCCTCACCATGTGCGCGCCGCAGGCGGAAACCAAAGGCCTGTCCCTCCTCGTCAGCGACGCGGACGACGTCCCTCGGCGCTTCCGCGGCGACTTCACGCGCTGCGCCCAGATCCTGCTCAACCTGGTCACCAACGCCATCAAGTTCACTGACCACGGCATGGTGCACCTCGACCTGGACGTCACGCAGGACACCTTGCACATCACCGTGCGCGACACCGGCATCGGCATCCCCCCAGAGGCTCGTCACCGCCTGTTCAAGCCGTTCGAGCAACTGCACGTCGACGAAGCCCGCCGCGCTGACGGCACCGGCCTGGGGCTCGCCATCAGCCAGCGTCTTGCGGGCATGATGGGCGGCAGCATCACCCTCGCCTCCGAACTGGGCCAGGGCAGCACCTTCACCCTGTCCCTGCCCCTTCACGAGACCGCCGCCGTTGACTGGCATCCCTTGCGCCAGGTGGCGGCGTTGCGAAGCGAGCGCATCGCGATGCAGAGACTGACCCACCTCCTGCAGGCACGCGAGCCTCGGATGCAGATGCTGAACACCCTCCCGTCCCCCGCCAGGGCGCCCCGCATCCTGCTGATGCATCAGCAGGAGGTGGGTTCACTTCCGACGCCGGCCCTCCTGGCGCTCACGCGCAGCGGTTGCCGGCTCATTCTGGTGGGGCCGCCTCACGGCAGCGCGCGCGCCGAGGAAGTCCCGGTCATCACCGTGTCCGAACCACAAAGCCCGTTGCGGTTGCTGTACGCAGTCGAGCAGGCCGGTCCCTCTGGCTCGGTCGGCGACGACGCTCGGCGTCTCGCTGGCCTGCGCATCCTGGCCGCGGAAGACAACCCGGTGAACCGAGTGGTGCTCGAACAGATGCTGCAGCAGGAAGGCGCCGAGGTCGACTTCGCCTGTGACGGTCTACAGGCACTGGACCGGGTTCGCGCGCGGGGTGACGGTCATTTCGACCTCGTTCTGTGCGACATCCAGATGCCCCACATGGACGGCTACGAGACCACACAGGCCCTGGCCCATCTGGCCCCTGGTCTGCCGGTGATCGGCCTCACCGCCCACGCCTTCCAGGCTGCCCGGGAGCGGGCGTTCCAGGCGGGCATGGTCGACTACGTGACCAAGCCTTACCTGCTCACCCCCTTGGTGGAGGCCATTCTCCGTCACAGTCGCAGGCCCCCGAAGGCGCCCGATGCGGACGGTCCGGCTCCCAACGCCGCCGCGCCGGATCGCGGTCCGCCCGGTCCGTCCACCCTGCCCGGCGACGTCAACGCCGAAGCGTTCTGGACACACTACGCACACCAGCCCGCGCTGCGGACCAGGCTGGTCACTGCGCTGGAGCACACGCTGCCAGAACTCGCCAGGCAACTTCAGGACGCGTTGAGCGCGCAGGATCTGGAAGCGGCCGGGCGCGTGCTCCACAACGTCAAGGGCACCGCCCTCAACCTGCATGCGCCCATGCTCACCGCGCAGGCCATCACCGGCCTCACGCATGCGAGGGCAGGCTCGGCCCTCACCTGGGAGTCCGTACAGGAGGTGGCCACCTCACTCCAGAGCCTGATGACCGGATTGCATCGCCTGGGCGACGACGCCTCGGCGGCCGATGCGGTCCACCGCGCCCAGCGTCAGTAGATCAGGCGATCGGGACGCAGGTCCCTGAGGATGGTGGTAGCGATCTCCTCGATCGACTTGTGTGTAGAGGAGAGCCAGGAAATGCCCTCGCGCCGCATCATCGATTCCGCCGCCTGCACCTCGATGCGGCAGTTCTGCAGATCGGCATAACGGCTGCCGGGCCGCCGCTCATTGCGGATCTGGCTCAGCCGCTCCGGGTCGATCGTCAGGCCGAAGCACTTCTTCTTGTACGGCTTGAGCATGCTCGGCAGAAAGCCACGGTCGAAGTCCTCCGGGATCAGTGGCACGTTGGCCGCCTTGATGCCGTGCTGCATGGCCAGATACAGCGAAGTCGGCGTCTTGCCACAACGGCTCACGCCGACCAGCACCACATCCGCCTCTTCCAGGTTGCGAGACGACTGACCGTCATCGTGCTCCAGGGCGAAGTTGATCGCATCGATGCGGTCGTTGTACTCCCGGTCCTGGCTCGCGTCGCTGAAGCGGCCCACGCGGTGGTTCGACTTCATGTTGAACTCGTGCTCCAGGGGCTCCACAAAGGTCTTGATCACGTCGAAGACCTTGCCCTGACAGCCCTTGAGGATGTCCAGCACCTCGTCGTTGGCGAGCGTCGTGAAGACGATGGCGCGCTTGCCCTCCCGAACGCAGGCGGAATTGATCTCGCGCACCACCTGATGGGCCTTGTCCACCGTGTCGATGAACGGACGGCGGATGTGCCGGGGCTTGATGGCGAACTGCGCCAGGATGGAGTTGCCCATGGTCTCGGCGGTGATGCCGGTGCCGTCGGACACGAAGAAAACGCTGCGATCGCTCATGGCAGAACGGACCGTGGGAAGCGCCCCACGGTCAAAGGGCCCAAAAACCCACATTCTGCATCCGCAGGACACGGGGACACCCCTACAATCGCCTCCATCTGGTGCACCACACCGGTCAAAGCCCATAAGAACCAACGGCTTGCACACAATGCAGGCCGTCAAAACAGGCTCACTCCGGCGGTGCCCGACCCATTTTTTCACCATCCGGAGCTTTGTCATGACCCAACGATTCGAGCCGACCGCCCTGGTCGTGCCTTTCGAACAACTTCGCATGTCCGACGTGGAAGTCGTCGGCGGCAAGAACGCCAGCCTTGGCGAAATGATCTCGCAGCTGCCTGACGGCGTGCGCGTGCCCACCGGCTTCGCGACCACCGCCCACGCATTCCGCGAGTTCCTGAAGCACGACGGCCTGGCCGACCGCATCAGCCAGCGCCTGGCCACCCTCGACACCGAAGACGTGCGTGCCCTGGCCGCCGCCGGTGCCGAAATCCGCGGCTGGGTCGAAGCCCAGCCCTTCCCCGCCGACCTGGAAAAGGCCATCCGCGACGCCTTCGTGGTGCTCGCTGGTGACAACCTCCAGGCCTCGTTCGCCGTGCGCTCGTCGGCCACCGCCGAAGACCTGCCCGACGCCTCGTTCGCCGGCCAGCAGGAAACCTTCCTGAACGTGGTCGGCATCGAAGACATCCTGCACAAGATGAAGGAAGTCTTCGCCTCGCTGTACAACGACCGCGCCATCTCCTACCGCGTGCACAAGGGCTTTGCCCACGACGTGGTAGCCCTGTCGGCCGGCGTGCAGCGCATGGTGCGCTCCGACCTCGGCGCCGCCGGCGTGATGTTCACCATCGACACCGAATCCGGCTTCTCCGACGTCGTCTTCATCACCTCCAGCTACGGCCTGGGTGAAACCGTGGTGCAGGGCGCCGTCAACCCCGACGAGTTCTACGTCCACAAGCCCGCACTGAAGGCCGGCAAGCAGGCCGTCATCCGCCGCAACCTGGGCTCCAAGCTGATCAAGATGGAGTTCAGCACGCCCGAGGAAAAGGCCGCCACTGGCAAGCTGGTTAAGACCGTCGACACCACGGTCGAGGCCCGCAACCGCTACTCGCTGAGCAACGAAGACGTCACCGAACTGGCCCGCTACGCCCTGATCATCGAGCAGCACTATGGCCGCCCGATGGACATCGAATGGGGCAAGGACGGCACCGACGGCAAGCTCTACATCCTGCAAGCCCGCCCGGAGACCGTGAAGAGCCAGCAGCAAGGCAAGGCCGAGCAGCGCTACAAGCTCAAGGGCACCGGCACCATCCTGGCCGAAGGCCGCGCCATCGGCCAGAAAATCGGCACCGGCCCCGTGCGACTGGTGCACTCCATCACCGAGATGGACCGCGTGCAGCCCGGCGACGTGCTGGTCACCGACATGACCGACCCCAACTGGGAGCCGGTGATGAAACGCGCCAGCGCCATCGTCACCAACCGCGGTGGCCGCACCTGCCACGCCGCCATCATCGCGCGTGAACTGGGCATCCCCGCTGTGGTCGGCTGCGGCAACGCCACCGAGCGCCTCAAGGACGGCACCCTGGTCACCGTGGCCTGCTCGGAAGGCGACACCGGCTACATCTACGAAGGTCTGCTGGAAACCGAAGTCACCGAAGTGACCCGCGGCGAGATGCCCCACATCGGCCTGAAGGTCATGATGAACGTGGGCAACCCGCAGCTGGCCTTCGACTTCGCGCAGATGCCGAACAACGGCGTGGGCCTGGCCCGCCTCGAGTTCATCATCAACAACAACATCGGCGTCCACCCCAAGGCCATCCTCGACTATCCGAACGTCGACAATGACCTGAAGAAGGCTGTCGAATCGGTGGCCCGCGGCCACGCGTCGCCTCGCGCCTTCTACGTCGACAAGCTGGCTGAAGGCGTGGCCACCATTGCCGCCGCCTTCTGGCCCAAGCCCGTCATCGTGCGCCTGTCGGACTTCAAGTCCAACGAGTACAAGAAGCTGATCGGCGGTTCGCGCTACGAGCCGGAAGAAGAAAACCCGATGCTGGGCTTCCGTGGCGCCTCGCGCTACATCTCGCACGAGTTCGGCGAAGCCTTCGCCATGGAATGCGAGGCGCTCAAGCGCGTGCGCAACGACATGGGCCTGACCAACGTCGAAATCATGGTGCCCTTCGTGCGCACCCTGAAGCAGGCCGAGCGCGTGACCAACATGCTGGCCGACCACGGTCTGGTGCGCGCCGCCAAGGGTGGCACCGACGGCCTGCGCGTCATCATGATGTGCGAAGTGCCCTCGAACGCCATCCTGGCCGAGCAGTTCCTCGAGTACTTCGACGGCATGTCGATCGGCTCGAACGACCTGACCCAGTTGACCCTGGGCCTGGACCGCGACTCCGGCCTCGAGCTGCTGGCTGCCGATTTCGACGAGCGTGACCCGGCCGTCAAGGCGATGATCTCGCGTGCCATTGCGGCCTGCCGCGCCACCGGCAAGTACGTCGGCATCTGCGGACAAGGCCCCAGCGACCATCCGGATTTCGCCGAATGGCTGGCCGCAGAAGGCATTGTGTCGATCTCCCTCAACCCCGACACAGTGGTCGAGACGTGGCAGCGCCTCGCTGCCCGGTCCTGATCCCGGTCGAGACACAGTACGTGAAAGGGGCTTCGGCCCCTTTTTTCATGGCCCGATGACTGCCTCTCTCCCGCCATCCCATCACGCCCATGCTGCTCCGGGCTGGGTACACCGCGCGCGCGCCCTTCTGTGGCCGGCATCCACGCTGCCCAGCCGCAAGGAGCGCCTGCGCGCCGCCTTCGGCGCCGGCATCGGTCTGCTGATCACGGCTGTGGTGTGCCACGCGCTGGGCCCGGCCGGGCCTGCCAACCTGTGGCTCATGGCCCCACTGGGCGCTTCCGCCGTGCTGGTGTTTGCCGTCCCGGCTGGCCCGATGGCGCAACCCTGGGCTGCACTCGGCGGCAACACCCTCTCGTCGCTGATCGGGCTCGGTCTGGCCTTCAGTGGGATCGACGTGCAATGGGCCGGGCCGTTGGCGGTGTGCCTGGCGATGGCGTGCATGCTGGCGCTGCGGTGTCTGCATCCACCCGGCGGCGCCGTGGCACTCACGGCCGTGCTCACGCACACCACCCACTGGACCTTTCCGATCTTTCCCGTCTTCACCAACACGTTGCTGCTGGTATGCGCCGGGGCGGTGTACAACAGCCTGACCGGTCGCCCCTATCCGCATCCGCAGGGCGCCCCCGGCTCTGGCCGACGCGACCTCGGCACCGGCCCGGCCGAACCCGATGCGCTGAGCGAGGTGCTGCGGCGCTACAACCAGGTGCTTGACGTCAGTCGAGACGATCTGGAGGCCCTGCTGCACGAGACCGAACGCCTGGCCTACCGCGAGCGCCTGAGCGCGCTACGTTGCAGCAACATCATGTCGGCGCCCCCCATCACCGTGCAGTTCGGCACCCCCTTGCAAGAGGCATGGAACCTCCTCGCCCAGCACGACATCAAGGCCTTGCCCGTGGTCGACCGCTACCAGCATCTCGTGGGCATCGTCACCCGCGCCGACTTCATGCGTCATGCCCAGGACGGGGCACAGAGAACCGGCAACGAGGTTCGTGCCATGGCCGAGCGCCTGCGAGCCCTGCTGCGACCGACGCCAGGAACCGATTCCGACAAGGCCGAGGTCGTCGGCCAGATCATGGCGCGGCAGGTGCGCGTGGCCAGCGCCGACCGCGCCCTCATCGACCTGCTGCCCCTGTTCACCGAGGGCGGGCACCACCACATTCCCATCGTGAGCGAGGACCGCAAGCTCGTTGGCATCCTGACGCAGTCCGATTTTCTGCGGGCGTGGTCCCGCGCGGTGCACGACGGCTGGCGCCAGGGTTGAACCCGTGCTAGACTCGCAGGCTTTCCCGAATGTTGGGTGTTCCTGCGTTTTCAAGGCGCGGAGCACGCAGCCCTTGCCGTCAGCGGGTTTGACGCTTCGCGACGGCTTCCATCAACTGGAATCCACAAGGAGTTTCCATGCGTCACTACGAAATCGTCGTGCTGATCCACCCGGATCAAAGCGAACAGGTTCCGGCCATGCTGGAGCGCTACAAGACCCTGATCACCTCCAACGGTGGCCAGGTGCACCGCGTTGAAGACTGGGGCCGCCGTCAATTGGCTTACCAGATCAACAAGCTGGCCAAGGCTCACTACCTGTGCCTGAACATCGAAACCAGCAAGGAAGTCCTGGCTGAGCTCGAAACCGGCTTCAAGTTCAACGACGCCGTGCTGCGTCACCTGACCGTGCAGAAGGACAAGGCCGAGACCGCTCCTTCCGTGATGATGAAGCAAGTTGAGCGTGAAGAGGCCCGCAAGGCCGCTCAGGAGCAAGCCGCTGCCTGATTGATGCCGCAAGGCATCCAGGCACCACGTCCCCGCGACCGGCGTCCGCGCGCACACGGCACGACATGAATCAAGTCCTGCTGTCCGCCAAGATCGTCGAGCGCAAGGCGCTGAGATACACCCCCGCCGGCCTTCCTGCCCTTGATCTCGTGCTTGAACACGAATCCGAGGTAACGGAAGCCCAGCAGACCCGCAAGGTGAAGCTGGAGCTCAGGGCCCTGGCGCTTGGCGACATCGCCAACCGCCTGAACCGGCAGGACACCGGCATGCCCATCGGCATCACCGGCTTCCTCGGGGCTCCGCGCAACGGACGAGGTGTGCTGCTTCACATCACCGAACTCAACGACATCGTTTAAACATCCATTCGGATACTGAGAGGTCATCATGGCTGCTCCCCGCTCCAAGAACGGCAAGTTCTCCAAAGACCGCAAGGGCAAGCGCAACACGCAATCCCTGCTGTTCCGCCGCAAGCGCTTCTGCCGCTTCACCGTCGCTGGCGTCGAACAGATCGACTACAAGGACGTTGACACCCTGCGCGACTTCATCGCTGAAAACGGCAAGATCATCCCCGCTCGCCTGACCGGCACGCGCGCGATCTACCAGCGTCAGCTGACCACCGCCATCAAGCGCGCTCGCTTCCTGGCCCTGCTGCCCTACAGCGATCAGCACCGCGTCTAAGGAGTCCCTGTCATGCAAATCATCCTCCTCGAAAAAGTCGCCAACCTGGGCAACCTGGGTGATGTGGTCAAGGTCAAGGACGGCTACGCCCGCAACTTCCTGATCCCGACCGGCCAGGCTCGCCGCGCCACCGAAAAGGCCGTGGCCGAATTCGAAGCCCGCCGCGCTGAACTGGAAAAGGCCCAGGCTGAGAAGCTGGCTGCCGCCCAGAGCGTCGGTGAGAAGCTGAACGGCAAGACCATCAGCGTCAGCCAGAAGGCCGGCGTGGATGGCCGCCTGTTCGGCTCCGTCACCAACCACGACATCGCCGACGGCCTGAAGGCTGCCGGTTTCGACGTGGCCAAGCAGCAGATCCGTCTGCCGAACGGCCCGCTGAAGACCGTGGGCGAGCACCCGGTCTCGGTCGCCCTGCACACCGATGTGGTGGTGGACGTGACCGTCGCTGTGGTCGGCGAAACCGTCTGATCGCTGCACGCGGAGATCACAGCCGGGTTCAGCCCGGGCTGTGAAGCACACAAAGCCGGCTCATGCCGGCTTTGTTCATTGTGGACACCCACTTTTCCCCTGTCCTGCACAGCTCATCCTCAGGCAACCCCCAGCCCGTACACAGGCTTGCCCACAGCCTTGTCCACAGCGGGAAGCCGGCCGTGCACCGCCGTTGCGCCTGCAGGCGCGACGCCTGAAAGCTCCCCCCTTATCATTGCGTCATGGCCGCTGTGTTCCCCTCCTCCGACGCGTCGAACGACACCCGCATTCCGAGCGACGAGATCGCCAAGCTGCGGGTTCCGCCGCACTCCATCGAGGCCGAGCAAAGCGTGCTGGGTGGCCTGCTGCTGGACAACAGCGCATGGGACCGCGCCTCCGACCTGCTCAGCGAAAGCGACTTCTATCGGCACGAGCACCAGCTGATCTTCACCGCCATCCAGCAATTGGTGAACGCATCCAAGCCAGCCGATGTGATCACGGTCTACGAGCAGTTGCAGATGTCGGGCAAAGGGGCCGACGTGGGGGGCCTGGCCTACCTGAACGCTCTGGCGCAATCGGTTCCCAGCGCCGCGAACATGCGGCGCTATGCCGAGATCGTCCGCGAGCGAGCGGTGCTGCGCAAACTTGTCACCGTCAGCGACGAGATTGCCACCAACGCCTTCAACCCGAGCGGGCGCTCGGTGTCGGACATCCTCGATGAAGCCGAAGCCAAGATCATGAAGATCGGCGAGGAAGGCAACAAGAGCAAACAAGGCTTTCACTCGATGGACGGTCTGGTGGTCGACCTGCTCGACCGGGTGACCGAACTGGCCGACAACGGTTCGGAAGACGTCACCGGCGTGCGCACGGGCTTCATCGAGATGGACAAGATGACAGCCGGCCTGCAGAAGGGGGACCTCATCATCCTGGCCGCCCGCCCTTCGATGGGCAAGACGGCCTTTGCGCTGAACATCGGCGAAAACGTGGCCGTCAACGAAGGCCTGCCGGTGGCTGTCTTCTCGATGGAAATGGGCGCCTCGCAGCTCGCACTGCGGATGGTGGGCTCCATCGGGCGCATCAACCAGCAGAACCTGCGCACCGGCCGGCTGACCGACGACGAATGGAGCCGACTGAGCGAGACCGTCGAGAAGCTGCGCACCGCCAACGTCTTCATCGACGAAACACCTGGCCTGTCACCCAACGAACTGCGGGCCCGGGCACGCCGTCTGGCACGTCAGTTCGGCGGCACGCTGGGCCTCATCATCATCGACTACCTGCAGCTGATGAGCGGCTCGGGCGGCAACGAGGAAAACCGCGCCACCGTGATCGGCGAAATCTCGCGGGGGCTCAAGGCCCTGGCCAAAGAGCTGCAATGCCCCGTGATCGCGCTGTCGCAGTTGAACCGTTCGGTCGAAACGCGGCCAGACAAGCGCCCCATGATGTCCGACCTGCGGGAATCCGGCGCCATTGAACAGGATGCCGACGTCATCATGTTCATCTACCGCGACGAGTACTACAACCGCGAGTCCAAGTTGCAGGGCATGGCCGAGATCATCATCGGCAAGCAGCGTAACGGCCCCGTGGGCAGCGTGCATCTGGCCTTCCTGAAAGCCAACACCCGGTTCGAGAACCTGGCACCCGGCACCTACGTCGGCGGCGACGAATACTGATCCTGATCGGGCCTCACAGGCCGTGGCGCGCCAGCCAGGCCTGCAATTGCGTGGCCGGAAGGGCACCCGAGACCCGATCGACCTCGTGCCCTCCACGGAACAGGATGAGTGTCGGGATGCTGCGGATCTGATTCCGCGCTGCCACGCCCTGGGCGGCCTCGGTGTCGACCTTCGCAAAGCGCAGCTGGCCAGCGTACCGCGCCGCGGCCTGCTCGAAGACCGGCGCAAACATGCGGCACGGGCCACACCACGCGGCCCAGAAGTCCACCAGAATCGGCAACGGATCCCGGGTGATCATGCGATCGAAGCTGGCGTCCGTCAGCGCGACTGGCGCAAGCGGCAACACCGGCTTCCGGCATCGTCCGCACTGCGGATCCTCATGCAAGCGTTCAGCCGGCACGCGGTTGATGGCCAGGCAGTGCGGGCACACGAGTTCCAGCGTAGAGGTGGCGTTCACGGGACGTTCTCCTGACATCGGGAACGCAGATGGTGACGTGAGGCCAGAAAACAAGAAGGGCTGCAACGCCCGGCGGCGCGCAGCCCTGTGTGTGCAAACCAGCGCCTGGCTGGATCAATCGTCGTTGCCGCCCAGCACACCCAACAGATGCAGCAAGGCCGAAAACACGTTGTACAGATCCAGGTAGATGGCCAGTGTGGCGGTGACGTAGTTGGTCTCGCCACCATCCATCACCCGCTTCAGGTCATACAGGATGAAAGCGGAGAACACACCGATCATGAGCGTGGACACCGCCAGCATAAGCGCCGGCATCTGCAGCCAGATGTTCGCCACAGCGGCAACCAGCGTGACCAGCATGCCGACAAACAGCCACTTGCCCATGCCGGACAGGTCGCGCTTGATGGACGACGCCAGCGTGGCCATGGCTCCGAACACCACAGCGGTGCCCCCGAATGCGAGGCCGATGAGTTGCGCCCCGTTCGACAGGCCCAGCACGGCGCCGATCAGCCGCGACAGCATCAGCCCCATGAAGAAGGTAAAACCCAAGAGCAAGAGCACCCCGACACCCGAGTGTTTGAACTTCTCGATGCCGAAGAAAAAGCCGAATGAGACTGCCATGAAGACGCCGAAAGCCATCAGGGGGCTGCCAGCGAAGAAGCTGAACCCCATGGCCACGCCGAGCCAGGCGCCCAGCACGGTTGGTACCATCGAGAGCGCCAGCAAAGCATAGGTGTTGCGCAGCACGCGCTGGCGCTGAGCGCCGATCGAGTCGCCACCGTAAACAACATCGATGGGCTTGAGCGAACGATCCATGTTTCCTCCAATCCACACAGCCTGAACAGGCCGTTTTATGTTGCATTGTAGAGGCTGGCGTCGCTGCCCTCCCAGTTCCCCGGGGCACGAGACCCCGATGACACCGTGGCTGATCACTTCGTGAGGATCAATTTGCCGAGTTTCGTCAGTCGCAACTGGTACACCGCGCCTTCATGCAGGATATGGAGCACCCTCCCGCCCTGAAAGAGATGGTCACTGTGCAGGATCACGGGGGCGTCTGGCGGCGTTCCGGGCTGGCCGCCCTGGTCCTCTCCCATGCCACTGGGCAATCCGCGGTGAGGGGGCGCTGGCGTGAAAGACGGTTCCATGCGCCACATTGTAAATGCGAACAATTCGCAATACAAGCGTGACAGGTCACATCACGTTCGGCGCCTCAGTGACTCGTACAGGCAAATGGCCCCAGCGACCGCCACGTTCAACGATTCCTCGCCCCCCGGTTGGGGAATCGACACCGTCATGGCGCACTGCTTCATCAGCGACGCATCCACACCCTGCCCTTCGTGCCCCAGCACCCATGCACAAGGCTCGGGCAACGGTGCCTCGGGCAGCAGGTGATCCGCATGCGAACTCGTGGCCACCAGAGGGATCTCCAAGGCCCCCAGGTCTTCCGGAGCCACCTGCTCGACCAGATGCAGGCCGAAGTGGGCCCCCATTCCAGCCCGCAGGACCTTGGGAGACCACAGTGCGGCGGTGCCCTTGATCGCCACCACCTGCCGCACGCCCAGCGCCGAGGCACTGCGCAGGATGCTGCCCACGTTGCCGGCGTCCTGCAGGCGGTCCAGAACCACGGTGGGCACGCCGGCAAGCAAGGCCGGCGTGTGGGGTCGCCCGAGAATGAACCCGATGCGCGCGGGCGACTCCAGTCCGGTGAACTGTCGCCACAGCGCCTCGGGCACGACGACCACCCGCTGGGCCACCGTGGCCAGGTTCGTCAGGCGCCGGGCCTGCTCGTCTTGCCCTGCCGCGCTGCCGTGCTCGCCCAGCCATGCCGTGTCGGCAACCACCGCCGTATCGATCTCCACCTGGCGCTGCACGGCCGCCGCACACAGGTGGTCGCCCTCCAACCAGATGTCACCCAGCTTGCGGTAAGCCGTCGGGTCCTGCGCCAACTTGCGCAGGCGCTGAATCAAGGGGTTATCGCGCGAGGTGACGGCTTGAGGTGGACGCATGGTGGCGCGATCGGCAGGGCTCATACAGGTGGCAGAGGTCAGGCGCGCGTCAGGCGGCCACCGGGCCGCTGGCATGACAAGGCGCCAGGTCGAGGGCAAGGGCTTCGGCTGGCACCGGGGCCACTCGCCCCTCGGCCAGCGCAAGCCGCACGGGCGCAAAGCTGCGGCGGTGCGCGGGCGTCACGCCATGGCGGCCCAGGGCGGCCAGATGAACAGGCGTGGGGTACCCTTTATGCGCATCAAAACCGTGGTGAGGGTAGCTTGCGTGCAGCGCCTCGCACAGTCGGTCTCGGTGTACCTTGGCCAGGATCGAGGCCGCGGAAATCGCCTGAACCTTCGCATCTCCCTTGACGATCGCCTGCGCCGGCACGTGCAGATGCGGCGGCACGCGGTTGCCATCGACCTGCACCAGCGAAGGCTTGAGCCGCAGGCCTTCGACGGCCCGCTTCATCGCCAGCATGGTGGCATGGAGGATGTTGAGACGGTCGATCTCCTCGACGCTGGCCTCGGCGATGCAACAGCACAGCGCCTTGGCGCGGATCTCGTCGAACAAGCGCTCACGCGCGCGTGCGGTAAGCTTCTTGGAGTCGTTCAGACCAGCGATCGGTTGAAGGTCATCCAGAATCACGGCCGCGGCGACAACGGGTCCGGCCAGGGGCCCTCGCCCCGCTTCGTCGACACCGGCAAGCAAGCCTGCCACCGGCTCTGTCAGCAGCAGATCCAGCTGGGCCTCACCCTGCTGGTCAGCGCGCTTCAATGATCTCGGCGATGGCATCGGTGGCAGCCCGGGCCGTGTCGCGGCGCAGGGTATGGTGGAGTTCGACAAAGCGCTGCTGCACCGCATCGGCGCGACCGGGCTGGTCCAGCCAATCCGTCACATCGCGAGCCAGTTGCACGGGCTCAGCGGCATCCTGTAGCCGCTCGGGCACCAGGAACTCGCGCGCCAGGATGTTGGGCAGGCCCACCCATGGCAGGTAGCCCATGTGCCGCATGATGTGCCAGCTGAGGGTACTGACACGGTAGGCAATCACCATCGGGCGCTTGAACAACGCCGCCTCCAGCGTGGCCGTGCCCGAGGCGATCAGCGTCACGTCGCAGGCGGCCAGCGCGTCATGCGACTGACCGTCCAGCAGCGTCAGCGGCGCGTCGGGACAGTGCTCGCGCACCAATGGTTCGATCATGCCGCGCAGCCCTGGCGCCATGGGCAGCACGAAACGCAGGTCGGGCCGCTGACGCGCCAGCACAGCCACAGTGGCCAGGAAAGTGGGCGCGATGTAGCGGATCTCGCCGCGACGGCTGCCAGGCAGCACAGCCACCAACGGCGTGTCTGCGCCGATGCCGAGCTTCGCCCGGGCCTCGGCACGCGGCGGGGTCAGCGGGATGGTGTCGGCCAAGGGATGGCCGACAAAGCTCGCCCCGATGCCCTTGGCGTGGTAAAGCGCCGGCTCGAACGGGAACAGGCACAGCATGTGGTCCACCGAGCGGTGAATCTTGTTGATGCGCCCGCCCCGCCAGGCCCAGATCGACGGACTGACAAAGTGCACCGTCTTGACGCCTGATGCCTTGAGCCGAGCCTCGAGCCCGAGGTTGAAGTCGGGCGCATCCACCCCGATGAACACGTCGGGCCGATCGGCCAGCAACCGCGTTCCCAGCGCTTCTCGGATGTTCCAGATCTCGCGGAATCGGCGCAGCAGTTCCAGGTTGAATCCGTGTACGGCCAGCTTATCGCTCGGCCACCAGGCATCGAACCCCAGCTCGGTCAAGCGGGGGCCGCCAATGCCGGCCGCTTGCAGATCGGGCCAGCGGCGCTGCATGCCGCCCAGCAGCAAAGAGCCCAGCAGGTCGCTGGACGCCTCTCCGGCCACCATGGCAATGCGGGTCATGCGCCCTCCCCTGGCCACCCGTGCATCAACGCACGATGCCCCGGCTGGCCGAGGCCAGGAAGGTCAGCATGTTGTCGATGTCGGCATCGGCGTCGGGTTGCTGGCCGCGCAGCGCAGCAATCTCGGCCTTGGCGGCTTCGAGCGTCAGGCCACGGCGGAACAGCACCTTGTGCACCTGCTTGAGCATGCTGAGGCGCTCCGCGGAATAGCCCTTGCGACGAGGCCCTTCCTGGTGCACGTTCTGCACTTCGGCCGGGTTGCCGGCGGCCACCGTGAACGGCGGCAGGTCTTGCGACAGCCGGGTCTGGAAGCCCAGCATGGCGAAGTCGCCGATGCGCACGAACTGGTGGATGCCGCTCATGCCGCCGATCAGCGTGTGGTTGCCCACCAGCACATGGCCGGCAAACTGCACCGCATTGGCGATCACGTTGTGGTCGCCAATGACGCAGTCGTGTGCCACGTGCACGTAGGCCATGACCCAGTTGTCGTGGCCGATCTGAGTCAGCCCCTTGTCCTGGACCGTGCCCGTGTTGAACGTGGTGAACTCGCGGATGGTGTTGCGGTCACCGATGATCAGCTGCGTGGGCTCGCCCTTGTACTTTTTGTCCTGAGGATCGGCGCCCAGCGAGGCAAACTGGTAGATGCGGTTGTCACGACCGATCGTGGTGTGGCCCTCGATCACGCAGTGGGGCCCCACGCTGGTGCCTTCGCCGATGCGCACGTTCGGGCCGATCAGCGTGTGCGCCCCCACCGTCACCGAGTCGGCCAGCTCGGCCTTCGGATCGACCAGGGCGGTCGGATGGATGCTCGCCATGGGCTCAGGACACCTTGCGCACGGTGCACATCAGGTCGGCTTCGACAGCCAGCTCTTCGCCCACCAGCGCGCGCGCCTTGAACTTGTAGATGCCGCCCTTGTTGCGGTCCATGGCCACATCGAGGAAGAGCTGGTCACCCGGTTCGACCGGACGCTTGAAACGCGCGCCGTCGATGCCGACGAAGTAGTACACCGAGTTGTCGTCGACGCCACTGCCCTGGGTTTCGAATGCCAGCAGCGCGGCGGCCTGGGCCAGGGCCTCGAGCATCATCACGCCCGGCATCACCGGACGGTTGGGGAAGTGACCCTGGAAAAACGGCTCGTTGATGGTGACGTTCTTCAGCGCGCGGATGCGCACGTTCTTTTCAACTTCCAGAACGCGGTCCACCATCAGAAACGGGTAACGATGGGGGAGCTTTTGAAGGATCTTGTGGATGTCCATCAGCTTTTCACTTGCTTTTCAAGGGTACGAATGCGGTCACGCAGGGCGTGGAGCTGACGCAGGGTCGCTGCGTTCTTCTCCCAGTTCGCGTTCTCGTCGAACGGGAATGCACCGCTGTAGAGGCCCGGTTTGAGCACCGAGCGGGAAATGAGGGTGCCCGACGACACGTGAACGTGGTCGGCGAGCGTGAGGTGGCCCAGGATCATGCCGGCGCCGCCCACCGTGCAGTGCTTGCCGATGCGGGCGCTGCCGGCCACGCCGACACAGCCGGCCATGGCCGAGTGATCGCCGATGTGGACGTTGTGGGCAATCTGCACGAGGTTGTCGAGCTTGACGCCATTGCCGATCACGGTGTCGTCCAGCGCCCCGCGGTCGATGCAGGTGTTGGCACCCAGCTCCACATCATCGCCGATGCGGACGGCGCCCAGCTGCTCGATCTTCTCCCAGCGGCCCTGGTTCGGCGCGAAGCCGAAGCCATCGGCACCGATGACCACGCCACTGTGAAAGATGCAGCGTGCACCCACCACACAGTCGAAACCGATGGTGACATGCGCGGCCAACCGCGTGCCGGCGCCCAGGCGCGCCCGCGCACCGACCACGCAATGCGGGCCGATGACGACATCGTCTTCCAGGATCGCGCCGGCTTCCACCACGGCCAGCGGGCCGATGGACACGCCCGCGCCGATCACCGCAGTGGCGTCGACCACCGCCGTGGGGTGGATGCCCCGCTCCGGCTGGGGACGCACGCGCTGCGCCCACCACTGGGTCAGGCGCGCAAAGTACAGATAGGGATCGGGGGTGACGATGACAGCGCCGCGTGCTGCCGCCTCATCCTGCAGGGCCGGGCTGACGATGACGCAGCCAGCGCCTGTGGTGGCCAGCTGTGCCTTGTACTTCGGACTGGCAATGAACGCGATGCTGTCAGGACGGGCAGCCTCCAGCGGGCTGATCTGGCTGATGACCAGTTCGGCGGGGCCATGGAGTTCGCCTCCCAGCGCGGTCACCAGCTCGCCAAGACTGACAGACCACGCTGAGGACGGGCTGTCGGCTATGGGCGTGGGTGCATGGGTCCGGGGCTCGCTCACTTGCTCGACCCGCCGTTCAAGGCCCGGATGACCTTGTCGGTGATGTCCACACGAGCACTGGCAAACACGGCTTCCTGCACGATGAGGTCGTACTTCTCCTGATCGAAGATCTGTCGGACCACACGGTTTGCCCGATCCAGAACCGAAGACAGCTCTTCGTTCTTGCGTTGATTCAGGTCCTCCTGGAACTCACGGCGCTTGCGCTGCAGATCCCGATCCTGCTCGATCAGGTCCCGCTGGCGGCGCGCACGCTCGCTCTCGCCCAGCGTGGGTGCGTCTTTCTCGAACCGGTCAGAAGCTGATTTCAGCCGGGCCTCACCATCGACCAGATCCTTCTCGCGACGGCCGAATTCCGACTCCAGCTTGGCCTGGGCCGCCTTGGCGGGCGCCGCATCACGCAGAACCCGATCGAGGTTGACGAACCCGATCTTGAGCTCCTGCGCCTGCACAGCCAGGGCGCCCGTCAGAAGGGCTGCCGCCACCAGGGTCTTGAAGTACGAGGTCATGGTCAGAATGCGGTGCCGATCTGGAACTGAAGACGCTGGATTTTATCTTGATCGAAGTAGCGAACCGGCTTGGCATAGCTCAGCTTCAGGGGCCCCACTGGCGAAATCCAGCTGATGCCCACGCCCACCGAGGCCCGCAGGTCCTGTGCGCGGATGGACTGATCTTCGCCCCAGACGTTGCCCACGTCGGTGTAGCCGAAGAGGCGCAATGTGCGGTCGTTGCCAGCGCCGGGGAATGGCACGTAGAACTCGGCGTTGAGGTTCAGGCGCTTGTTGCCGCCGAGATAGGAACCCTCGATGTCGACCGGCCCCAGTGAGCTGACTTCGAAGCCCCGCACGGTACCGAGGCCGCCACCATAGTAGTTCTTGAACACGGGGTAAGGCTTGCCTCCCAATCCCTTGCCGTAGGAGAACTCGCCGTTCAGACCGATGGTGTAGGCCTTGGAAATGGGAATGTATTGCTGCGCCTGGTAGCTGCCGCGCGCGTACTCGGTCGAACCGGCCACACTGAAATCGACGTTCAGGCGCTGGTACCGGCCGCGGGTCGGCGCGATCACGCTGTCGCGGGAGTCCCGTGCCCAACCGACACTCAGCGGGTAAGACGTTGCAGGCGAACCGAACTGCTCCCGCGCCAGGGTGTAGCGCACCGGCAGACCAGTCGTGCCCTCGATCTTGTTCTGCTCGATACCGGCGCCGAAGAACACCGTGTCGAACTCGGTGAACGGCACCCCGAAACGGATCGTTCCCGATTGCGTGACGATCTTGTAATCCCCGGTGGTCGTCCGATAGGGGCGCGAGGTCCGGTGCACCAGTTCATAGGTGCGCGAGATGCCGTTGTCCGTGAAGTACGGATCGGTGGCGCTCACGATGATCGTCCGGTTGAACCGGCTGGTGTTGATGTCCAGCCCCAGGTAGTTGCCCGAGCCGAACACGTTGTCCTGCCGGATCGAGGCCGTGACAGTGAACTTCTCGGTACTCGAGAAGCCCGCCCCCAGCATCAGGTTGCCGGTCGGCTTTTCTTCCACGGTGATGGTCAGATCCACCTGATCGGCCGTACCCGGCACCTCGGCGGTGTCGATGCTCACATTCTTGAAGTAGCCCAGACGGTCGACGCGGTCACGGGAGAGCTTGATCTTCTGGCCGTCGTACCAGGCAGATTCGAACTGCCGGAACTCGCGGCGAATGACCTCGTCCCGGGTTCGCGAGTTGCCCGCCACGTTGATGCGTCGAACATAGACACGGCGTTGCGGTTGGGCCACCATGACGGCGACCACCTGGCCCTTCTCCCGGTCGAGCTCGGGGCGGAAATCGACACGTGCGAACGCATAGCCAAAGGCAGCGAACCTGTCCGTGAAGGCCTTGGTGGTGGAAGCCACATCCTCTGCGCGATAGGCCTCACCCGGCTGGATCGTCACCAGATTGCGGAATGCCTCTTCCTTGCCGAGGTAATCCCCCTCCAGGCGGACACCCGTCACCACGTAGCGCGGGCCTTCGACGACGTTGACCGTGATCGAGATGTCCTGCTTGTCCGGCGAAATCGCCACTTGCGTGGACTCGATGCGGAACTCCAGGTAGCCACGGTTCAGATAGTAGGACTTGATGGTCTCCAGGTCGGCATTGAGCTTGGCCCGCGCGTACTGGTCGGACTTGGTGTACCAGGTAAGCCAGCCGCCGGTGGTCAGGTCCATCTGGGCCAGCAGGGTGCTCTCGCTGAAAGCCTTGTTGCCGGTGATGCGGATCGACTTGATCTTGGTGACCTCACCCTCGGTGACGGTAAAGGTCACGTTCACGCGATTGCGCTCGGCTGGCGTGATGGTGGTGACCACTTCCACGCCATAGAGGCTGCGCGAGAGGTATTGCCGCTTGAGCTCCTGCTCGGCGCGGTCAGCCAGGGCGCGGTCAAAGGGCTGCCCCTCGCCGATTCCGATGTCTTTCAGCGCCTTCACCAGGTTGTTCTTGTCGAATTCCTTGGTGCCGACAAACTCGACCCGGGAAATGACGGGGCGCTCCTCAACCACAACCACAACGACGTTGCCATCGATCTGGATGCGAACATCCTTGAACAGGCCGGTGGCAAACAGCGCCCGCAGGCCGGTCGCCCCTTTGTCGTCGGTGTAGGTGTCGCCGACCCGGAAAGGCAAGGACGCGAAGACGGTGCCCGCGTCGGCCCGCTGCAGCCCCTCGACACGGATGTCCTTGAGCACGAAGGGCTCGACGGCCCAGGCAGACTGGAAGAGCGAAGAAGCCAGCAGCGCAGCCAGCAGGGTCGGCTTCAGCCGAGCAGACGTCATGGAAGGGATGTGCATGCAGTGAAACTCAGTGCGCGCCGAACAGGCGAGCCAGGTCGTTGTACAGGGCCAGCGACATCATCGCCAGCATGATGGCCATGCCACCACGTTGGAGGCGGTCCAGCCACACGTCGGAGACCGGACGCCCCGTGACGCCTTCAAAAAGATAATACATGAGGTGTCCGCCATCGAGGACGGGCAGCGGCAACAGGTTCAGCACGCCCAGGCTCACGCTCAC
>NZ_CAJYGK010000131.1 GCF_913773725.1 uncultured Aquabacterium sp. | reverse complement strand
ACCAGCACGTGCACGCCCGCCAGGTAGTCGTCCAGATGCAGGGCCCCACCGCGGATCAGCGGGTGGCCGCGTCGCGCCACGACCACCAGCCGGTCCAGCACCAGCCGCGTGTGGTTCACCTCGGGCGAGACGGGCAGGGCGATGTCGACCGCGGCGTCCACCCGGCCCTGCCGCAAGGCGTCTGCGATGTCGTTGCGCTCGACCTGGATGCTGTGGACGGACACGCCGGGTGCATGGGCGCGGATGTGGGCCATCAGACCGGGCAGGGTGAGGGCTTCCAGGATGTCTCGCATGCCCAGCGTGAAGCTGCGTTCGGCCGCGGTGGGCTCGAAGCCCTGCTGCGGCCCCTTGATGCCGGCCTGGAGGGTGGACAGCGCCTGCCGCACGGCCGGGGTCAGCGTGCGCGCATACGGCGTGGCCAGCATGCGCCGCCCCTGACGGGTGAACAGCGGGTCGCGCAGGGCATCGCGCAGGCGCGCCAGGGCATGGCTCACGGCGGGCTGGCTGAGGTGCAGCTCGCGGGCGGCGGCCGTGAGGGAACCCGTCTGCACGATGGCGTCGAACACCAGGAACAGGTTGAGATCGATCTTGCTGAGATTCACAGCGCTAATGACGTCAGATTCAAAGAATGCACTTGATTCATTATGGGTGCGTTTCTACACTGCCGCGCCATCTACCGAAGGAGACAAGTCCATGGAGAAGTCCTTGATCGACGATGCCGGCCAGGTCCGCGCAGGGGAAGAAGTCGACCTGGCGAAGGTGACCGCCTGGCTGCAGGCCCAGGGGCTGCATCTCGAAGGCGAGCCCACGCTCAAGCAGTTCCCGGGTGGGGCCTCCAACCTGACCTACCTGCTGCATTACGCCAACAAGGACCTGATCTTGCGTCGCCCTCCGTTCGGGCACATCGCCAAGTCGGCGCACGACGTGGTGCGCGAGGCGACCATCATGCGCCGCCTCAAGCCGGTGTACCCGACGGTGCCCGAGGTCTACGCCATCTGCGAAGACGCCGACGTGATCGGCGCGCCGTTCTACGTGATGGAGCGCCTGGTGGGCGTGATCCCGCGTCAGGACCTGCCGCCGGAGCTGGGCCTCACGCCCGAGACGACCCGTCAGCTCTGCCTGAACGTGCTCGACACGCTGGTCAACCTGCACAAGCTGGATCCGGCCGCGGCCGGTCTGGCCGATCTCGGCAAGGGCGAGGGCTATGTGGCGCGACAGGTGGAGGGCTGGAGCAAGCGCTTCCGCGCCGCCCGCACGGACGACGTCGGCGACTTCGAGTCGGTGATGGCGTGGCTGGCCGACAAGCAACCGAAGCACGAAGTGGCCATCCGCCTCATCCACAACGATTTCCGCTTCGACAACGTGGTGCTCGACCAGAACGACCCGTTGAAGGTGATCGGCGTGCTGGATTGGGAAATGGCCACGCTGGGCGACCCGCTGATGGACCTGGGCAGTGCGCTGGCTTACTGGGTGCAGGCCGACGACGACATGTTCATGAAGGGCTCGCGCCGCCAGCCGACGAACGCGCCCGGCATGCTGACGCGCGATGAGGTCGTGCGCTACTACAGCGAGCAGACCGGCATCAGCGTCGACAACTTCGACTTCTACACCGTGTTCGGGCTGTTCCGCCTGGCCGGCATCGCGCAGCAGATCTACCAGCGCTTCAAGGCCGGCAATGCGCGCAATCCGGCATTCGCCACCTTCGGGCCGTTCGTGAACTACCTCGAGCAGCGTTGCAAGCAGATCATCGCGGCATCGTCGCTGTGATGCCCGTTTCCCTCCACTTCACTCAGAGCACTCAGAGGATCACGGCATGAGCCAACCCACCACCTTCGATCTGACGGGCAAGGTTGCCCTGGTCACCGGTTCCAGCCGCGGCATCGGCGAGGCGATCGCCCGCCTGCTGGCCGCACACGGTGCGCACGTCATCATTTCCAGCCGCAAGGCGGAGCCCTGTGAGGCGGTCGCGGCCTCGATCCGCGAGGCAGGCGGCAAGGCGTCCGTGCTGGCCTGCCACGTGGGCGAGCTCGACCAGATCGATGCGACCTTCACGGCCATCGAGCAGCAGTTCGGCCGCCTCGACATCCTGGTCAACAACGCCGCAGCCAACCCGTACTTCGGCCACATCACCGACACGGACCCGGGCGCGTTCCAGAAGACCGTGGACGTCAACATCCGAGGCTACTTCTTCATGTGTTCGAAGGGCGCCAAGCTGATGGCCAAGCAGGGCGGCGGCTCCATCATCAACATTGCGTCTGTGAATGGCGTGATCCCGGGCATGGCCCAGGGCATCTACTCCATCACCAAGGCCGCCGTGATCTCGATGACGCATGCGTTCGCCAAGGAGTGCGCGGCGATGAAGGTGCGCGTGAACGCCATCCTGCCGGGCGCCACCGACACCAAGTTCGCGTCGGCGCTGACGACGAACGAGCACATCCTGAAGATGGTGATGGCCCACACGCCGATGAACCGTGTGGCCGACCCCTCGGAGATGGCCGGCGCGGCGTTGTACCTCGCGTCGGACGCGGCGAGCTACACGACCGGCGCCTGCCTGAACGTGGACGGCGGCTACCTGCTGGGTTGACCTGGCTGGACATGGCCCGAGCGGGCTGGTTCTCTGAGCCAGCTTCATGAAAAAGCCCGCCATCCGGCGGGCTTTTGCGTGGTGGCGCAGGGCCGATGCCTGCCGGCCTACTTGACCAGTCGGTTCAGGCTGTCGGCGTCGAAGCACTCGGTGCGCTGCGCGTCGGTGGGCATGCAGTCGCGTGCAGTTTCGCTCTGCGCGCACTGGGCCAGCTTTTCCACCGCCTGCCACAGCATCGTGATCTGGTGCCCGTGACCGGCGGCGTTGTCGATCAGGCCCCGCAGCGCCTGCGAGAGCGGATCGTCGCCCTCCGTCACGCCGTAGGCCGAGAAACCCATGCGTGCCGCCACAGCCTCGCGCTCGGCCTGCTTTTCGTCCATCAGCGTCTGCTTGGCGACGATGATGCGTGCCGGGTTGCCGACGGCCGTCGCGCCTGCAGGCACCGGCTTGGTCACCACGGCGTTCGAGCCCACGCGTGCCCCGTCCCCCACAGTGAAGCCGCCCAGCACCTGGGCATTGGCCCCGACGATGACACCGCGGCCCAGCGTGGGATGGCGCTTGGCTCCGCGGGACAACGAGGTGCCGCCCAGCGTCACACCTTGGTAGATGGTGCAGTCGTCGCCGACTTCGGCTGTCTCGCCGATCACGACGCCCATGCCGTGGTCGATGAACACCCGGCGGCCCATCTTGGCGCCCGGATGGATTTCGATGCCGGTGAAGAAGCGGCCCCAGTGCGAGATCCAGCGCCCAAGCCACTTGAAGCCATTTGTCCAGCAGGCATGGGCCAGACGGTGCATGGCCAGCGCGTGCAGCCCGGGGTAACAGGTCAGCACCTCCCATGCGGAGCGGGCCGCGGGGTCGCGTTCCACGATGCAGGCGATGTCTTCTCTGAGGCGGGCAAACAGCATGAATGAGCTTATGCGTTTTTCGAAATAGGGCAGGCGAGTGTAGCCGGGCTGAAAAGACCCGATCTGTACCGGGCTGACCGGCTCGGCGTGCGGCCGGGCCGCGATCGCATCATCCGCGTCGCGTCATCATGGCCTTGGCCACACCGCGCAAGATGTGGATCTCTTCCTGGCGCAGCTGTGCCCGGTTGAACAGCTGGTTCAGGCGCGGCATCAGCTTTTTCGGAGCCTTCGGGTCGAGAAAGCCGATGGCCGTCAAGGCTTGTTCCCAGTGGTCCAGCACCCCTTGGACCGCCTGACCGCTGGCCAGGTCCGCGTCCGGCGCGCGCGGCGCCACATCGAAGCCGCCCAGGGCCTGCCGCCATTCGTATGCCAGCAACTGCACCGCCTGCGACAGGTTGAGCGAGCCGTAATCGGGGTTGGTGGGGATGCTGAGCACGGCATGGCAGCGGTACACGTCCTCGTTGGCCATGCCGTAGCGCTCGCTGCCGAACACAAAGGCGACCTTGTGTGCTTCGGGTGCCCGCGCCAGGGCTGCCAGGCCCTCACGCGGCGACAGCGTCGGCGGGCCGAAGTCCCGGGGCGTCATCGCTGTGGCCAGGGCGCAGGTCACGCCGTCCAGGGCCTCGGCCAGGGTGTCGACGATGCGGGCTCGCACCAGGATGTCGGCCGCGCCGCTGGCCATGGCCACCGTCTCTTCCTGAATCAGCACGTCGGCAAAGCGGGGGCGCACCAGCACCAGCTCGGAAAACCCCATGACCTTCATCGCGCGGGCCGTCGCGCCCACGTTGCCTGGGTGGCTGGTACCGATCAGCACGAAGCGGGTCGGATCGGCGGTGCGGGGGGCGGGGGTGTCGAGGCTCATGGGCGAGAAGGCGAGGGCGCCGGTGCCACCGCTGCAGTCCCGAAAACGAGGCAGGCGACCGCGGCAAGTGGGGAACACCCGAAAAGTGGTGCAAAAAAATCAGCGCGTGGCTAGAATGCTTGATTCTCGCTCGTTCTTTGATCACCGCTGCTGCCTGTCTGCGATGCGCTGTCGCCATCCGGTTCATGTGAACCCGCTGGCCTGACGCCGCGCGACCTGCGCCCGACGCCCGCCCGGACCGTGTTTGCCGGGGCGGAGGGTGCCCGTCGTGCCACGTCACGCGTCGCCCAACGTTGAAACGCTCACATCCATGTCTCAAGCCCTGCATCCCATGCTCAACATCGCCATCAAAGCTGCGCGCGCAGCCGGGGCGATCATCAACCGGGCATCGCTCGACATCGAGCGCCTGACCGTGACGGCCAAGTCGCACAACGACTTCGTCACCGAGGTGGACAAGGCAGCAGAAGACGCGATCATCGCGACCATCCTCGAGGCCTATCCGGGCCACGGTATCCTGGCCGAAGAGTCGGGCCGCGAGCATGGCGCCCGCCACAGCGACTACGTCTGGATCATCGATCCGCTGGACGGCACCACCAACTTCATCCACGGCTTTCCGGTCTACGCGGTCTCGATCGCGCTGTCCTTCCGTGGCCAGATCCAGCAGGCCGTGGTGTACGACCCGGCCCGCAACGACCTGTTCTACGCGTCCAAGGGCAAGGGCGCGTACATGAACGACCGCCGCATCCGCGTCTCCAAGCGCACCCGCATGCTGGACTGCCTGATCGGCACGGGCTTCCCCTTCCGCAAGGGCGACAACTTCCAGCGTTACCTCAAGATGTTCGAAGAGGTCATGGTGCAGTGCGCCGGCGTGCGGCGCCCCGGTGCCGCCGCGCTCGACCTGTGCTACGTGGCCGCCGGCTTCTACGATGGCTTCTTCGAGACCGGCCTGAGCCCCTGGGACATTGCCGCCGGTTCGCTGATGATCACCGAGGCCGGTGGCCTGGTGGGCAACTTCACCGGCGAGCCCGACTTCCTCTACCAGCGTGAAATCGTGGCTGGCAACCCGCGCATCTATGGCCAACTGGTCAAGACGCTGTCGCCGTACACCCGCGTGATCAAGGAAGACCCGAAGGTCGACGCCGAGCTGGAAGCCGACGACGGCGAGAGCGATCCGGAAGACGATGCACTGATCCAGCAGCTGCAGGCTGCCGAAGACGCCGCCCAGGCCGAGAAGCAGGCTGCCGAGCCTGAGGCCGCCAAGCCCCAGCGCAAGCGCATCACCGCGGCTGCCAAGGCCCAGGAAGACCGCGACGCCGCCGAGCGCGAGCCCAAGCGCCCCGGCCGTCCGGCTCGCCGCGACGACGCACCGTTCTGATGTGAGCGACGGGGCGATCGGGCCGCAGCCCTGTGTACAGCCGGGCGATGGGCCCGGTCATCGTCCCTGCTGAACCCCTGTCGACCCGACGCCGAGACCCGAGTCCTTGCAGCCGATGTCCGGAGCCACCGTGCCGCCCACCGCGACCGCCACCGACTTCAGCGCTCACACGCCCATGATGCAGCAGTATCTGCGCATCAAGGCCGAGCACCCCGACACCCTCGTGTTCTACCGCATGGGGGATTTCTACGAGCTCTTCTACGACGACGCCCGCAAGGCCAACCGGCTGATCGACATCACGCTGACGGTGCGTGGCCAGTCGGCCGGCGAGCCGGTGGTGATGGCCGGCGTGCCCGTGCATGCGGTCGAGACCTACCTGGCCAAGCTGATCCGCCTGGGCGAGTCGGTGGCGATTGCCGAGCAGGTGGGCGAGGTCGGTGCCACCAAGGGCCCGGTCGAGCGCAAGGTCGTGCGCGTGGTCACCCCCGGTACGTTGACCGACACCGAGCTGCTGTCCGAGCGCTCTGACGCGCTGCTGCTGGCCGTGGTGATGGACAAGCGCGGTCGCCATGCCGAGCACGCCGTGCCCTGCGGCCTGGCCTGGCTGGGTCTGTCCAGCGGCAAGCTGGGCCTGACCGAATGCACCGAGCGCGAGCTGGCCGGCTGGCTGGCCCGCCTGCAGCCGGCTGAAATCCTGTTCGACCGCGAGCGCGTGCCGCCCACGCTGCAGCCCATGCTGTCGCAGGGCGGCCGTGGCACGGCGCTCACCAGCCGGCCCACCTGGCAGTTCGATGCCGGCCTGGGCCTGCGCAAGCTGTGCGAGCAGCTGCAGGTGGGCCACCTGCAAAGCTGGGGCGCGCAAGAGATGCCGCTGGCGCACAGCGCCGCCGCCGCGCTGCTGAGCTTTGCCGAACACACACAGGGCAGGGCGCTGTCGCACGTGGCCACGCTCGATGTGCCGCGCACCAGCGAGCTGCTCGACCTGCCGCCCGCCACCCTGCGCAACCTCGAGCTGGTGCAGACGTTGCGTGGCGAAGACGCGCCCACGCTGCTGTCGCTGATCGACACCTGCCGCACCGGCATGGGCAGCCGCGCGCTGCGCCAGTGGCTCACGCAGCCGCTGCGCGACCGGGCCGTGGCCCGCGCCCGGCTCGATGCCATTGCCACGCTGCTGGCGCCGCCGCACCACGAGCAGGGCCACGAAGCCCTGCGCGAAGCGCTGCGCCAGATGAGCGACGTCGAGCGCATCAATGCCCGCATCGCGCTGCGCCAGGTGCGTCCGCGCGAGCTGGCCGGCCTGCGCGATACGCTGCTGGGCCTGCCTGCGCTGCGTGAGCGCGTGCCCGAAGGCGCACCCTTGCTGGCGCAACTTGCCACGGCGCTGCAGCCCGATCCGGCCATCGCCGAGCGGCTGCAGGCCATGCTGATGGAAACCC
This sequence comes from uncultured Aquabacterium sp., assembly GCF_913773725.1. Lineage (GTDB taxonomy): Bacteria > Pseudomonadota > Gammaproteobacteria > Burkholderiales > Burkholderiaceae_C > Aquabacterium. The sequence continues at coordinate 3,194 of NZ_CAJYGK010000131.1, read as the reverse complement.
CCGCCGTGCTACTGCGCGACGGTGGCGTGATCGCGACCGGCTTCGATGCCGACCTCGACGAGCTGCGGGCCATCTCGGAGAACTGCGACGCCTTCCTGCTCGAACTCGAGGCCCGCGAGCGCGCCCGCACCGGCATCTCCAACCTGCGCGTGCAGTTCAACAAGGTGCACGGCTTCTACATCGAGGTCACGCAAAGCCACGCCGACAAGGTGCCGCTCGACTACCAGCGCCGCCAGACGCTCAAGAACGCCGAGCGCTTCATCACGCCCGAACTCAAGGCCTTCGAAGACAAGGCCCTGTCGGCGCAGGAGCGTGCCCTGGCGCGCGAAAAGGCCCTGTACGACGCGTTGATCGACTTCCTGCAGCAGCACATCGCCGTGCTCGGGGCGCTGGCCCGGGCATTGTCCACGCTGGATGCGCTGGCGGCTCTGGCCGAGCGCGCCCAGACGCTGGGCTGGGCCCGCCCGGATTTCTGCAACCATCCCTGCATCGAGATCGAGAAGGGGCGCCACCCCGTGGTCGAGGCGCGCCTGATGGAGACGACCGGCACGGCCTTCATCCCGAATGACTGCCGCTTCGACGCCAACCGTCGCATGATGATCATCACTGGCCCGAACATGGGCGGTAAGTCGACCTTCATGCGGCAGGTGGCGCTGATCGTGTTGCTCGCGTCGATGGGGTCTTACGTGCCGGCGGCCGCATGCCGACTGGGCCCGATCGACGCCATCCACACCCGCATCGGCGCGGCCGATGACCTGGCCAACGCCCAGTCCACCTTCATGATGGAGATGACCGAGGCCGCGGCCATCGTTCACACCGCCACCGAGCATTCGCTCGTGCTGATGGACGAGATCGGCCGGGGTACCTCCACGTTCGACGGCCTGTCGCTGGCCGGCGCGATTGCCAGCCATCTGCACGACAAGAACAAGGCCTTCACCCTCTTCGCCACGCACTATTTCGAGCTGACCGCGCTGCCCGAAAAGCACCCGCGCGCGCTCAACGTGCACGTCGGCGTCGCCGAGTCGGGCGACGACATCGTCTTCCTGCACGAACTGCAGCACGGCCCCGCCAGCCGCAGCTATGGCGTGCAGGTGGCGCGCCTGGCCGGCATGCCGCACACGTTGATCCGCCAGGCCCGGGCGACGCTGGAATCGCTGGAAGCGCAGCAACGCCAGCACGAACAGCAGATCGACCTGTTTGCTGCGGCCGATGCCGGTGGCTTCGATGCCGACGCCGTGGCGGCGCAGGGGGCTGCGCTTGCCGGTCCGGCCGGTGACGCGCTGAGTCCGGCCGAGGCGCAGGCCCTGACCTTGCTTGCCGGCATCGACCCCGATACCCTGACTCCCCGTGAGGCGCTGGACGCGCTCTACAAACTCAAAGCGGTGTTCTCATCATGACCTACTGTGTTGCCATGCGGCTCAACGCCGGTCTCGTGTTCCTGTCCGACTCGCGCACCAACGCGGGCATGGACCAGATCAGCACCTTCCGCAAGATGACGGTGTACGAAAAGCCCGGCGATCGCGTGCTGGTGATGATGTCGGCCGGCAACCTCGCCATCACCCAGGCGGCCAAGCAGCTGCTGGGCAACGAGACGATCGAGGGCTCGGATGGCGAACCCGTCACCATCTGGACGGCCAAGAGCCTGTTCGATGTGGCCCGCATCGTGGGCAGCGCCGTGCGCAAGGTGCACGCCCGCGATGCCGATGCGCTGAAGAAGCACGGCATCGACTTCAACTGCAACCTCATCATCGGCGGTCAGATCAAGGGCGAGACCATGCGCCTGTTCAACGTCTATGCCGCCGGCAACTTCGTCGAGGCCGGCATCGACGGCGTCTGCTACTTCCAGATCGGTGAATCGAAGTACGGCAAGCCGGTGATCGACCGGGTCGTCACGCCCAACACACCGCTGGAAGAGGCCGCCAAGTGCGCGCTGATCTCGATGGACTCGACGCTGAAGTCCAACCTGTCGGTCGGCCTGCCGCTCGATCTGCTCGTGTATGAAGCCGACACGCTCAAGGTCGACAAGCTCATCCACATCGACGAGTCGAACGCCTACTTCCGCATGATCCGCAGCAGCTGGGGCCAGCGTCTGCGTCAGGTGTTCGATTCCATCCCCGACCCGACCTGGAATGGCGACCAGCCTGACCTGGCCACCAACCCGGCTCCGGCTCAGCACCAGGCCATGAACCCGCTGAGCAAGATCAGCGCCCCGCAGGGCTGATCAGCGGGCTGCTTCGGCCTGCCGGTCGAGGTCGGCGATACAGGCTGCCATCTCGGCGTGGCAGCGCGCCATCAGTTCGGGCACGTCGTCGGGCCCCAGCCCCGCGGTCGAAATCGGTGGCAGCGCCTTGAGGATCACGTCACCGCTGTGCCAGCGGTTCAGTCGCATCTGGCGCACATAGGTGTTGCTGCAGATCGGGATGATCGGCACGCCCGCGTTGACCGCCAGCTGGAACGCTCCCTTCTTGAACGGTCCGAGCCCCTTGCCATGGCTGCGCGTACCTTCCGGGAAGATCCAGATCGAGATGTCGCGGCTGTGCAGTGTGTCGTTCAGTTGTGTCATGGCCTGACGGGCGCGCACCGCATTGCCGCGCTGGATCAGCACGTTGCCCGCCAGCCAGTACAGCTGACCGAACAGGGGTAGCCACTTCAGGCTTTGTTTGCCCAGGCTCACGGTGCGGGGCGGCACCACCTGCCCGAACACAAAGAGATCGTGGTTCGACAGGTGGTTGGCCAGGATGACGGCCGGGCGAGGGTGTTGGGCCAGCACGCTTGAGTCCACCCGCACTTTCATGCCCAGGATGCGCAAGGCCGGCAGGGCGTAGAGCCGCGCACACAATGGCGTGTTGGCAGGGTTGAACGGACGGGCCAGGCACACCAGCAGGCCGGCCAGGGTGGCCACGACGAAGTGCACGCTCAGCAGCAGCATGCGCAAGGCAAACAGCACGGGGTCTCCACACGCCCGGGAGGGAAAAGGCGCGGCGCGATTATCCGACGTCCAGGGGGCCCCCGAACCACCTATAATGCCGCTTTACCACCGCAGCGTTCGCACACTGTGCGAGCGCTTTTGCGCACATGACCAAGTTTGTCTTCGTCACCGGCGGTGTGGTGTCCTCACTCGGTAAGGGCATCGCCGCTGCGTCTTTGGCTGCCATCCTCGAATCGCGCGGCCTCAAAGTCACCCTCATCAAGCT
>NZ_CAJYGK010000130.1 GCF_913773725.1 uncultured Aquabacterium sp. | reverse complement strand
TTTCAAAAAACGCTTGACACCGGAACTTTTTTGTTTGCTACGCTCCACACCGATGCAGGACGATCTCTTTGGCGCACCCCAGGCGACCGAGCCCGCCGCCAAAGTGGCCGGGCCCGCGAGAATGCCTGCGCCCCGAGGCAAGGCCCAGCCCGTTCGGCTGGCCGACGTGCCCGACGCGGTGCGGGCACTGGCACATCGGCTTCCGCGGCTGGCGCACCTGGGTACCTCGTCATGGACCTACCCGGGTTGGACCGGGCACATCTGGGCCACGGACCTCAGCGAACGGGTGCTGTCACGGCACGGGCTGAGCGCCTACAGCGAGCACCCTCTGATGCGCACGGTGAGCGTCGACCGCAATCTGTACAAAGCGCTGACGGCTTCGCAGTTTGCAGAGTACGCCGCGCAGGTGCCGGATGACTTTCGTTTCATCGTCAAGGCACCCGCCTCGGTCAGTGACGCGCTGATACGGGACGAGCACGGGCGGGGGCGGCGGCACAACCCGCTCTTCCTCGACCCCGCTCTCGCAGAGCGCGAGTTCGTCCGGCCGGCGCTGGAGGGCCTGCGACACAAGATCGGCGCCCTGGTGTTCCAGTTGAGCCCGCTGCCGCCGGAGTGGGTGCGGCAGCCACAAAAGTTGTATGACCATCTTGCTCACCTGTTGGCCACCCTGCCCTCGTTGATGCCCACCGCCCCGCACGCCGTGATGGCAGTGGAACTGAGGGACGCCAGCCTGGTGACGCGCGAACTCGCCGACGTGCTGAAGGCTGCAGGGGCGACCTACTGCCTGGGACTGCATGCACGCATGCCCACCATCGAGGAGCAATTGCCGCTGCTGCGGGCGCTGTGGCCCGCCCCTCTCGTGTGCCGGTGGAATCTGCACCGTCGTCATGGGGCGTACGGCTACGAGGCAGCGCGGGATCTGTACGCGCCTTTCGACCACATCCAGGATGCCGACGCGGACACAAGGGACACGCTGGCACGCGTGATCCGCGCCACGACAGGCGCCGGCTTGCCTGCCTACGTCTCGATCAGCAACAAGGCCGAGGGCTGTGCACCGCTGTCGGTCGTGGCGCTCGCCGAAGCCCTGTGCGGGCCGCAGCCCGTGGAAAGCGGGGGGAACGATGGCCGAGCTTGAACCCCTGCCATGGCGCCTGCACAGCGACGGCAGCGCAGTGCCGAATCCAGGACGCATGGGGATCGGGGCGATATTGGTGTCACCCGATGGCACACGTCACACCGTGTCGGAGAAACTGGCCAACGCCGGCTGCAACAACGAGGCAGAGGTCCAGGCGCTCCTGGCCGGGCTGCGGCTTGCGCGCGAACTGGGGGCGCAGGCCATCGCGGTCTACACCGACAGTGACCTGATCGCCAAACAGCTGGGTGCGTGCGCCAACGCGCCCGATCCGGTCAGGCTGCATGCGCCGCTGTTGGACGCTCGCACCCTGCTCACCACGTTCGCATCCCACTGGCTGAGTTGGGTGCCACGACATCGAAATCAGGAAGCGGACAGGCTGGCGCGCGCAGCGCTGGGCATGGCACCCAAGCCTGCGAAGCCCCCGAAGGGACGGCGCAAGCTCAAACGCTGAGCCTCCAGTCGGGCAGCAGCCCGCTCGTGACAAGCACGGAGATCAGGACGTCTCGGGCGGCTCCGCGGGCAGCTCGACCACGTGCGCCACCGGCAACAAGGGCGCTTCCTCGATCACCTCCAGCCCGTGCAAGGCCTGGCGGGCCGCAACGGCCCTGCGAGCGTCGCGCTCCGCCTTGATCTGGGCGCGTCGCTCGGCGAAGAACTGCTTGAGCATGACGCTCGCGGGCTCCGCCAGCACCCCCCCGACAATCGCGGTGTGATGGTTCAACTGGCGGTTGGCGAAGAGGTCCAGCACCGAGCCGGCCACGCCGGTCTTGGGATCCGTGGCCGCGAACACCACCCGCTTGAAGCGCGCATGCATCAACGCCATGGCGCACATGGCACAGGGCTCGAGGGTGACAAAGAGCTCGCACTCGGGCAGGCGATAGTTCTCGAGCAACTGCGCGGCATGCCGCAGGGCCACGATCTCGGCGTGGGCGGTCGGGTCGTGCGTGGTGATCGGTCGGTTGTAGCCGGTGGCCACCACCTGCCCCGCCCGCATGATCACCGCACCGACAGGGACCTCGCCGGCCAGCCAGGCGTTCTGCGCCTGGTCCAGCGCCAGACGCATGGCGAACTCGTCGCTTGATGAAGACAGAGGATCGGTCACGGTGTGTCAGATGTCGAAGCGGGCGCATCGAGCCGCCAGCGCCCTTCTTCAATGTAACGGCTCTGCCCGATGACGCTGCGCAGCAGAACGAAGGAATCCACGTGCCAGCGAATGGGCTCGATGGGACGGGTTTCGATGGGCTGGCGGCCGTAGAACAGCGTGAGGTGCGGCGTGAAGCGCTTGTGCACCACGCCCGCCGTCAGCCCTGCGCGCAGCAACCGGTCCTGCAAGGTCGCCTGGAAGGCCATCAAGGCCGGCTGAGACTCGGCACCGAGCAGCACCATGGGCAAATTGCCGGGCTTACCGGCAAAGTGGCCCACGTGGTCGAAGCCGATGTCGAATGGGGACATCGAGAGCCCGTCTGCCACGGCCCGCGCCGCATCCAGCGTGCCCGCAGGAATCTCCCCTGCAAAGTGCCCGACGTGGAACAAGGTGACGTGGAAGCGTGCCGTCCGATCGGACCGGGTCTGCGTCTCTTGGGACCGCGCCAACTCGGCGGCCACTCCTGCTGCCTGGCCTGCTGCGATGGCATCGGGCAGCAGCGCGAAGAACAGGCTGTAAGGCTGCAGGCTGCTCTCGGCAAACCCGTCCAGCGAAAGTTGTCCTGACACGGTGGCGCCCTCCTGACTCCTGCCAAGGGCCCGCATTCTGCCTGCGTTTCGCCTGAAGCCGCCCGCGAGACACCGGAAAGCCCCGCGCCGGCCATTCGCGGAGACCGTGACATGGCCAGAAAGCGCCTCGATGCTTCAGGAGGAAGCTGACCCCGTGCTCGGATTGCCCGTGGTGCTGCTCATCTGCACAACCACCATGCCGAGCAGGATCAGTCCGATGCCGGCCACCCGCCACGCTCCGGCCGGTCTCTGCGGTAGTCGCATCAGCCCCAGATGGTCGATCGCCAGCGACGCCAGCATCTGGCCAGCAATGACACACACGATGAAGCTGGCTGCCCCCAGCTTCGGCGTCAGCATCAATGCCGCGGTGATGTAAGCCACGCCTGCGACACCTCCGAGCCACAGCCACGCCGGGCCTTGGGCCGCCATGCCGAAGGTCGGCGCGGGCACGCGCGCCACCACCAAAAGAACGGCGACAACAACCAGGCTCACGACCAGCGACGACAGGGTGGCCCACAGCGGGTGCCCCAGAGCGCGTCCCAAAGCAGCGTTGCTCGCCGCCTGGAACGGCACGGCAGCGCCGGCAAGCATGGCAATCGCCATGGCGATCAGCCCGACAAGTGATGTTGATACATCCCCGGCGGCCACCCAAACTGCCCCACCCATGGCCACCCAAACTGCTCCACCTGGCCGGGGTGAATTGACCCATTGAGAACGGTGAGTCAGGCGCCTCAGCCCTGACGAGCAGGACGTAACTTTCG
>NZ_CAJYGK010000129.1 GCF_913773725.1 uncultured Aquabacterium sp. | reverse complement strand
GGGCGGAAGTCTTCCAGGCGGTACATCCAGTAGGAATCGACCACGTCCCGCACGGTGGCACCGTTGGTGCGCGCGGGCAGCGGCACATTGACCATGTTTCCAGCCCGGCTCTCGGCACCGCTGTAGGGGTAGAACGGGTGTTGGAAGAACCCGACCATCAGGACGCGGTCGTCGCCGTTGAGGATGTCCTCGGTGCCGTTGCCGTGGTGCACGTCGAAATCGACGACCGCCACGCGCTGCAAACCGCGCACATCGAGCGCGTGCCGCACGGCCACCGCCACGTTGTTGAAGAAGCAGAACCCCATGGTCTGGTTGTGCATGGCGTGGTGGCCGGGCGGCCGCACCGCACAGAAGGCGTTGTCGATGCGGCCATCGAGCACCGCATCGGTGGCCGCCACGGCTGCGCCGGCTGCCCGCCAGGCCGCCGAACGGGTGCCCGGACAGGCCCAGGTGTCCGGGTCCAGCGCCCGCATGTCGCCGTTGGCCTCGAGCTGCTGCAGGAAGTCGTCCAGCGTCAACACATAGTTGAGATCGTGCGCCAGCGCCAGATCGCTGTTCGAAGCCAGGGGCACGTCCTCGCGCTGCAGCAGGGCGTCCAGCCCCTGCGCACGAAGCTGGTCTTCGATCGCGTGGATGCGCTGCGGGCACTCCGGATGGCCCTGCCCCATCTCGTGGGCCAGGCAGTCGGGATGGGAAAAATAGCCGGTCGCCATGGGTCTCTCTCGGTCTGCAGGCCACGGTGCTTTGGGGTATGGTCGGGCATGCTTCGCACTGACTCATCGGCTGATGCCCGCGTGGGCGCCGAGGCCGCCATGCCGCCGTCCTCTTCTTCACTCTCGGACCTGATCGATCAGGTTAGCACGATCGTGATCGGCAAACGGGAGCAGGTCACGCTGGCCGTCATCTGCCTGCTGGCGTCGGGCCATCTTTTGATCGAAGACATCCCGGGTGTGGGCAAGACGACGCTGTCGCAGGCGCTGGCGCGCTCCCTGGGCCTCGCGTTCGCCCGGGTGCAGTTCACGTCGGATCTGCTGCCTTCGGACCTGATCGGCGTGAGCGTGTACGAGCGGCAACGGGGCGAGTTCGTGTTTCACCCCGGGCCGGTCTTTGCTCAGGTCTTGCTGGCCGACGAGATCAACCGTGCCGGCCCGCGCACCCAGAGCGCCTTGCTGGAAGCGATGGAGGAGCGCCAGGTGTCGGTAGACGGCATGACGCGTGCCCTGCCCTCGCCCTTTTTCGTGATTGCCACGCAAAACCCCGGCGAACAACTGGGCACCCACCCGCTGCCCGAGTCGCAGTTGGACCGCTTCGCGATCCGGCTGTCGCTGGGCTATCCGCCCCCTGCAGCCGAGCGTGCCCTGCTGGCCGGGGAGGACCGACGCGCCTTGCTGGGCCGGATGCAGCCGGTGATGACCCCAGACCAATGGCAGCACTGGCAGGCCCAGATCGAGCGAGTGCACGTCGCCCCCGGGCTGCTGGACTACCTCCAGGCCTTGATCGCGGCCACGCGCAACGGGCAGTGGTTCGCTCAGGGGCTGAGTCCGCGCGCCGGGCTGTCGGTGCTGCGACTGGCCCGCGCGCGCGCGCTGGTGACGGGGCGCGGTCACGTGTCGCCAGAAGACATCCAGCAACTGTGGCTGCCCGCCACAGCGCACCGGCTGACACCGCTGCCCCAGTCAGGACGCGGCGCCGCCAGTCAGGCCAGGGCCTTGCTGGAGTCCGTTCCGCTGCCATGACACAAGCCGCCCCGACGGTGTGGCAGCGCGGGCGAGCGCGCTGGGCGCAGTGGTGGCTGTCACGCCTGATTCCGGGCGACGAGCTGACGCTGACGCACCGCAACCTTTACATCCTGCCCAGCCGATCGGGCTGGAGCCTGGCCGCGGTGACGCTGGTGCTGTTGCTCGCTTCGATCAACGAGGAGGTGAACCTGGGCTACGCGCTGGCCTTTGCTCTGGCGGGTGCGGCGCTCGCCGCGCTTCACCAGACACACGACAACCTGCGCGGATTGCGCTTGCAACTGCAGCCGCCACCCAGTGCCCACGCAGGCGATGCGCTGACGCTGACCGTGACGCTGGACGGCGGCGCGGGAACACGCGGACGTCATGGCCTGCGACTGGAGGTGCTGTGCGAACCAGCGAGCCCGGCGCTGGAGGTGGAACTCGAAGCAGGCGAGGCCCAGTGGGTCGAGCTGTCGGTGCCCGCCGCTCGGCGAGGCCGGCATCCGTTGCCGCGCATTCGCGTGACCAGCGCCTACCCACTCGGCATCTTCCGTGTGTGGGCCTGGTGGCGCCCTGCCAGTGCTGTCTTGATCTGGCCCCCGCTGGATCGCCACGCCCCCCCAGTTCTGAGCCAGTTCGTGGGCCTGGACGAGGCCACCGGGCCCGCCTTGGCGCACCGCCTTGCAGACGGCGCGCCGGAGGGGCTGCGGGCCTACCAGCGCGGGGACCCGATGCACTGGATCGCCTGGAAGAAATCCGGCGGACGCGAGGATCTGGTCAGCCGGGAAAGGTTGCCCGAATCGGCTCCCATCCTGTGGCTGGACTATGAGCGCAGCCCGGCGTTGGCAGGCTTGTCGCACGAAGGGCGGCTCAGCAGGCTGGCCACCTGGCTCAGAGAAGCCGAGGCGCTCGATGGCCTCGCCCCCAGCTACGGTCTCCGGCTGCCCAGCCGGTCCATCGGCCCGGCACGCGGCGCTGCTCACCTGCTGCAGTGCCTGGATGCCCTGGCGCTGTCTGAGGCACCAAGATGACCGCCAGAAAGCAGGCCCGCCCCATGGCCCTCACCCGCGAAGGCCGTGACACCCTGTGGCTACTGGCCATGCTGGCACTGACGATTGCGCCCCACGTGGGCCGGCTACCGTGGTGGTGCCTGGCAGGAACCGCGACGGCCCTGGGCTGGCGGGCGTGGCTGGCGGTGAAGGATGGCCCGCTGCCGCCTCGGTGGGTGTTGCTGCTGGCCCTGGTTCTGAGTGTCGCTTCCACAATGATCACCTTTCAGTCCCTGCTGGGCCGGGCTGCGGGCGTCACGCTGGTCACCCTGCTTGCTGGCCTGAAGACGCTCGAGCTGCGCGCGCGTCGGGACGCGTTCGTCGTCACGTCCCTGGGCTTCTTTCTGATCCTCACCCAGTTTCTTCATGACCAGGGCCCGCTGACAGCGGTTCTGATGGCGGTCGCACTGACCGGGCTGCTGGCCAGCCTGGTGCTGGCACAGCGCCCTCTGGGGCGACCTCCTATCCAGACCGCGGTGCGCGAGGCATGCAGGGCGCTCGGCTGGGGTCTGCCTCTGGCCCTCGTCCTGTATCTGTTCTTTCCGCGACTCGGTCCGTTGTGGTCGCTGCCCTCGGACGCCATGGCGCGCACGGGTCTGTCCGATCGCATGGAGCTTGGGCATGTGGCGGAGTTGGCTCAGGACGACACCATCGCCATGCGAGTCCGGTTCGACGGACCTGTACCGCCCCCTCGCAGCCTGTATTTCCGCGGCCCGGTGCTCGACCTGTTCGATGGGCGCCAATGGCGCAGCCTGCCCGACGAAGCACCGCAGCGCTGGCACCCCACCATGGCGCCGGCCGGGGAACCGTCCGCCTGGCGCTATACGTTGGCCCTGGAACCGCAGACCTTGCGCAATCTGCCCTTGCTGGACGGCACGACCGAAGCCAGGGTGACCGCTCCCGATCCTGGCATCCCGCTGAGGCGCACCGGTCCGGAATGGAGCCTCACGCGCCCCAGGAAGGAACGGCTGACGTTCGCAGCCGAGGCACAGGCCCGATGGCAACCACTCGTCCAAGAGGGCGATCCGCTGCTCCAGACCTGGGTCGCCCTGCCGGAGGGGCATGCTGCCCGAACCATCGCTTGGGCCAGGCTGTTCCAGTCGCAACAGAAACTGGCCTCCGACGACACCGGCGCGGTTGTTCAGGCCCTGCTCCGCCACATCCGCACGGCCGGATTCCGCTACACCCTCGCCCCGGGTGTGGACGCACCCGACGCAAACGGTCGACTCCCGGATCCGATCGACGCGTTCTGGCTCGATCGCCAGGCCGGCTTCTGCGAGCATTTCTCGGCCGCCTTCGTGGTCGTCATGCGCGCGCTGGACATCCCGGCTCGGGTGGTCACGGGCTTCCAGGGCGCCGAACGGAACCCGGTGGACGGTTGGTACGAGGTACGCAACCGCGATGCCCACGCCTGGGCCGAGGTGTGGTGGCCCCACAGGGGCTGGGTGCGCGTGGACCCGACGGCAGCCGTGGCGCCGGATCGGGTCGAGCGCCCACGGCGGCTCGTGGAACCCGCGGCAGGCCAGGCCCCCGGCACGCTGGCCCGCATGGCGCCAGACTGGGTCAGGCAGGCGCGAGCGGGCCTGGACGCAGCACGGCATCGCTGGAACACCTGGGTTCAAGGCTACAACCGGCAGAGCCAGCTCGAACTGCTCGAAAGGGCCGGCTTCGAGACCCCCGACACGGAAGACCTGCTGCGCGTGGTCGGCACCGCGCTGGCCCTGGGCAGCCTGGTCGGGGTAGGCTGGTTGATGTGGCAACGGCCGCGCCACCGGACCTCGCAGAGGCAGCGGGCGTTGCGGAACACGGCGCGTTGCCTGACCCGCGCAGGGCTGCCATTGCCACCGGGCAGCCCGCCGCACCCGTCTCCGCTGACGTGGGCCCGGGCGCTGGAGGAACGCCTCGGCGGCGCAACGTCCATGACGCTGGAAGAAAGGCGAGCCACCGTCGCACTGGCCGAACATCTTGCCGTGCTCGACGCCCTTCACTATGGAGCGGAGGCCTGCCCCCCGGCCGAGTGGCGACACGCCATGCGGACGTTGCGAGAACACGCCAGGGCATGGCAACGGGCCCGCCGGCCGAGCCGGGCCCCAGACCGATCGACGCCGGATCCACGTGGCGATGCGGCACACTGAGGTCCTGTGCGTTGTCCGTCTCTGGCCATGCTTGACCATGGCCCACCTGCCTTGCTGTTCGTCGCTCCCTCGCCCTCATTCCGCGCAGCCTCGTCGGCTGTCGTGCTGGCATTGCTTCTGGCCGCTTGCGCCCCCGCTCCGTCCTTGCGCCAGCCCGCAGGCCAACCCGCGGTCGCATCGTCCGCACCACCGGACGTGATGCCCGCCCCACCGGGCACCGAGACCGTCCGGATCAGCCCTGTCCCGCCCCCAGCGCCGGAGGAGGTCCGCGTCGTATCGCCTGGCGGGGACGTGAACGGGTACGCGCAAAGGCCGGAGGCCCGGGTCCTGGCCACCCAGATTGCCGGCGAGACGGGGTTGGACCCGGACTGGACATGGCGCGCAATCAGCCAGGCCCGGTATCGCGAGACCGTGGCGCGGCTGATGATGCCGCCGCCGGCCGGCACGCCGAAGAACTGGGCGGCCTACCGCAGCCGCTTCGTCGAGCCGATACGCATTCGTGCCGGCGTGGCCTTCTGGCGCCAGCATGAGGCGGCCCTGCAACGCGCTCAGTCCCTGTATGGCGTTCCGGCCGAGGTGATTGCCGGCGTGCTTGGCGTGGAAACCATTTACGGCCGGCAGACTGGGCAGTTCCGCGTCCTGGACGTGCTCACCACGCTCAGCCTTGATTTCCCGAAAGGCCGCAGCGACCGAAGCGCCTACTTCCGCAGCGAACTGAGCGAATTCCTCAAACTCTGTCAGGAGCAGGGTTTGCAACCCGAGGCAGTCCTGGGCTCGTACGCCGGGGCCATTGGTTGGCCGCAGTTCATGCCGGGCTCCATCCGTCGCCACGCCGTGGATTTTGATGGCGACGGCCGCATCGACCTTCAACGCAGCCCGGTGGACGCGATCGGAAGCGTGGCCAACTATCTGGCCCGTCACGGCTGGCAATCGGGCTGGGCAAGTCATTTCGAGGTCCGGGCGCCCGAAAATCGCGAAGCGCTGGACAAACTGCTCGCGCCGGATATCGTCCCTTCTTTTTCGCCACAGGAGATGCAATCACTGGGCGCCACCTTGCCGCAAGCGGCACAGAGCCATCCGGGATCGCTCGCCTTGGTGCTGCTGCAAAACGGCGCGGCTGCGCCCACGTTGATTGCCGGCACGCAGAATTTCTACGCGATCACCCGCTACAACCAGTCGAGCTACTACGCGCTGGCCGTGATCCAGCTGGGAGAGGCCGTGCAACGCGAGGTTCTCCGCCCGGGCAAGTGATATCTGCACGCCCGCACGGGGCGTGCATTACCTTCATTTACGAAGGCGCGCACCACGCGAGTATCGCCCCCGCGTTATCCTTCATGCGGCGGTTTTCGATTCGCGGCTAAAATACCAACGGTACCCCATCGCACCCGCCGGGGATAAAGCCCGCATAACGAGGCCGTACCGCGTCTTGAACACCCGCCACGACGTGCACCGTCCACACCAAAGGATTCACACATGAGCAGCTACCAGGACCTTCTTGCCAAACGTGACGAACTGGCCCGTCAGGCCGCCGAACTGGAAAAGCAATTGCAGGAGGCGCGTCGCGCAGAGCGCGCTGGCGTGATCGCCCAGATCAAATCCATGATGGCTGAACACGGCCTGAGCGTGGCTGACCTGGGTGCCAAGGCCGGTGGCAAGGGTTCTGCAGGCGGCGCCACGGCCGGCCGCAAGGTCGCCCCGAAGTACCGCAATGCCGACACCGGTGAAACCTGGACGGGCCGCGGTCTCCAGCCAAAGTGGATTCAGGCAGCCATCGCCTCCGGCAAGAAGCTGGAAGATTTCGCGATCTGAACCCACACCCATTGGGGCGGGCGTCGCGCAGATCGGTGTCTCGCACGCCCCTCATGAAAAAGCCGGCCTCATGGACCGGCTTTTTTTGTGTCCTGCACTGCGTGTCCGCTCAGGGCTTGCTCTGGAAATCACCAGCCCAGCCGATCACAAAATCGTCGGGCTTGAGATAGCGGCGCAGGGCCTGATTCACCTGCTCCAGCGTCAACGCTTCAAGCTGGGCGTCGACACGCGCCGCCACGTCGAAGCGCCGCCCCAGATAAAGATTCGTTGCCAGCGCAGCGGACAGACGTGCATCCTGCGCACGAGCCAGGCGCCTGAAATTCAGCAGCCCTCGCTTGCCCGCCTCGAATTCGGCCCGCGTGAAACCCTGACTCAGGGCGCGGGCCACTTCTTCCCTGAACGCGGCCTCGACCTTGTCGCGATTCTGTGGCGCAAAGATGGCAGCGGCCGTCCACTCGGAATGCCGCTCCAAAGGATTCCACTGGACGGCACTGTAGACGTTGTAGGAAAGACCGTCTTTCTCGCGTATGCGGTTCCACAGCCTCGAATCCCCCCCTGATCCCAGCAGGTGGTTCGCCAGCATGAAGGCGGGGTAATCCGGGTCCGTGTCCATCAACGGAACAGGCAATTGGACCGACATCGCAGCATTCTGTTTGTCCGGCGTCCGCAGAATCAGACGAGCAGGAGGTGCGGGCACCAGCGGATCCGGAACCCGCTCGAACGCCTCGCCGCCGCGCCAGTCTGCGAACCCCTCGGCGAGCGCCTGGCCAAGGGCCTCCGCATCAAAATCCCCCACCGCAGCAAACTCGGCATGGCTGGCCGACAGAAATCGGCTGTGGAAAGCCCGGATCCGTGACAAGGCCACATCCCGCCACCAGGATTCGGTTTCCGCAAAGGTCGGCGCATAGCGGACGTCGCCTTTGGGATAGGGGTTGCCGTGCCGGGACAGGGCTTCCTGCAATACTGCTTCGGGTTCCTTGCTCTGCTCGGCGAGCGCGGCCAGGGCCTGACGGCGAACCTCCTCGAGCGACGAGGCAGGCAGGGCTGGCTCACGCAGGGCTTCGGCCACGAGTTTCACCACATCTGACAGGTGCTCACGCCGGGTGCTGATGCTCACCGAGATGCGGCCTGGCGCCGCGGAAAACCCGACCTGGGCTTGAAGGGCATCCAGGCGGTCCTGAAAGGCCTGCCGGCTCAAGCGTGCGGTGCCCTTGTCCAGCAAGGCGGCGAGCGCATCGGGTACGACATCCCAGTTGGCCAGCGTCTTTTCCGTGCCAAAGCGCAGCGTCAGGTTGGCCTTGACCGCCTGCCCGCGGGTGGACTTGGGTAACAGCGCGATCTGCATGCCGGAGGGCAGACGAGACCAGCGGGTGCGGGCGTCGATGTTGGCGGGACTGGCGTCGAAAGCCTCGGCCTGAGCCTCCGCTGCCTGTGGCTTGAAGTCCTTGAGCGACTGAGCCACATCGGCCCGAACCGGCACCGGAGCGCGCTCGGGCGCCGCCGTGGGGTGGTACTCGCCCAGCGTGCGGTTCGACGGCAGGAACACCCCGCTGGCCACACGCTGTACGTCCTCAAGCTTCGCCGCCTTGACGCGGTCGCGCGTCAGGAAGAACAAGCGCCAGTCGCCCTGGGCCACCGCCTCGGACAAGGCCACGCCGACATGCTGCGGATCGGAGAAGCCGGCGTCCCACGCCTTGAGCCATTTGGCCCGAGCGCGAGCCAGCTCTTCCTCGGTGACCGGCTGCGTCCGGAAAGACTCCACCGCCCCGACCAGGGCATCGCGCGCGGCGGCCATGTCCTGTTCCGGCCCGAGCTGGGCGCCCAGCAGGATGAAGCCCGGGTCCTTGAGGCCTTCTGAGAAGGAAAAAACGCTGGCCGCGAGCTGCCGCTCTGTCAGGGCGCGGTGCAGACGGCCCGACGGGCTGTCGCCCAGAATCAGCGAGAGCAACTCGATGGCGGCGTAGTCGGCGTGGGCACCCGGCATGACGTGGTAGCCGGCGTACAGGAGCGGAACGCCCCCCACACGGCGCAGCGTCACGGCACGTTCGCCATCCTGAACCGGATCGAGCGTGTACTCGGGCGGCAAGGTTCGCTTCGGTCGGGGGATCGGGCCGAAGGAGGCCTGCACCCAGGCGAGCACCTGGGCCGGGTCGAACTTGCCGGAGACGATCAGGGTGGCGTTGTCAGGCTGGTAGTAGCGCTGGTAGAAGGCCTTGAGCTGGGCGATGTCGACGCCTTCGACGTCCGTGCGGGCGCCGATGGTGGACTTGCCGTAGTTGTGCCACTGGTACATCGTGGCCAGCGTTTTCTCGAACAGGATGCGACCGGGCTCGTTCTCGCCCATCTCCATCTCGTTGCGCACGACGGTCATCTCGCTATCCAGGTCCTTGCGGGCAATGAAGCTGTTGACCATGGCATCGGCCTGCCACGCAAGGTACCAGCGCAGGTTGTCGTCGTTCGCCGAGAAGCTGGCGAAGTAGTTGGTGCGATCGAACCACGTGCTGCCGTTGGCGCGGAAGCCGCGTTTGTTGAACTCGCTCCACACCTGGGGATGGCGCGGCGTGCCCTTGAACAACATGTGCTCCAGCAGGTGCGCCATGCCGGTTTCGCCGTAGTTTTCATGGCGCGATCCGACCCGGTATGTCATGTTGACCGTGGTGGTGGGCTTGGATGCGTCGGGGATCAGCAGGACCTGAAGGCCATTGGCGAGGCGGTAGGCGGAGATGCCTTCCACCTGCGCCTCCAGCACCGGCGCCCCGGCCCGTGACGCACCGGCGCGAGCTGGCGCCGCCTTGGCCACCGTGGGTTGGAGTGCCCCCAGCACAAGGCACGCGGCGAGGGCCACGGCGGTCAGGCCGGGACGCCGAGCCCGCCCTGCAGGAGGAGCTGGCGGACGGGCTGCGCCGGAAGACGAGGAAGGCAAAAGACGAGCAGAAAGCAACATCGTGTCAACGCTATGCGTCTGGCCGACCAAAGGCCATCGTGGGTGAGTATCGCGGACCGCAGAAAGGTTCCCCCGCAGCAGGGCTGTGCTACCTTGCGTCGCATCATGGGCAATGTCGCACGACCATGCTAAAAAACGGGACAAACCCTCGTCGAGCCCGTGAACACCATGAGCAGTCAGCCGCCCTCTCGCCTTCGTCTCCGCATTCTGGTCATGGGCGTCGCAGTGCTGGCGGGCATCGGAGGGGTCCTCGTCTGGCAACGCCTGAAGCCCGAACCGCTGCCGGCCGGGATCGCCAGCGGCAATGGCCGGCTGGAGGGCACCGAGATCGATGTGGCCACCCGGGCCGGCGGTCGCGTGAGGACGGTGCTGGTTCAGGAGGGCGACGACGTCGAGGCAGGCCAGCCGGTCGCCGAGATGGACACCGACACGCTGCAGGCCGACCTGCGGCGCGCGCAGGCCCAGCTCACGCAGAGCCGCCAGGCGGCCGAAACCGCCGAGGCCTTGCAGGCGCAACGGCAGCAGGCGATCGCCACGGCAGAAGCCGTGGTCGGGCAACGTCAGGCCGAACTGTCACTGGCAGCCCGACAGCTGGAACGGGCGCAGGAACTGGTGGCCAAGGGCTTTCTGCCACCACAGCAACTGGACCAGGCGCAGGCCGCCCACGAAGGCGCGAAAGCCGCCCTGGGCGCGGCACGTTCGCAGGTGGCCGAAGCGCGTGCGGCGCTGACCACGTTGCGCTCTCAACGAGCGGAAGCGGGCTCGGCAATCGAAGCCGCCCAGGCGGCCGTCGCCCGTGTTCAGGCCGATCTGGCCGACACCGTGTTGCGCGCACCGCGCCCGGGTCGCGTGCAAGTAAAGGCAGCCCAGCCCGGTGAAGTGTTGGGCGGCGGCGCACGCGTGTTATCGCTGGTCGACCTCAGTGACGTCTACATGACCTTTTTCCTGCCCGAGGCCGCAGCAGGCCGCCTGGCCCTGGGCGCCGAAGCCCGGCTGGTGCTCGATGCTGCGCCGCAGTACGTGATCCCCGCATCGGTGTCCTACGTGGCCAGCGTCGCGCAGTTCACGCCCAAGACGGTCGAGACGCACGACGAGCGCCAGAAGCTGGTCTTCAAGGTGCGCGCCCGCATCGACCCGGCGCTGTTGGCGCGCTACCGCAACCAGGTGAAGACCGGCATGCCCGGCATGGCCTATGTGCGGGTGGACAGTCAGACGCCCTGGCCGGCCCGACTGGCCGTGGCCCTGCCGCCCGAGCGCCCTCCAGCCGCGGCCGCCTCGTCGGCCAGCCGGCCCTGAGGCCACACCGTGATCCGCATGCCCGACGACGTGGTCGCGCGCTTCGAGCAGGTCGGCTACCGCCACGGCAAGACGGTCGCGCTGAACGACATCAACCTGGCGCTGCCCGGTGGTCGCACGGTGGCCCTGATCGGCCCGGACGGCGTGGGCAAGTCCACCCTGCTGGCCTTGCTGGCCGGCGCGCGGCGCATTCAGCAGGGGCGCGTGACGGTGCTGGGCGGCGACATGGCGAGCGCGCGCGTGCGCCGCAGCCGCTGTCCGCAGATCGCCTACATGCCGCAGGGACTGGGTCGCAACCTCTACCCCACCCTGTCGGTGCAGGAGAACGTCGACTTCTTCGGTCGGCTCTTCGGGCATGGCGCGCAGGAGCGCCAACGTCGCATCGCCGAGCTGCTGGCCGCCACCGGGCTGGCGCCCTTTGCCGACCGGCCGGCCGGCAAGCTCTCGGGCGGGATGAAGCAGAAGCTGGGGCTGTGCTGCGCCCTCATCCACGACCCGGATCTGCTGGTGCTCGATGAGCCCACCACGGGCGTGGACCCGCTGTCGCGCCGGCAGTTCTGGGAGCTGATCGACCACATCCGCAGCCGGCGGCCGGGCATGAGCGTGATCGTGGCCACGGCCTACATGGAAGAAGCCGAGCGCTTCGACCACCTCGTGGCCATGGACGCCGGGCGCGTGCTCGCCGAGGGCACCCCGGCGGAGATCCTGGCCCGCACGGGCACCACCGGGCTCGAGCAGGCCTTCCTGGCCCTGCTGCCCGACGCCCGGCGCGGTGACCATCGCGCCCTCACGGTGCCACCGCTGCGCGGCGACCACCGCGACATCGCGATCGAAGCGGAAGACCTGACCTGCCGCTTCGGCGATTTCACGGCTGTCGACCGCGTGAGCTTCCGCATCCGGCAGGGCGAAATCTTCGGCTTCCTGGGCTCGAACGGTTGCGGCAAGAGCACCACGATGAAGATGCTCACCGGCCTGCTGCCCGCCACCGAGGGGCGCGCGGCGCTGTTCGGCCGCCCGGTGAACGCCAACGACCTGAACGTGCGTCGGCGCGTGGGCTACATGTCGCAGGGCTTCTCGCTGTACGGCGAGCTGACCGTGCGCCAGAACCTCGATCTGCACGCACGGCTCTTCCATGTGCCGGCCGACGCCCGCGAAGCGCGGATCGACGAGATGCTGACGCGCTTCGGCCTGCACGACGTGGCCGATGCCCTGCCCGCTGCGCTGCCCCTGGGTGTGCGACAGCGGCTGTCGCTGGCGGTGGCGGTGGTGCACAAGCCCGACATGCTCATCCTGGACGAGCCGACCTCGGGCGTGGACCCGGTGGCGCGCGATGCGTTCTGGGCGCTGATGGTCGAGCTCTCGCGTCGGGATGGCGTGACGCTGTTCATCTCCACGCATTTCATGAACGAGGCGCAGCGGTGCGACCGCATCTCGCTGATGCACGCCGGGCGGGTGCTGGCCAGCGGCACGCCGGATGAGCTGACCGCCAGCAAGGGGCGAGACAGGCTGGAAGACGCCTTCATCGATTACCTGCTGGAGGCGCAGGGCGGTGCGGACACGGCGGACGCGCCACCTCCTGCAACCGCTGCGTCCGGGACGCCCGCGGCACCCGCGTCAGAAGCCCCTGCGGCAGAACTGCCGGCGCGCGCCCCCCGCACCCGCGGCTGGAGCCAGGCTCGCATGATGAGCTTCGCCCACCGCGAATCACTCGAGCTGCGCCGCGACCCCATCCGCCTCACGCTGGCCCTGCTGGGCACCGTGCTGCTGATGATCATCATGGGCTACGGCATCAGCATGGACGTGCAAGACCTGCGCTACGCCGTGCTCGACCGAGACCAGACCCCGGCCAGCCGCGACTACACGCTGAACTTTTCGGGCTCGCCGTGGTTCATCGAGCAGCCCCCGCTGCAGAACGACGCCGACCTCGACCGCCGCCTGCGCAACGGCGAGATCAGCGTGGCCCTCGAGATCCCGCCCGGTTTTGCACGCGATGTCTCACGCGGCCGCCCCGTGGCCATCGGCGTGTGGATCGACGGCGCCATGCCGCAGCGCGCCGAGACCATCTCCGGCTATGTGCAGGGGCTGCACACGGGCTACCTCGCTGAACAGGCCCGGCTGCGCGGCATGGACACCACGCCGGCCGCGCAAGTCGAGGTGCGCTACCGCTACAACCCCGAGGTGCGCAGCATCGTGGCCATGGTGCCCGCCGTGATCCCGATCCTGCTGATCTTCATCCCCGCCATGCTGGCGGCGCTGGCCGTGGTGCGCGAAAAGGAGATGGGCTCCATCGTCAACCTCTACGTCACCCCGGCCACGCGGCTGGAGTTCCTGCTCGGCAAGCAGCTGCCCTACATCGCCACAGGCATGGTCAACTTCCTGCTGATGACGGCCCTGGCCGTGACGGTGTTCGGCGTGCCGTTCAAGGGCAGCTTCTTCGCACTCGCGCTCGCCGCCCTGCTCTACGTCACCGCGGCCACCGGGCTGGGGCTGTTCATGTCCTCGTTCACGGGCAGCCAGATCGCGGCCATCTTCGGCACCTCGCTGGCCACCATGCTGCCTGCCGTGCAGTTCTCCGGCCTGATCAACCCGGTGTCCTCGCTGGAAGGGCTGGC
>NZ_CAJYGK010000128.1 GCF_913773725.1 uncultured Aquabacterium sp. | reverse complement strand
TGCAACCCCGAGGAAGCCGTTCAGATCTTCCAGGACCTGGGTTGCAAGCGGGCGTTGGCCGTGCACTGGGGCACGTTCCAGCTGACCGACGAGGCGCTGGACGAGCCCCCGCGGGCGCTGGCGAGAGCCCTGCGCGCCGCGAACCGGTCAGCAGCGGCATTTCGCACCCTGGCGATCGGCGAAACGTGGCAGCTTCCCGGAAGACCGGCCAGCGAAGCTTCCGAGCCCGTCTCCTGAAGGTGGCGTCAGCCCAGCGAGCTCGCCGCCCGAGCCAGCCGGTCCATGCCGTCCGTCAGGCCGCCCATTCGGCCTGAGAGACCACGCAAGGTCTCGGCACATGGGCCGGCCTCGTCCACTGCGGCGCGGGTGTCATAAAGAATCTGCCGAGCCTCGTGCGCCAATGCGCGCAAGGTCGTGCCCATCTGGTCACGCTGCTGCTGCTGGCTGCGGGCCAGATTCTGCGCTTCCTGCTCGAAGGCCTGGGTGACCAGGTTGAACAGGCTGAGCACCGCCGTGGCCGACTCGACCAGACCGGACTGCACGGCCGGTGCGAGGGGCACGCCCTGCCTGAGGCTGCTCAGGATCTGCTCGGCCAGCCCCATGAAGGCCTGGATGCGCTGGCGTGCCTGGGTTGGCCCGTCGAACACCTGGCGCAGGTGCTCGCTGAACAAACCGGGCCAGCCTTCCTCCCCTTCCACCAGCCGCCGATGACTTGACCGAAGCTGCTGGAGGACCTCTTCGGCAACCAGCAATGCCTCGGCCTGCCCCTGCCCGGCCAGCACGACAAACAACGTCAGGCGCTGCGACAGCATGCGCTGTCGGCCCGACAGGTTGATCAGGCGGGACAGGACGTCGGCATCAGGCGGCGTGACCGCAAACCCGGCGACCGGGGGATGGGGCGGAAGCATGGGACAGACCGGCAAAGGACAAGCGAGACGGCAAGCATACGCGCTTGCGCCCTTTGACACCTGCGGGCATCCCGGCATGTCGCAGACACGCCAAAGACAGCGCACAAAAACGCAAAAAGGGCCACGGTGTCGTGGCCCTCTGGCAAGGCGCTGTGCCCCGGGAGACGATCAGTGCACCACCCTCGCGAACTGGAAGTGTCCTGACGTGTCGACGTCCACCGGGATCACGTCCTTGGGCCCGAACTGCCCTTGCAGGATGAGCTTGGCCACCGGGTTCTCGATGCGCTGCTGGATCGCCCGCTTGAGCGGCCGCGCACCGAAGACCGGGTCGAAGCCGACCTTGGCCAGTTCGGCCAGGGCAGCCGGGCTGACGTCCAGCTTCATGTCCATCTGCGCGATGCGCGCCTCCAGGCCCTTGAGCTGGATCTTCGCGATCGATTCGATGTGCGCCTGGTCGAGCGCATGGAAGACCACCACTTCGTCGATGCGGTTCAGGAATTCGGGGCGGAAGTGCTGTTTCACCTCGACCCACACGGCATCCTTGATGTCCTCGGCGGGCTGGCCGGCCATCTGCATGATGTGGTGCGAGCCCAGGTTCGAGGTCATCACGATGACGGTGTTCTTGAAGTCCACCGTACGGCCCTGGCCATCGGTCAGGCGACCATCGTCCAGCACCTGCAGCAGCACGTTGAAGACGTCCGGGTGGGCCTTCTCGACCTCATCCAGCAGCACCACGCTGTAGGGCTTGCGGCGCACGGCTTCGGTCAGCGTGCCGCCCTCTTCGTAGCCCACATAGCCCGGAGGCGCGCCGATCAGGCGGCTGACCGAGTGCTTCTCCATGAACTCGCTCATGTCGATGCGGATGAGGTGGTCTTCGCTGTCGAACAGGAAGCCGGCCAGCGCCTTGCACAGCTCGGTCTTGCCGACGCCGGTGGGGCCGAGGAACAGGAAGGAGCCATACGGGCGGTTGGGGTCCGACAGGCCGGCACGCGAGCGGCGGATGGCGTCGGACACAGCCACGATGGCTTCGTCCTGGCCGACCACGCGCTCGTGCAGCTTCTGCTCCATCGACAGCAGCTTGTCGCGCTCGCCCTGCATCAGCTTGCTGACCGGGATGCCGGTGGCCCGCGCCACGACCTCGGCGATCTCTTCGGCGCCGACCTGGGTGCGCAGCAGCGTGGGCTTGTCGCCCGCCTTGCCCTTGGCCGATTCCTTCTCCTGCGCGTCCTTCAGGCGCTTTTCCAGCTCGGGCAGCTTGCCGTACTGCAGCTCGGCCACCTTGTTGAAGTCGCCCTTGCGCTTGAGTTCCTCGATCTGGAATCGGATCTTGTCGATCTCTTCCTTCACGGTGGCTGAGCCCTGTGCGGTCGCCTTCTCGGCCTTCCAGATGTCTTCCAGGTCGGCGTATTCCTTCTGCAGGCGGGTGATCTCTTCTTCGATGAGGCCCAGGCGCTTGATCGAGGCCTCGTCGGTCTCGCGGCGCACGGCCTCGCGCTCGATCTTGAGCTGGATGAGGCGGCGGTCCAGGCGGTCCAGTGCCTCGGGCTTGGAGTCGATCTCGATCTTGATCTTGGCGGCGGCCTCGTCGATCAGGTCGATGGCCTTGTCCGGCAGGAAGCGGTCGGTGATGTAGCGGTTGGACAGCTCGGCCGCAGCCACGATGGCCGGGTCGGTGATCTCGACGCCGTGGTGCACCTCGTACTTTTCCTGCAGGCCGCGCAGGATGGCGATGGTGGCCTCGACCGTGGGTTCACCCACGAGGATCTTCTGGAAGCGGCGCTCCAGCGCGGCATCCTTCTCGATGTACTTGCGGTATTCGTCGAGCGTGGTCGCACCGATGCAGTGCAGCTCGCCGCGCGCCAGGGCGGGCTTGAGCATGTTGCCCGCGTCCATCGCGCCATCGGCCTTGCCCGCACCGACCATGGTGTGGATCTCGTCGATGAACATGATGGTCTGGCCTTCGTCCTTGGCCACTTCCTTGAGCACACCCTTCAGGCGTTCTTCGAAGTCGCCGCGGTACTTGGCACCGGCCAGCAGCAGGGCCATGTCCAGCACCAGCACGCGCTTGTTCTTCAGCGAATCGGGCACCTCGCCGGCCACGATGCGCTGGGCCAGGCCTTCGACAATGGCGGTCTTGCCCACGCCGGGCTCACCGATGAGCACAGGGTTGTTCTTGGAACGGCGCTGCAGCACCTGGATGGCGCGGCGGATTTCCTCGTCGCGGCCGATGACCGGGTCGAGCTTGCCCTGCCGCGCGCGCTCGGTCAGGTCCAGCGTGTACTTCTTCAGCGCCTCGCGCTGGCCTTCGGCTTCAGGGTTGTCCACTTTCTGGTCTCCACGGACGGCCTTGACGGCGGTTTCGAGCGATTTGCGGGTCAGACCGTGGTCGCGCGCCAGCGCGGCGGTGTCGCCCTTGTGGTCGGTCAGCGCCAGCAGGAACATCTCGCTGGCGATGTAGGGGTCGCCGGCCTTGTGGGCCTCTTTCTCGGCGCCCTGCAGCAGGCCGATGGTGTCCCGGCCGGCCTGGACCTGATCGGCACCCTGCACCTGGGGCAGCTTGTCGATCTGCTTTTCCAGCGCCGCAGCCAGCGCCGGCACCTTCACGCCGGCGCGCTCAAGCAGGGCCCTGGGGCCGTCTTCCTGACGCAGCATGGCCAGCAGGATGTGGGCCGGCTCGATGTAGGGGTTGTCTCGGGTGACGGCCAGGCTCTGGGCCTCCGTCAGCGCTTCCTGAAATTTGGTGGTGAGTTTGTCGAGTCGCATGGGTACTCCTGGGGCACCGGATATCGGCACCGATGCGTCCAAGAGTGTGGGCGGGCGTGGCGCATTTCAAGTCCCACCCTGACAGGGCTGCACGTCATCTTGAGCAAAATCAAGAGGTCGCGGACGGCGCCACCATCACCCGATTGCGCCCCTGATGCTTGGCTTCGTAGAGGCTAGCATCGGCCCGCGCCAGATCCTGCTCGAGCG
>NZ_CAJYGK010000127.1 GCF_913773725.1 uncultured Aquabacterium sp. | reverse complement strand
CCAGAGCACCGCCAATCCGCTCCGGCGGTTGAACAGCCAGCCGAACCGCCATCCGTGCGTGCGCGTCATGGCGTGCCGCTCCGGGGCTTCTGAATCTGGTTCAGGCGGTCGGGCGTCGTATCGCCCTGGAAGATCGAGCGCGAACCGTCGGAGCGCGTGTTGTGGCGACCGATCAGGGTCATGGCCGAATTGGCCGCCAGTTCCCTCCGCAGCTCCAGCTCCGTCTTCAGGTTGTTGATCTCCTGTTCCAACGTGGTGTTCTCCGAATCTACTGCCTTCACCGCCAGATCGTTGGCAGCCACGTTCGGTTCCTTCGCGCCGGTAAGCAGCGTGCGCTGCAACAGTAGAGCCTTCTCCAGCACACTCGACAGCGCCACTTCGGAGGCCAGGCGCTTACCGAGCATGTCCTGATCCGGTTCGTCGCGTAGCGCCTCGATCACGCCGCGCGTGACCGGCAGCGAGTTGCTGCTTGCCGCGTCGAGGTTGGCCGGCGTCGTCGGCTCGGCCCCGGTAACCAGGTCTTGCAGCGCCTTGAGCTTGGTGTCGTACTCTTCCTGGATCAGCGGCGTCAGCCCCACGCCCGGCGTGGTCTGCGTTTTCGTGCAGCTTTCGCAGGTCTGCTGTTCGCGCTCGCCGAGCACGCGCGTCGCCCAATCGGAGGCTGCCTGCGGCGACGACCAGGTCTGGCAGGTCAGCCGGTTACCGCAGGTCGTGGTGTCGATCGAGGAAGTATCGGTAGCGCTGCGCCCGTTGAGCAGGTTGTAACCGGCGCGCGTGACGTCACTGACGACCTTGATCGAACGCTGGCCGCTGCCTCCGGCATTGCTGCCGCCGACCCACGGCACGCCGTTGTTGCCCTTGCTGGTCTCGGCCTGTTCGACTGCGGAGACGGCATCGGCGCTGCCGACTGCTTGTTTGAGCGCCATGCCTTCGGCGAGCTGGTCCCAGCTCGCCTGGCCGCCGGCCATGTCTGCCATGCGGTTGGCGATGGCGCGGCAGGTCATCTTGCTGCGGTCGAAATCCAGCCGTGCCTGCAGGATACCGTTGGTCAGCAGGTTGTAGAGGCCCGGATCGGCGCGCTGGATGATGAGCGCGGGCAGCGACGCCACCGCGCTGGTGGCGTTCTGGATGACGCTGCTCATGATCGTCTGGAAACCGTTGGTGACGCCGTTGAGCTGGTTTTGCAGCGTGGTCGACAGGTTCATGTCGCCGCAGATTAGGTTGCTGTTCCAGCCCAGTCCCACGCCGAGACTCTGCATATTTCCCGCACCGCCCATGGACACGGCGCGGCCGCCGCCGACGCTGTAGAGCACGTCGTCGCCGATCACGCTGCCGTTGACGCTGGCGCCGTTGCTGTCAATGCGGGTTTGCTGCGCCCAGACCACGCTTGTCACCAGCACCGATCCGGCGACTGCGAGCAAGCTCCGCCAGAGGTAGAGCCTCGCGCGGCAGGCAAGATTCGTCATGCGCATGTTCATCGACAGGCCCTCACATGAAATCGGTGCTGCCCAGGAACGTCTGACCACGACGCTGGCAGCAGGCATACGGACGCCACAGCGCCCAGGCGTAGTCGCCCTGCGTGGTTTGCACATGCACGTTGCTGTTGGGGAACACGGCGCAGGTGGTCGAGAGCGTCGGCGTCAGTTCCTGCCACTTTCCCGTCGAGGCGTCACTTTCGATCAGTGCGCCAGCCGGCCAGTAGCCGTCGTGCGCGCTGGCAAGCAGCGGCTGGTAGACGTGGATCTGGCCGCTGCGCGTCACCACGTCGCCCGCGCGCTGCGCGATGACGGCACCACTCTTGTAGTCGTCGGTCTGGTGCAGCAGTCCGCCGCGCGGATAGACGGTGCCCCACAGATTCATCGTTAGGCGACCACCGATCTCGCGCATGCCGGGAATCAGCGCCTCGGGGTAGACTGCCTCGGGCACGTCGTAGCGCCAAGCCACCGTATCGAGTGTGCTCAGCAGATACGGCATGAAGGCAGTGCCAGCGCCGGTGCAGGTATAACCGAACTGGCTGGCGTACCGGGCGAAGACCGCAGCGGCCGGATGACCGATCACGTCGGCATTCTTGAACTTGGCAAGGTTGTTTTCGCTGCCTTGGTTGGTCGTGCCATCACCACCGGCTTGGGCGGTCGGGTTGGGCAGGCTCATGGGCCGCATTTCGATCCACGGATTCTCGCCTGTGTTCGAGTAGCTCGACACCACAGCATCCGGGATGTAATGCCGCACCTTGACCGAGGTAAGGACCGTGCAACCGCCCAAGCCACAGCTAAGCCAGTAGCAGATGCCGACGACGCGGTATTGCAGGCAGTCCGGCGACAGCACCGAGGCGATGATGGTCGCGGTGTTCACCGCGAACGTCGAACCGGCGGCGCCCAGCAGCAAGGCCGCAATGACGGCCCGCATTCGGTGGGTCGGGGCAAACAGTCCACCGCTCATGGTTGGGTACTCCGGTAGACATGAATGCGGTCGACCGCACGGGTGACGTCGGGCTCGCCATAGACCACATAGCGGTGATCGACCACGACGGCAGGAACCTTGGCGACGCCCAGCCCCCAAGCGTCGGCGATCCCCTGATAGGCATCGGCAAGTTGCCGCTGCAAACCTGCACCGCCTTGAGCGAGACGTTGCCGGACGATGGCTTCGGCTTGCGCGGGATCAGCCGGAAGCTGTGCGCCGAGTGCGGCCTCCAGGTTGGCTGGTGCATCGAGCAGCACCACACGAATGCCGTTCGCGTTGCTCACTGGATGCTGCGTGTCGGTGAAGGCGATGACGTCAGCGGCTTGCGCGGATGAGAACACTAGCGCCGCGCACAGCCCGATCGCGCTGCAAAGCGCGCTGGCCGGATGTAGGGATGACAGGAATGAGAACGAAGGCATCATGGCACGCGATGGAGGGACGACAGGCTCAAGTCAATCGCAGGGTTGCTTGGCTCTCCAGCAAGAAACCGAATAGCGGGATTGCCGCATTCAAGGCGGTGATGCCGTCGCGCTGGTGTCGTGACCACTGGCAATCCAGTCGATCGCCGACAGTAAGGCATCCCCCTCGACGGGACCGGGCAGCAGAATCGTCTTGCCGGACTGGCGATCGCGCACTTGCAGGGTTGGCGTGGCCTTGATGCCGAGCTTCGCTGCCTCGGCAGCTTGATCCCGAATGGCAGAGTCGGGACGGTCGCTGCCGAGGCAGCGCTGCACATCGGGCGTGAGGTCGGGGTAAGGCACATCGGGCGGCAGGCCCTGGCCGTCGCCGCGGGTGTGCGTGTAAATCCACGCCACGGCTTTCCAGAAGGCGTCATGCCCGCCGATCTCGCCCGCACATTCCGCGATCCGCGCCTCGGCTGTAGCCACAGGATCGTGCATCGTCAGCGGCAGGTGCCGCCACTGCCAGTTCACTTCGGGATGGGCGTCGATCCAGCCTTTGAGCACCGGGAAGTAGGCCCGGCAGTACGGGCACTCCAGATCAGCG
>NZ_CAJYGK010000126.1 GCF_913773725.1 uncultured Aquabacterium sp. | reverse complement strand
CAGCCAGCCCCATGAGCGCCAGCAGGCGCGCCAGCAGGGCCTCGTCGGCCGCCGTGGCCGCGGCCGCACGAAACAGCACGCCGACCCGGCTGCCGGGGCCCGTTTCATCGCCCTCGCGCCCGAAGGGCACGCAGCTGGCAAAGGGGAAGGCGGTCATCAGGGGCTTGAGCGCCTCTCTGACGGCCAGGGCCTGGTCTGCGGGCAGCCAGACCAGCGCCGTGAGCCGCCAGGGCAGGGTGGCCGGTTCGATGCGCACGGCCGCATGCTTGAGTTCGGGCTGCTTGGACGTGGGGCAGAAGCGCGGCTGCGTCAGCGCGTTCACGCCCTGGCGAGGCAGCCCGTCGGCGTCGGCGCCCCCCAGGTATTCCGCGCCCCAATGCATGGCGATGTAGGCCTGGCCTTCGGCCATGCCGTCGTTCGCCTGGGCGGGCACGATCACCTCGCCGCGGCGCGAGCGCACCGACACCAGCGCCCCGTCCTGCAGACCCAGACGGGCCAGATCCTGCGGGTTCACCTCGACCACAGGTTCGCTCACATGGCCGAAGAGCCGCCCCAGCGTGCCGGTGCGGCTCATGCCATGCCACTGGTCGCGCAGGCGACCGGTGTTCAGGCTGAACGGGTAAGCCGCATCCTGCGCTTCCGCGACCGGCTCATAAGGCATGGCGGCAAACCGGGCGCGCCCATCGGCTGTCGGGAACACGCCGTCGGTGTAGAGGCGCGCCGTGCCCTGGGCGGCACCCTGCGGCATGGGCCACTGTTGCGGGCCGGCGCTGTCCAGCAAGGCGTAGCTGAGCCCGGTGATGTCCAAATCGCGGCCGCGGGTGCTTTCGCGGTGCTCGTTCCACACCGATTCCGGCGAGGTGTAGGGAAACAGCGTGCGGGTTCCGGCGCGGTAGCGTGCGGTGCGGTCGGGCAGCCGGGCTTCCAGCCGCCGCCCGAAGTCGGTGAAGATGAACCAGTCATGGCGGGCCTCGCCCGAGGGCCCCGCGGCAGGGCGGACCCGGCTGATGCGGCGCTCGCTGTTGGTCACGGTGCCATCCTTCTCGCCCCAGGTGGTGGCGGGCAGCAGCAGGTCGGCGTGGGCGCAGGTGGCCGTGGTCGCAAACGCCTCCTGCACCACGACAAACTCGGCGCGCGCCAGCGCCCCCCGCACCGTGGCCTGGTCGGGCAAGGACTGGGCCGGGTTGGTGCAGGCGATCCACAAGGCCTTGATCTCGCCCCGTGCCGCCGCTTCGAACATCTCCACCGCGGTCAGCCCGGGCTGGGCCGGCACCTCGTCCACGCCCCACAGGGCCGCGACCTCTTCGCGGTGCGCGGGGTTGGCCAGGTCGCGGTGGGCGCTCAGCAAGTTGGCCATGCCACCCACCTCGCGGCCGCCCATGGCATTGGGCTGACCCGTCAGCGAGAAGGGGCCGGCACCGGGTTTGCCGATCTGGCCGGTTGCCAGATGCAGGTTGATCAGGGCCGCGTTCTTGTCGGTGCCGCGGCTGCTCTGGTTGAGCCCCTGGCAATACAGCGACAGACTCGGCGTGTGCGATCCCATCCAGCGAGCGGCCAGCACCAGGTCGTCGACCGGGATCCCGCAGGTGGCGGCAGCCTGCTGAGGTGTCCAGTCCTGCACCAAGGTGGCAAGCGCTTCGAAGCCCTGCGTGTGCCGGGCGATGTAGTCGGGGTCCGTCAGTCCCTCGCTGATGAGCACGTTCAGCATCCCGTGGAACAGCGCCACGTCGGTGCCTGGCCGGATCGGCAGGAACAGATCGGCCATGTCCGCCGTCTCTGTGCGCCGGGGGTCGGCCACGATCAGCTTCATCTCCGGATTGGCCTTGCGTGCGTCTTCGATCCGGCG
Source organism: uncultured Aquabacterium sp. (assembly GCF_913773725.1). Lineage (GTDB taxonomy): Bacteria > Pseudomonadota > Gammaproteobacteria > Burkholderiales > Burkholderiaceae_C > Aquabacterium. The sequence goes on along the minus strand of NZ_CAJYGK010000126.1, from coordinate 6,930 downwards.
GAACAGAATGGGATGGGCCCAGGCCGTGTTGGCCCCGACGATGAACAGCGTCTGCGCGTGCTGGAAATCGTCGTAGCAGGCGGGAGGCGCGTCGGCGCCCAGCGTGGCTTTGTAGCCGGCCACGGCACTGCTCATGCACAGCCGCGAATTGGTGTCGAGGTTGTTCGTGCCGATCAAGCCCTTCACCAGCTTGTTGAGCACGTAATAGTCCTCGGTGAGCAACTGGCCCGAGCCGTAGAAGCCCACCGCCTGCGGGCCATGTTCACGGATGATCCGGGCGAACCGGTCGGCCGCCTGCTCCAGGGCGGTGTCCCAGCTCAACGGGGTGGGCTCGGCGCCGCGCGTGGCCCGTGCCATGGGCGTCAGCAGTCGGGCTTGCCGGCTCACATGGTCGGCCGCGGTCAGGTGCAGGGTGCTGCCCTTGGTGCACAGCCGGCCGAAGTTGGCAGGGTGCTGCGGGTCGCCCTTCACCTGGATGATGCGTCCCTGTCGCGATTCGATCAGGACGCCGCAGCCCGTGCCGCAGTAGGGGCAGGTGGCACGGGTCACGGTGGCCTCGGGGGCGGGTGTGCTCATGGCAAGGTCTCTCTGTCTGCTCAGCGGGAATGGGCCGCCCTGCGTGGGGTGGCCTCGTGTCGTGTGAAGCGGCGCGTCGTGACCGCTTCTTCTGTCGTGAGCCCGGGCGTCAGGCGGCCAGGGCTTCAGCGTGTGTGGGCGATGCGCTGGCCGAAGCGGCCTGCGCACCGACCGGTGCGGCGGGCTCGCCGAACATCAGTTGCCCTCGCAGCGCCGCAATCGGTGTGCCCTCGCGAATCAGCTTGAAGTACCAGCTGCCGTCAGTCGTGTCGCCATACAGGCACGCTCCCACCAGCTTGTCGCCCCGCAGCACCAGCTTGCGGTAGACCCCGCCATAAGGGTCGGTCAGCACGATCTCTTCGGTGCCCTCGCCACCCATGAAATCGCCTGCGGAAAACAGATCGATCCCCGTGACCTTCAGCTTGGTGGACGTTTGCGAGCCCTTGTACTGGCCGATGCCGAACTGCGCCAGGTGTGTGGCGCAGACCTTGCCCTGTTCGAACAAGGGCGCCACCAGGCCGTAGGCCACGCCGCGGTGCGAAGCGCATTCGCCCACAGCGTAGATGCGCGGGTCGGTCAGCGTCTGCATGGTGTCGGTCACCGAGATCCCGCCGCGGCCGTCATGGTCGCATCGCAGCCCGATGTGTCGGGCCAGCTCGGTGTTGGGGCGGATGCCCGCGGCCATCACCACCAGATCGGCCTCGACCTCGGTGCCGTCCTTGAAGCGCACCGCCTTCACGCGGCCATCCTCGCCGCCCAGCAGGGTTTCGGTGTGCGCACCGATGCGAAAGCGCATGCCCCGGTCTTCAAGCGACCGCTGCAGCAACTGGCTCGCTTTCTGATCCAGTTGGCGCTCCATCAACCAGGGGGCGATGTGCACCACGGTGACCGTCATGCCCCGCAGCATCAGCCCGTTGGCGGCCTCCAGCCCCAGCAGCCCCCCGCCGATCACCACGGCGTGGCGGTGGGTTCGGGCCGTCTCGATCATGCGGTTGGTGTCGGCGATGTCGCGATAGGCCATCACACCCGTCAGTTCCTTGCCGGGAACCGGCAGGATGAAGGGGCTGGAGCCCGTGGCGATCAACAGCCGGTCGTAGGCCGCCTCGGTGCCATCATCGGCCACCACCACCCGGCGGCGGCGATCGACGTCAACGACCTTTCGGTTCAGATGCAGGGTGATGCCATGATCCGCATACCACTGCAGCGGGTTGAGGATGATCTCGTCCAGCGTCTGCTCGCCCGCCAGCACCGGCGACAGCAGAATGCGGTTGTAGTTCGGGTGGGGTTCGGCGCCGAACACCGTGATCTCATACAGATCCGGCGCCACCTTCAACAGTTCTTCGAGGGTGCGGACACCGGCCATGCCGTTGCCGACCATCACCAGTTTGAGCCTGGCCATGTGTGTGCTCCATCAGCGGGATTTTGGAATCGTTTTATGGGCACCCGGCATGCAAGGAAGGGGCCAGCGGGACGCGTGCACCGAGCCTGGGCGGGAAACTTGCATTCCCGTCTGCGAGCGCAGATGCTGGCACCAATGCGGTGCGGTGGTGGCTGCGCAACTGACAAGAACACGCTGAGGTCACATGAGTTTCGACGTCGAGATCGGCTACGCCAGCGAGCGTGGGCCCCGATCAGCCATGGAAGATTTCGCCGGCGTGAACCGGCCCGCTGCTCATGAGGGCGCGTGGGGCGTCATCGCGGCCCTGGCCGATGGCGTATCGTCCGGCGGGCTGGGGCGCGAGGCGGCCCAGACCACCGTGATGGGCCTGCTGCGCGACTGGTATGCCACGCCGGCCACCTGGGACAGCACCGTGGCGCTGGACCGGCTGATCGCGGCGCAGAACGCCTGGCTGGTGGGCCACAACCGCCGCAGGCAGAAGCAACGGGCACCAGCAGGGGAGGTCGGCGGCGCCGCCATGTGCACCTTGACGGCCCTGGTCCTGCGTGCCCACGGCTACACCCTGGCCCATGTAGGCGACAGCCGGGCCTACCTGCTGAGGGGCGACGACTGCCTTCAACTCACGCAGGATCACACGCTGGGCGTCCACGACTTCCAGAACGGCCTAACCCGCGCGGTGGGGCTGGACGATGGGCTGCGGGTGGACTACCTGGAGGGCGAGCTTCAGGTTGGCGACACCTTTGTGCTCACCAGCGATGGCGTGCATGGAGTGCTGTCGAGCGAGGCACTCTCGAAGCTGGCGCGCCAAGGCAGCGCTCAGGAGGCGAGCCAGGCTCTGGTGGCGCGGGCTCTGACCGGAGGCGGGCGCGACAACGCCACGGCGCTGGTGGTCCGTGTGCGCGGGTTGGATCAGGCTACGCTGGACGACATGAGCCGCCGAGGCCGTCAGCTGCCGGTGCCGGCCCGTCTCAGGGAGGGCGACATCCTGGATGGCCTTGCAGTGGAAGCCAGTGTCTTCAGCAATGGCGTGCATCGGGTCTACCGAGTGCGCGACATGCAGACCGGGCAGCTTCACGCCCTCAAGACGCTGCACGAAGCCCGTGCAGGGGATCCGCAGGAGTGCGCCATGCTGGCCCACGAGGCTTGGCTCGCGGCCCGCGTGTCCGAGCGCCGCGCACCCGGGCTGCTGCACGTGACCGAGCCGGCGGCCCCCACCGCCTTCTACATGCTGTCGGATTGGTTGTCCGGCGACAGCCTGGCTCACATGCTGGCGTCGGGCCGACGCTTCAGCGTGGCCGAGGTCGTCGCTGGAGCCACCATGCTGGTGCGTGCGCTGGGACACCTGCACCAACACGGGGTCATCCACCGCGACATCAAGCCCGACAACCTGCATCTGGGCGATGACGGCCAATGGCGCATCCTCGACCTGGGTGCCGCACTGTCGGGCAAGGAGCCCGAGGCGGTGCGCCTGCTTCACGCGGGCACGCCCAGCTACATGAACCCGGAACTGTGGAGCGACGACCCTCAGCAAGCCCGCGCCACATCGGCTGGCGACCTCTTCGCCATGGGGGTGTCGCTGTACGTGTGGCTCACGGGGCGACTGCCCTATGGCGAGATCGAACCCTACCAGACCGGCCGATATCGCCGCGATCCGCAGGCGCCATCACGCTGGCGTCCCGATGTGCCGATCTGGCTCGACCACATCGTGCTCAAGGCTGTGGCGCGCGATCCGAAGCAGCGATTCGAAACGGCCGAGGAAATGCTGCTGGCACTGGAGCGGGGGGCCTCGCGCCCGCTCAACGCGGTGCCGGCCTCACCCTTGCTGGTACGTGACCCGGCGACCGTGTGGCGCGTTGCCTTTGCCTGCTCCTTGCTGTTCAACGTGCTCTTGCTGTACTGGGCCTTGTTTCTGCCACATTGACCCGGGCGCGACCGCCTTTCTCTGCCCAGGTCCGCGTCCAGCGGATCTGCATCACACGCATCATCACCAGCACGGCCACGCCCACCAGCGCGAAGACCAGAAAGCCGTAGAAGTAGGTGCCGAAGTGCTGCTTCGACAGCCCCATGGCATTCGGGATGAAGCCGCCGCCCAGCGCACCCAGCTCACCGATCATCGAACCCGCCACGGCGGTGGTGAGCGGCCAGCGCAGGGGCACCAACTGGAACAGCGCGCCATTGCCTGCGCCCAACGCGGCAAAGCACAGCATGAACAGCAGTGTGGTGGGTGCCAGATGCTGGCCCATGGTGCCGCACACCACCAACGTCACGACGACAAACACCAGCACCGCGGTCAAGGTGTTGATCCCGCCCCAGCGGTCGGACAGCCAGCCGCCAACCACACGCGTGGCCGAACCCATCAGCGTGGCCAGCATCGTCAGTTGACCGGCTTCCACCTTCGTCACGTGGAACTGGTCGTAGAAGTAGGTGGGCAGAAAATTGGCCAGCCCGATGAAGCCACCGAAGGTGACCACGTAGATCAGGCTGAAAGCCCAGCCATCCTTTTCGTACAGGCAGGCCGTGTGCTCCCTCAGGGTCTGGTGTTCTCGATCGGGTGGCTCCTTGGCCAGCACCGCCATCACTGCCATGGGCAACAGCATCGTGAACGCCGCCAGGCCGTACACCGCTTGCCAACCGAACTTCGCCGCCAGCGGCGGTGCGAACAGCACGGCCAGCACCGTGCCACTGTTGCCTGCACCGGCAATGCCCATCGCCAGGCCCTTGTAGCGCGGCGGAAACCAGCCTGATCCCAGCGAGAGCGCGATGCCGAAGCTGCCACCCGCGATGCCGAGCAGCACGCCCATGGCGATCACTTCGCTGTGCGTGTCGACGAAGAAGTAGCCGTAGGCCAGGGCCAGCACGATGAGCCCCATTTCGACCATGGCCGCGCTCTTGCGTCCGATGTACTGCGACAGCAGCCCCAGCGGGAAGCGCATCAGCGCACCGGCCAGGATGGGCACCGAAATCATGAAGCCCTTCTCGGCTGGAGTCAGCGAGAAGGTCTCGCTGATGAACGGCGCCATCGCGCCATTGAGCACCCAGATCGCGAAGGTGAAATCGAAATACAGAAAGGAAGCGAGCAGGGTCGGAGCATGGCCCGACCTCAGAAAGGCCTTGTAATCTGACATGGGAACCTCAGCGGTGCACGCACCATCGTGGGTGTCGTGCTGTTGTATGTCCCCGTTTTGAAGCGAGATGCGTGCCAAGACTGTGCGCGAAGTCGGATGCCGGCGGCGGTGCGCCAAGCATGCTTGATCGGAGACAATCATGCCTGTCAGAACAGGAGCAATGCATCCATGAGCATCAAGTCAGACCGCTGGATTCGCCGCATGGCTGAAGAGCACGGCATGATCGAGCCCTTCGAGCCAGGGCAGATCCGCCAGTCGGCCACGGGTCAGAAGATCGTCAGCTACGGCACGTCGAGCTACGGCTACGACATCCGCTGTGCGCCCGAGTTCAAGGTCTTCACCAACATCCACTCCACGGTGGTCGACCCGAAGAACTTTGATGAGAAGAGTTTCGTCGACATCCACAGCGACGTCTGCATCATTCCGCCCAACAGCTTTGCGCTGGCCCGCACGGTCGAGTACTTCCGCATCCCGCGCAACGTGCTGACCATCTGCCTGGGCAAGAGTACCTATGCCCGCTGCGGCATCATCGTGAACGTCACGCCCTTCGAGCCCGAGTGGGAAGGCTACGTCACGCTCGAATTCAGCAACACCACCCCGCTGCCCGCGAAGATCTATGCGGGCGAAGGCTGCGCCCAGGTGCTGTTCTTCGAAAGCGACGAGGTGTGCGAGACGAGTTACCGTGACCGAGGTGGCAAATACCAGGGCCAACGGGGCGTCACCTTGCCTAAGACCTGAGGCAGGCCGGCCGATAACGCAGAAGGGGTCCACCCATCTCAAGGATGAGCGGCGCTTAACGGAACGTTACAATCTCGCCCGGCCTGGTCAGACACCCTCTGGCACCAGTCCGTGCGCCGGGGTGGCTCGCCGTTGAAGTCGGAAACACACAGAAAAGACAGACAGGTGGAGGCCCCCGGGTTCGCGTGCCCGCGCTGGAGACGTTGACGTCTCGGGGAGGGGGCAGGCACGCGGTGTCGTTCCAGCAGTACCAATTTTCCGGGCCTTTCCCCCATGCGCCGACCGCTTCAGTCTCCTGCGTTGATCAACGCGTTCTACGACAGCCTGCGTCCCGAGCAGCGCGACACGGCCCAGGCCATGCACAAAGCCATTGTCTCGGCTGCGCCGCACCTGCGCCCTGAGGTGAAGTGGGGCAACCTGTGCTTCATGAACGATGGCGACAATGTCATGGCCATCGTGCTCCACAAGATGCACGCCCACCTCCAGATCTTCAACGGGGTCCAGCTGGTAGCGGATTTTCCGGAGCTGGACGGAGCGGGCAAGGGCATGCGCCACATCAAGATCCGCTATCGCCAGCCGGTCAACGACCAGCTCGTGCGAGAACTCACGCTCGCGTCGTTGCAGGTGTGGGGGCGGTCCTCCCCGCGTTGGGGTTAATCGGACCGGGCGGCCCCTGCGCGTCGAAGCGCTTGCTACGATGTCATAACGATGTCTGCGCCCCACCTCATGAATGCCGATCTGCATTGCCACTCCAACGTTTCGGATGGCACCCTGACGCCGGAGGCGGTGGCCCAGCGTGCCCACGGGAACGGTGTGGAGTTGTGGGCGCTGACGGACCACGACGAGGTGGGCGGGCAGCACCGTGCACGGGCTGCGGCCCACGCACTCGGCATGGATTACCTCACGGGGACCGAGATCTCCGTGACCTTCGCCGACAAGACGGTTCACATCGTCGGTCTGGGCTTCGACCCGGATGACCCGGACCTTGTTCAGGGGCTGGCAGCCACCCGCGGCGGGCGCGAACGCCGCGCCCGTGACATGGCGGACGACCTCGCCCGCGTCGGCATTCCCGGTGCTTTCGAAGGCGCGTTG
>NZ_CAJYGK010000125.1 GCF_913773725.1 uncultured Aquabacterium sp. | reverse complement strand
AGTGAACAGGAAAGTCAATGAAATCAACGATCTACCAACACCACCTCCGCGCCAGTGCTAGCTTTTCGTACCGTCACTTATTGCACTGAAAACGAGGAGACCCCGACTACGACACAGGTCAGACACTAAACATTGGAGAGAACCGATGGAAAGCCATTTTCCAGTTCGGTGGCACGTATCAATTGAGCCAACAGCTTGATGCGGAGGGAGCTGTCGACGCAACCCTGTTTGGGAAGAACAAGAAATTTGGTGCCTCCGGAGCGGACACGCTTCAACAAAAAGCCCTCTACCAACTGCAGGGTTCTCTGAACTGGCACCAAGGCCCAGGCACCTTGTTGGCGGCAGGTCTGTCGCACACCTTTGGTGGTATTCAGAGAGTGAACGGTGTGTCCCTGGAAAACGAGATCACCACCACGAAAGCGACACTGACAGCATCAACTTTTGTGAGCCCTTCGTTGCAAGTACTGGTGTCTGTCGGTCGCGATCTGAAGGTCGGCAACGGGTTCAAAGAGTCCAGTCGACTGAACGTGAGGTTGCTCCAAGTATTTTGACTTGGTAGTGCTTGCCCTAACAAACAATCATCGATTTTTGCAGTGTCGACGGTTGGGTGTGAGCGCTGCAGCCGATAGGCATTGACTGTCTTAGCCGTTGGAATATTCGGCACTGACTGCACAGCATGGGTAAACCCTAGGGGCGGTCTCGCCGGGAAACGGTAATTTGGCCAGTTGGTGAACGTGGAGCACCGGTGTATGAACTCATTGATCACGCCCGACGAAGTGCCGCGCTGGATCCCCGGCCGGCTCACTCTGGATAGCTCACCTCTTGGGTGGGAAGAAACCATTTTGAAGGGTTATCGCTACGACAGCCTCGACGTTGAGATACCCACAATGCGTGATTACATGATCGTCGTGTATCGGAGTGGGGTGGCAGAGATGAGCCGGCGAAGCGGGGGGCCCTGGCAGTCCGCGAGGGTCGAACCAGGCGTTGTTTCCGTTTTGACCCGTGCCGAACAATCACAGTGGCGTTGGGACAAAGGGATCAATGTGTCTCATCTCTACCTTTCCCAAAGCGCTGTCGCTCGTGTCGCAGGCGAGGTTTTCGACAAAGACGTGAGGGATGTGGAGATGCAGGACATGGTTCGATCCGAAGATCCAGTTCTGCCGGCTTTAGTCTCCCTGTTTGAGAACGAACTGAAATGCGGATTGGTTGGCGGTCAGATTTATGTGGACGCTCTTAAGGCTCAGCTATGCATTCATATGCTGCGCCAATATGCAAAAGTCGTTTTTCGGGATTACCGCAACTATGGTCGGCTGTCTCGTGCCCAATGTCGACTGGTGGTTCAGTACATAGAAGAACACCTTGATAAGAACATTTCGCTGCAGGATCTGGCCAGCCTTTCCCAATTGAGCGTCTTCGCCTTCATGCGAAAGTTTCGGGCTGATTTCCAGTGTGCACCGCACGCCTACGTACTGGCCCAGCGTGTCAAGCGAGCACAACAACAACTTGCGCGCCCTGACATTCCGCTCAAGGTGGTTGCCGCAAACTGCGGATTTTCTGATCAGAGCCACATGACCCGCGTTTTTCGACGCATGCTGAATGTGACACCTGCCGAATACCGGCGGTCTTCGTCCACCGCATGACAATCCAGGCCCCTGCATCACCGCCAGCGTGAAGCTTTCTCGATGACGAAATCGATGAAAGTTCGCACCGCCTGGGTCTGGTAGCGCCCTGGCATGCGCAGCAAAAACAGCCGGGTTCCGAAGATGCTCAGGCGCCAGTTGTTCAGCGCGGTCACAACACGGCCGGTGTTCACGTCTTCCTGAACCACATAGCTCGGCACCAGACCAACCCCCAGCCCCGACAGGATGGCCTCTCGCAGAAACTGGAAGTTCTCGGAAGCCAGCGTCGGGCTCAGTGTGACTTCCTGACGCACCTGATCCTTGTAGGCCGAAAGCCTGAGTTCCCGTCCAACCACCGACGAGGTGATCAGCGGCATGCGCCGCAGGTCTTCCAGATCATCCGGCAGACCGTGTATGCGGGTGAACACGTCCGAGGCACACGCCACGTATCGCACCTGCGCCAGTTCTCTGGCCACAAGTGCTTCCGGTGGCTCGGACATCACCCGAATCGCCACATCCACCTCGTCGCGCAGCAGGTCGTCCACCCGGTTCTCGAACAGCAACTCCAGACTGATGTCGGGGTATTGGCGCTTGAATTCCAGCAGCCAGCCGGTCATGACCAGTTGCCCGAAGCCGGTGGGCACGCTGACCCGCACGGCGCCGTGCAGGCCGCGACCCAGGGAGTCTATGGCTTCCCTGGCGGCGGTCAGTTCGTCTCGGATGGCGCGTCCGTGGCGGTAGAGCGTTTGACCGATCTCCGTCGGTTCGATGCGCCGGGTGGTGCGCCGCACCAGCTGCGCGCCCACCGATTTCTCCAGCTGCTGCAGGTGGTAGCTCACGTTGGCGCGGCTGACTTTGAGTTTGCGCGCCGCGCTGCTCAGGTTGCCGGCATCGAGGATGTCCACCAGCAGCACCAGTCCGGTCAGGTCCATGGGATGACTGTCAAACAGCGTTTGACAGAGTGTTAAACATTGATCGGATTGTCAAGTCAATGTGCGATCAACACAATCCCCCAACCCCAAACAGCCCTGATCCCAGGGCCCTCTTCGGAAATTCAAATCACATGGCACTCGACACGGAAACCTTCTCCCTGCTCAAGGACAGCGTGCAACGCTTCATTCGCGAGCGTCTGGTCCCCTCTGAAAACAGCGTGGAAGAGCACGACGACGTTCCCTCGGACATCGTGGATGACATGAAAGAGCTGGGCCTGTTTGGCCTGTCGATCCCGGAAGAGTTCGGCGGTATCGGCCTGTCGATGGCGCAAGAGTGCGAGGTGGCCTTCGAGCTGGGGCAGACCGCGCTGGCGTTCCGCTCGGTGGTGGGCACCAACATCGGCATCGGGTCGCAGGGCATCCTGATGGACGGGACGGCCGAGCAGAAAGCCGAGTACCTGCCTCGTATCGCCAGTGGCGAGCTGATCATTTCGTTCGCGCTGACCGAGCCCAACGCCGGTTCGGACGCCGCAGCCCTGCAGACCCGTGGCGTGCGCGACGGTGACGACTACCTGCTCAGCGGCAGCAAGCGCTACATCACCAACGCACCGCGCGCCGGCGCCTTCACGCTGATGGCGCGCACCGACGGCCCGGGGGCCGGCGGCATCTCGGCCTTTATCGTGCCCTCGGACCTGCCCGGCATCACCCTGGGCAAGCCGGACAAGAAGATGGGCCAGCGCGGCACCAAGACCTGCGATGTCAACCTGGACAACGTGCGGGTGCCGGCGTCCCACATCATCGGCGGCGTACCCGGCAAGGGCTTCAAGACGGCCATGAAGGTGCTGGACCGCGGACGGCTGCACGTCTCGGCCCTGGCTTGCGGCATGGCCCAGCGCATCCTGAACGAGTCTGTCGCCTATGCCCAGGAGCGCAAACAGTTCGGGCAACGCATCGGTGACTTTCAGCTGGTGCAGGCCATGCTGGCCGACAGCCAGGCCGAGCTGCTGGCGGGTTGGTCCATGGTGCAGGCGGTGGCGCAGCGCTACGACGCCAAGCCCTTTAGTGTGACCGATCCGGCGGTGAGCATGCAGGCCTCGTGCACCAAGCTCTTCACGACAGAGATGGTGGGCCGCGTGGCCGACCGTGGTGTGCAGATCCATGGCGGCGCGGGCTACATCAACGAATACAAGGTTGAGCGCTTCTACCGCGACGTTCGCCTGCTGCGACTGTATGAGGGCACGACCCAGATCCAGCAGCTCATCATTGGCAAGCAGCTGATGCGTCAAGACTGATCCGAGACCGCCATTTCGCATTCCAAACACCGGAGACACACCATGTCCAGACCACACGATCCCAGCATCAATCGTCGCCAGATCCTGACCCTGACAGCCATGACTCTGGCAGTGCCCACTTGGGCACAAACGGGTTATCCGAGCAAACCGATCACCATGCTGGTGCCTTTCCCGGCTGGTGGAACCACCGACATTCTGGGGCGTCTAGTCGGCCGCCATCTGGCCACCCGCCTCGGAGGCACCGTGGTGGTCGAAAACAAGCCAGGCGCTGGTGGCGCCGTGGGATCCGCCCTGGTAGCGAAGGCTGCGGGGGACGGTCACGCCCTGCTGATGGGAACCATTGGGACCCATGCCATCAACCAGTATCTCTACAAAAAGCTGGCCTACGATCCGTTCAAGGACTTTTCCCCAATCAGCCTGGTCGCCATGGTCCCGAACGTGCTGGTGGTTAATGCATCCTCACCAATCAAGACGGTGAAGGATCTGATCGCTGCCGCCAAGGCCGAACCTGGAAAGCTGAGCTATGCATCAGCCGGCAATGGGACCTCGATACACCTGTGCGGGGCGCTGTTCGAGCAGATGGCGCAGGTTTCCATGGCGCACGTACCCTATCGGGGGAGTGCCCCAGCCATCACGGATCTGCTGGGAGGTCAGACCACCTGCATGTTCGACAACCTGCCGTCGGCTATGCCGCACATCAGATCCGGCGCATTGCGTGCTGTAGCGGTAACGACAGTCCGGCGTTCCGCTGCGCTGCCCGATGTGCCCACCATCGCAGAGGCCGGTGTGGCGGGCTATGACGCCAGTTCATGGTTTGGAATCTGGGCACCCGCGTCGACGTCCGCAAGCCTGGTCAGCCGTCTGAATGAGGAAATCAGACAGATCCTGGCCCAGCCCGATGTCAGGCAGACATTGAAGGAGCAGGGGGCAGAAGCCGCACCCGATAGTCCGTCGCAGTTCGCAGCCTTCATCCAGGCAGAGGCTGCCAAGTGGGCGAAGGTGGTTAAAACGGCCAACGTGCAACTGGACTGAAGACATGGGAGCCCTCAGCCACATTCGGGTGCTGGACCTGACGCGGGTCCTGGCAGGCCCCTGGTGCACGCAGACGTTGGCCGACCTAGGTGCCGACGTGATCAAGATCGAACGTCCTGGCCAGGGCGACGACACACGGCAATGGGGGCCGCCCTATGCGCGCGATGCGCATGGGCAGGACACCACCGAGGCCGCGTACTACCTGGCGGTGAACCGCAACAAGCGGTCCGTCACGCTCGACATCGCCACCGCCGAGGGCCAGGACCTGGTCCGCCGCCTGGTGGCCCAATGCGATGTGCTGGTCGAGAACTTCAAGGTGGGCGACATGCAGCGTTACGGGCTCGACCACGAAAGCCTGCGCCGCGAGCACCCCGGTCTCATCTACTGCTCCATCACCGGCTTCGGCCAGACCGGTCCGTACGCGCCGCGCGCCGGCTACGACTTCATCGTGCAGGGCATGGGCGGCTTCATGAGCGTCACCGGGGAGCGCGACGGCCAGCCTGGCGCGTCGCCCCAGAAGGCCGGTGTCGCGATCGCCGACCTGTTCACCGGGGCGCACGCCACCATCGCCATCCTGGCGGCGTTGAACCACAAGGAGCGCACCGGCGAAGGCCAGCACCTGGACATCTGCCTGCTGGACACCCAGGTGGCCATGATGGCCAACATGGCCACAAACTACCTGGCCACGGGAAAGCCGCCCACGCGCTGGGGCAACGCGCACCCCAACATCGTCCCTTACCAGGTGTTCAAGGTGGCGGATGGCTGGGTCATCGTCGCCTGTGGCAACGACAGCCAGTTCCGCAAGCTGACCCAGGTCGCAGGGCAGCCGGAACTGGCCGACGACCCTCGTTTCGCCACCAACCCCGCCCGGGTGCGGCACCGCGACCAGCTGGTGCCCTTGCTGGAGGTGCTGATGCAGCAGCGCCCTCGCGACGAGTGGATCCGTCTGCTGGAAGCGGTGGGCGTGCCCTGTGGGCCCATCAACGACATGGCCGACGTGTTCCGCGACCCGCAGGTGCTGGCCCGCGACATGCGCCAGGAACTTCCCCATCCCACCGCCGGGCAGGTCAGCGTGCCGGGCAGCGCGCTCAAGCTCTCGGCCACGCCCGTGACCTACCGCAGCGCGCCGCCGCTGCTGGGCCAGCACACACAGGAAGTGCTGCAGTCGCTCGCTGCCCTGTCGGTGGACGAGCTGGACGCCTTGAAGAACCGACAGATCATCTGAACCCGTGAACCATCCCATGAGCCAGCCCTTACCGACAGCGCTTCGCGTCGAACGCATCGAACTCAATGCCCCTCCCGTCAACAGCCTGGGTATCGCGCTGCGAAGGCACATCGTCGACGCGGTGCGCGCCGCCGAGGCAGATCCCGAAGTCGCGGCGATCGTGCTCATCGGCAACGACAAAGCCTTCTCGGCTGGTGCCGACGTTTCCGAGTTCGGCACGCCGCTGCAGTTTGAAACACCCATGCTGCGCGATGTCATCGCCACCCTGGAAGGCTGCTCGAAGCCGGTGGTGGCCGCCATCTCGGGTGTCGCCCTGGGTGGTGGGCTGGAGCTGGCCCTGGGCTGCCATGCCCGCGTGGCCCTGGCATCGGCCCGCCTGGGCACGCCGGAAATCCAGCTGGGCCTGATCCCCGGTTCGGGGGCGACCCAGAAGCTGCCGCGGCTGATGGGGCCCGAGAAAGCCCTGGCGATGATGCTCTCGGGCCAGCCCCAGGCGGCCGCCGACCTCTCGGCCTCCGGCCTGCTGGACCAAGTGGTGTCGCAAGATCTGTGGGCAGCGGCCTCCGCACTGGCCCTGGCGCTGGCACAGGACGGCAAGGTCCTGCCTCGGGCACGGGACCGCAGCGTCGATGCCGCGGCCTGCCAGGCCGCGGTCGATCAGGCGTCCGCCCGCTTCAACCCGCGCCAGCGCGCCCAGCCTTCCTACCAGGCCCTGCTGGACGCGGTGCAGGCCAGCGCGCTGCCGTTCGACGCCGGCATGCAGCGCGAGCGCGAACTGTTCCTCTCGCTGATGCAGAGCGGCGAAGCCGCCGCCTTGCGCTACCAGTTCCGGGTCCAGCGCGAATCGGCCAAACTGCCAGCCCACCTTTCGGCCGAGCCCCGTGCGTTGGAGCGCGTGGCCGTCATCGGCGCCGGCACCATGGGCTCGGGCATCGCCATCGCCGCGCTGGAAGCCGGCTTGCAGGTCTGCCTGCTGGAGCAGTCGGGCGATGCGCTGGCGCGCGGTTCGGCGCGCATCGCCGAGCACTTCGCCTCGCGCGTGAAGGCCGGCAAGGTGGACTCGGCCAAAGCCGAGCGCCTGCTGGGCTGCCTGACGGCGACGCTGGAGTGGTCGGCGCTGCAGGCAACCGATGTGGTGATCGAGGCGGTTTTTGAAGACCTGGCGGTCAAGCAGTCGGTGTTCCGTCAGATCGACCAGCACGCCCGGCCGGGTGCGGTGCTGGCCACCAACACCTCGTACCTCGACATTGATGCGATTGCCTCGGCCACTGCCCGGGCCCAGGACGTGGTGGGCTTGCACTTTTTCAGTCCGGCCAACGTCATGAAGTTGCTGGAGGTGGTGCAAGGCCGCGACAGCGCGCCCGACGTCATCGCCACCGGCATGGCCCTGGGGCGCCAGCTCAAGAAGACGCCCATCCTCTGTGGCAACGCCTTCGGCTTCATTGGCAACCGCATCTACAACGCTTACCGCAAGCAGTGCGAGTTCATGCTGGAAGACGGTGCCTGGCCCGAGGACGTGGACCGCGCCCTGACCGATTTCGGCTTTGCCATGGGACCGTTTGCCGTGGCCGATCTGTCGGGGCTGGACATCGCGTGGCGCATGCGGCAGGCCAACGCGGCCTCCCGCGACCCACGGGAGCGCTATGTGCACATCCTGGACCGCCTGTGCGAGATGGGGCGCATGGGCCGCAAAACCCAGGCGGGCTATTACAGCTACGCCGACGGCAAGCCCAGCCCCGCAACCGATGAGGTGGTGCGCGAAGTCATCGTCCAGGCCGCGGCCGAGCGCGGCATCGTGCGTGTGCCGCTGGAGGCCGGCGCGATCCAGCGCCGTGCGCTGCTGGCCATGGTGAACGAGGCCGCGCTGCTGTTCAGCGAAGGTGTCGCGCACCGGGCTGGCGACATCGATGTGGTGCTGGTCAACGGCTACGGTTTTCCGTCCTGGGTGGGCGGCCCCGTGCACTGGGCCCGGACTCAGCCCCGCGCCCGTCTGGAGCAGGAGCTTGACCAGCTCATCGCAGCCAACGGCTTTGGCGCGGTGCGCGCCACGCCGGCCATGCTGGTCCGCCTGCTCGATTGAAACGTTCGAACCCATTTTTCCGCTGTTGTCCCTTTTCCTTTCTGCATTGCCATGACCATGTCCCATGCCTTCATCTGCGACGCGATCCGCACCCCGTTTGGCCGCTATGGCGGCGCCCTCAGTTCTGTCCGGGCCGACGACCTGGGCGCCGTCCCGCTGCGCGCGCTGATGGCGCGCAACCCAGGCGCGGATTGGGCCGCCGTAACCGACATCATCTTCGGCTGCGCCAACCAGGCCGGTGAAGACAACCGCAACGTGGCGCGCATGAGCGGCCTGCTCGCCGGTCTGCCGATGGAGGTGCCCGGCAGTACAGTCAACCGACTGTGCGGCTCGGGCCTGGACGCCATCGGTACCGCTGCGCGTGCCATCAAGTCAGGCGAAGCCGGGCTGATGATCGCCGGCGGTGTGGAGAGCATGAGCCGCGCCCCCTTCGTCATGCCCAAGGCCGAGAGCGCCTTCAGCCGCGCCAACGCCGTCTACGACACCACCATCGGCTGGCGCTTCGTCAACAAACTCATGAAGGCGCAGTACGGCGTGGACTCCATGCCAGAGACGGCCGAGAACGTGGCGACCGATTTCAAGGTCGAGCGTGAGGCGCAGGACCGCATGGCCCTGGCCAGCCAGATGAAGGCCGTGGCGGCGATCAAGGCTGGCCACCTGGCGCGCGAGATCTGCGCGGTGAGCATTCCGCAGAAGAAGGGCGATGCCCTGATCGTCGACACCGACGAACACCCGCGTGAGACCAGCCTGGAAGCCCTGGCCAAGCTCAAGGGCGTGGTGCGTCCGGACGGCACGGTGACCGCGGGCAACGCCAGCGGCGTCAACGATGGTGCCTGCGCACTGCTGCTGGCCGACGAGGCCACGGCGGCGAAGAACGGCCTGACGCCCAAGGCTCGTATCGTCGGCATGGCGACGGCCGGTGTGGCGCCCCGCATCATGGGCATCGGCCCGGCCCCGGCGACGCAGAAGGTGCTGGCGTTGACCGGCCTCACGCTCGAACAGCTGGACGTGATCGAACTCAACGAAGCCTTTGCCGCGCAAGGCCTGGCTGTGCTGCGCCAGCTGGGCTTGCAGGACGACGATGCACGCGTCAACGCCTGGGGTGGCGCCATCGCCCTGGGCCATCCGCTGGGCGCCAGCGGCGCGCGGCTGGCCACCACCGCCATCAACCGCCTGCACGCCACCGGCGGCCGCTACGCGCTGTGCACCATGTGCATTGGGGTGGGGCAGGGCATTGCCTTGATCATCGAACGCGTCTGAAGGGAGTCGCACCATGAGAATCCTCGTCCCCGTCAAACGTGTGGTGGACTACAACGTCAAGGTGCGCGTCAAGAGCGACGGCACCGGTGTGGACATCGCCAACGTCAAGATGAGCATGAACCCGTTTGACGAAATCGCGGTGGAAGAAGCCGTGCGCCTGAAGGAAAAGGGCGCGGCCACCGAGGTGATCGCCGTCTCCTGCGGCGTGGCCCAGTGCCAGGAAACCCTGCGCACGGCCATGGCCATCGGTGCCGACCGCGCCATCCTGGTCGAGACCGATGTCGAACTGCAGCCCCTGGCCGTGGCCAAGCTGCTCAAGGCCCTGGTGGACAAGGAACAGCCGGGTCTGGTGATCCTGGGCAAGCAGGCCATCGACGACGACGCCAACCAGACCGGCCAGATGCTGGCGGCCCTGGCCGACCTGCCGCAGGCCACCTTCGCCTCGAAAGTGGAAGTGGCCGGTGACAAAGCCAAAGTCACCCGCGAAATCGACGGCGGCCTGGAAACCCTGGAAGTGAGCCTGCCGGCTGTCGTCACCACCGACCTGCGCCTGAACGAGCCGCGTTACGTGACGCTGCCCAACATCATGAAGGCCAAGAAGAAGCCGCTGGAGACGGTCAAGCCGGCGGACCTGGGGGTGGATGTGACACCGCGCCTGAAGACGCTCAAGGTCGCCGAGCCGGCCAAGCGCGGTGCCGGCATCAAGGTTCCTGACGTGGCTGCCCTGGTGGACAAGCTGAAAAACGAAGCCAAAGTGATCTGAGGAAGAAACACCATGACCGCACTCGTCATTGCCGAACACGACAACGCCTCTATCAAAGGCGCGACCCTCAACACCGTGACCGCTGCCGCCCAGTGCGGGGGTGATGTGCACGTCCTGGTCGCCGGCCACAACGCCGGCGCCGCCGCCGCACAAGCTGCCCAGATCGCCGGCGTGGCCAAGGTGATCCACGCCGACGCCGAAGGCTTCGCCCACGGCCTGGCCGAGAACGTCGCCGCCCAGGTGCTGGCCATTGCCGGCGGCTACAGCCACATCCTGTTCCCCGCCACGGCCGGCGGCAAGAACGTGGCCCCGCGCGTGGCCGCCAAACTCGACGTTGCGCAGATCAGCGACATCACCAAGGTGATCAGCGCCGATACCTTCGAACGCCCGATCTACGCCGGCAACGCCATCGCCACCGTGCAGAGCGGTGACGCCACCAAGGTCATCACCGTGCGCACCACCGGCTTCGACCCGGCCGGCCAGGGCGGTTCCGCCGCCGTGGAAACGGTCGCGGCAGCAGCCGGCAACGGCAAGAGCGCCTACCTGGGCAGCGAGATCGCCAAGAACGACCGCCCCGAACTGACCGCCGCCAAGATCATCGTCAGCGGTGGCCGCGCGCTGGGCAGCAGCGAGAAGTTCAACGAAGTCATGACCCCGCTGGCCGACAAGCTGGGCGC
>NZ_CAJYGK010000124.1 GCF_913773725.1 uncultured Aquabacterium sp. | reverse complement strand
TAAGAGCTACCGACTCAAGGAGGCCGCCGCGCGGCTGGCCATCACGCCCGACCCTGCATAATCACCCCGTCCTGCCTGGAGCAGTTTGACTGGCCAACAGTGGAGCAGTTTGGGGTGGCCATCGGGGTCCAGGATACGCAGATTGAGCAGCTGTCTCCCGGACAGCGCGGTGCGCTTTTGCTGATCTTCTATTTGCTGGTGGACAACGGCAAGACGCCCATCATCCTGGACCAGCCAGAAGAAAACTTGGACAACGAGACGGTGTTCCGCCTCTTGGTTCCGGTGCTAACTGAGGCCAAAAAGAAGCGCCAGATCATCATGGTCACTCATAACCCGAACCTGGCGGTGGTCTGTGACGCCGAGCAGATTATTCATGCATCGTTTGATCGAGCCTCGAACTGCAGCATCAATTACGTAGCTGGCTCATTGGAAAACCCGACGCTAAACAGCGCCGTTGTGACCGTACTCGAAGGCACCAAGCCGGCATTCAACAATCGCTCTGGGAAGTACCACTGACATGGTGTTTCTGCCGCCCCCCAATACTTCCAAGCCGAGCGCTGGTATCAGAGGACAAGATTGCCTCTCTGCCAAGCCGCGTGATGCGAGCGCACAAGTTGAAGCAGCGCATTTTTCGTCGCTGATTGAGCGTTGACTCTATGGCAACAGCACCAATTCGCCCGCTTGAACTAGACCTGCTGTGCCAAAAGCTGGACGCCGACTACGCAGCGCTCATCACCGGGACGGGCACGAGCCCGGAGTCCCGCCGCAGCAATTTCCTGTCCAAGGCGATTGCGGCGTTCGTACTGCATGAAGCCGCTGGCGCGACCTTGGAAGAGGCCGTCGCCGCGAGCATCGACGGCGGCCTGGACCACGGCATCGACTCGGTATTCGTGGCTAACGATCAAACCATCTGGCTTGTCCAGTCGAAGTACAAAGAGTCCGGCTCCGGTGAGCCCGAGCTCGGTGACGTGGCCAAGTTTCGGGATGGCGTCACCGATCTCATCCAGGGCCGCTGGGGCCGCTTCAACAACGCACTTCAGAACCGCAGCGGCGCAATAGCCAATGCATTGAACAGCGGCGTCTGCAAGGTCAAGGTGGTACTCGCCTACTCCGGTACGGCAGTCTCCGATGACCGAAGGGACATCTTTTCCGACCTGGAGCGTGCGTTCAATGGGCCGAATCCCGGATTCCTGCGCTGCCACGCTTACGGGCTCACTACCCTTCACGATCTCCACTTGGACGGCATCTCGGCCGAAGCCATAGAAGCCGATGTCGAGCTGAAGGACTTCGGGCACACCCAGACGCCGTACAGGGCGTTCTACGGCCGCATGGAGGCAAAGCGCCTTGCAGAACTGTGGGTGCAGTACGAAGACCGCCTGGTTGACCGAAACATCAGACGCTTCAAGGGAACAACCACCGTTAACGCAGGCCTGACGGAGACCCTGCAACAGGAGCCAGAGCACTTCTTCTACTTCAACAATGGCGTCACGTTCCTCTGTGAGGCCATCAATGAGCAGCATCCTCGCGACCCCCATCGGGAGTCAGGAAGGTTTCATGTACGAGGGCTGTCCATCATCAACGGTGCCCAGACCGTGGGAGCCATCGCCAAAGAGCCGATAGCCCACTATGAAGCGAATCCCGCCATGGTGATGGCGACGTTTGTGTGCCTGGACAACGCGCCTGACGGCTTTGGCGATCAGGTAACGCAGTCCCGGAACCGTCAGAACGCGGTTGACTTGGAAGACTTCGCTGCGCTGGATGAGCGGCAAGCCATGTGGCAGCAGACGCTGAAGATGGCCGGTATCGAGTACATCGTCAAGCATGGTCAGGACGATGCGCCGCCATCCCCAACCAGTTTCAGCGCCCGAGAGCTGGCTCCGTTTTTAGCCTGCGCGGTCACGACGAACGAGTGGCAGGATTACCTGGTCGCTGCAAAGTCAGACAAGAAGCGGCTCTTCGGACGAGAGGGCCTTGTGCCTGCGACCGATCCGTTACGCCAGTCCTACGAGCGACTGTTCGCAGATTCTCTGACCGCCAAGCAGATGTGGCGCATTGCCCAGATCGGCCGCACCGTCATCGGCAAGGTTAGAGATCGTGCGAGTGCCGAGGGCGATCCCCAAGGGTTGCCGGCCGGCGCGTTGCCCGCCAGAGAGGTGCTGGCCCACGGTGCGTGGATGGTGCTGCACGTGATCTTCATCCGGCTGCCACTGCACAACGGCGCCGAGTTGAATCTCAACACGGACGAGCTGACGGCGCTCTCTCGTGAGATCGACTTGGTGGCAGATCGCTTGGTCACCGTCGTTCAAGCAGTTCAGTGGAACAAGCAAGCTCGCAGCGTCTTTGAAAACAAAACGGACTGTCGATCCGTGAAAGGCCGTTTGATGGCGGCCTTGGCGCAGCAGAACCAGGGAGGAAATCAATAGTGCAAGCCAACATCAAGGGGCTGGTAGATCGCCTGGAGCTTTCCCAGGCCAAGGCCATGATGCCTCTGTACGAGGCCATCTCCAACGCTGTTGATGCCATCGAAGAGCATCAGGACGGCTTTATCAACCACTCGATCCGCATCCGGTTGATCGCCTCCAATGACCTGGCCCACCAGGGCGGAGACGGAACGCTGGTCGTGGACGGCTTCGATGTCATCGACGATGGCGTGGGCTTCAACGACAAGAACCTGGCCTCCTTCAAGGAGGCCCACACCCTTTCGAAGGTGAAACTGGGTGGCCGAGGTGTCGGCCGCTTCACCTTTCTGAAGGTGTTCTCGTCAGTCCGCATTCGCAGCGTCTTCAAACGCGAGGGCCAGGCCCTGCTGCGCGAGTTCGACTTCAGCATTGAAGATGAGCTGAAGGGCGCGGATGTCACGTCCGAGGTCACCGAGAAGTGCGGTACGCAGACCTCTCTGCGCGGCATGGACGAGAAGTTCCGCGCCGGGTGGCCCACCCAGCCCGAGACCATTGCCGAACGCGTGATCGCGCATTTCCTGATTCGGTTCGCGGCCCGCTCTTGCCCGCCGATGACGCTGGAATCACCTGGTCACGCGCCGATTGACCTGCACGCGCTGTTCCAGTCCACGGTGCTCGCCCACATTGAGGAGCAATTCTTCGATGTGTCCGGCCATACGTTCGCTTTGCAGGCCTATCGACACCGTGATGGCCGCTCGCGCCACGAGCTGAACCTGTGCGCCAACGGCCGGGAAGTCACCACCACCAAGCTGCGAGACCTGCTGCCGGAGCTGCCCGAGAAGTTTCTGGATGACGAGCAGTCGCCGTACACCCTCATCGTGCTGGTGACCGGGGAGTATCTTGACGACCATGCCAACCAGGAGCGCACGCGCATCGCGTTTCAGAGCGACGACGAGCCCGAGCTGGAGCAGACATTGGTTTCTCGCCGCGCCTTGAACCAAGGCATCACAGGCGCATTACGCCCTTTGCTCACAGGCGACCTGAAGTCAACCAACGAAGAGAAGCGCGTCCAGATCGAGAGGTTCGTCGAGCAAGCGCCGGAATACCGGGCGCTGACGCATCCTCGCTACCGCGAAATCATCGAACAGCGAATTCAACCCGGCCTGTCGGACGAGAAATTGGACGAAGCACTCTTGCATGTCAAACGGGACGTAGAAGACAGTGTCCGCAAAGACTTGCGCCACGCGGCCACCTACTTTGAGACCGAGTCGTTTGAGCAGTATGCGGAGCGTTTCCAAACACTTGCGGAGCAAGCCAACGAGCTGGGCAAGGCCGAGCTGGCGAAGTACATCACCCATCGCCGGACGATTCTTGACTTGGTGTCGCTGAGCCTCAAAAAACGACGTTCAGACAACAAATACCCGCTTGAACGGGTCTTGCACAAGATGCTCTTTCCAATGGGAGCCACTTCGAAGGACATTTTCATTGAACAGCAGAACCTGTGGGTGATTGACGAGCGGCTTTGTTATCACACGTTGCTCACCTCTGACAAGAAACTGAACTCGATTGAGGGTCTTGAAGACACCTCCGGAAAAGAGCCAGACATCTGCGCCTTCTTCTACGACACACCCATCGGAGTTCGGGAAGAAGAGGACTCCACAGGTGCGATTGTCGTTATTGAGTTCAAGCGCCCCGGTCGCGACGATTATCAGGCGGACCCCGCCCAGCAGATCATCAAGCGGTTTGTCGAGATTCAAGAGAGCAAACTTGACGATGTGGATGGAAGGCCCATCAACGCTCGCGGCATTCGATTTTTCGGCTATTTGATTGCGGATTTAACGCCTTCTCTCAAGCGAGAGATGCGCATGAACTATCACGAGTCGATTGACGGCGAAGGCTATTTCAAGACGCTCACAGGCGGCAACGGCTACGTCGAAATAATTTCCTACGACAAGCTTCTGAAGGATGCAGCACGCAGAAATCGCGTGCTTTTCGAGAAGCTTGGTCTGCACAAGAATTAAGGCAGCAAGATCATGAACAAACAAAAATTAGAACTAACCTGGATTGGCAAGGAAAAGCGACCCAAACTGGAGCCACGCATCCTGCTCGAAGACCCGGAGAAGTCTTACCACGCCAAGCATCGTGTGACCGAGAACGACATTTTTGACAACCGGCTGATCTTCGGGGACAACTTGTTGGCATTGAAGGCGCTCGAACAAGAGTTCTCGGGGCAGGTTAAGTGCGTCTATATTGATCCGCCTTACAACACGGGCGCTGCGTTCGAACACTACGATGATGCCCTTGAGCATTCGACGTGGCTCGGGCTGATGCGAGATCGCCTAGAAATGCTTCGCAGACTCCTGCGCCCAGATGGATTTATTTGCTGTCATATTGATGATTCAGAAGGGCACTACCTGAAGGTGCTGATGGATGAGGTTTTTGGCCGCTCAAACTACTTGGTTACGCTATACGTGCAAGTAAGGTACGCCGAAAAAACCTTGAAGCAGGATATGGCCTTCCATAAGCAGGTCGAGCAGATTCATGTTTATCGGAAGGATTATGGTGCTCAGCCAGTATTGACCCAAAAGGATCTGTCATTCGACAAGTTCTGTCATTACATTGAAGAGAAGGCCGCCGGAACGAGCCTAAATCTTGGCGGCAAGAAGGTGACTTTGTTCGGTGCTGGGGACTGGAGTGTCAAAAAGAAAGAGGGCAGTGCAAAAGGGCTTAAGGAAATCTGGGCAACCGGCTCTATTCTTGATGGGAACTCGTCAGGCCGCTTTTTCAGAGATTACCTTGCAGGTAGGTCTTCGATTGATGGTCTGGGGGCGCTATACAAGGTGGAGGGGATCGGTGACGATGGACACGGGCATCGTTACTTCACCGGGCCAGCGCGAGCGACGGCTACGAAGGGAAAATACTACCAAGGAGTCCCTTTAGGGAAGCTGGAGCCCGATGCTGAGGCCCAAACGCAGCCCATCGAAAACTTTTACGATTTGGCCGGCAGTTTTGGAAACTGTCGTCACGAAGGCGGCGCCGATTTCCGCTCAGGAAAGAAGCCGGAGGCTTTGCTTGAAATCGTTCTTAAGCATTTCTCTTCACCTGGCGACCTCGTCCTGGATTCTTTTGCGGGATCAGGAACCACGGGGGCGGTCGCGCACAAGATGGGACGTCGTTGGATCATGGTCGAGCTTGGAGAGCATTGCCATACGCACGTTGTTCCGAGAATTAAGAAGGTAATCGATGGCGAGGATAAAGGCGGTGTTACCGATTCGGCCGGCTGGCGAGGAGGGGGCGGCTTTCGCTACTACAAGCTTGCTTCCAGTCTGATCGTCAATGACCGGTGGGGTAACCCGGTTATCAACCCGGAGTACAACGCCGCGCAGTTAGCCGAGGCGCTCGCCAAGTTGGAAGGCTTCACATATGCCCCATCGGAGGTGCAGTGGTGGCAGCACGGGCATTCCAGCGAGCGAGACTTCATCTACGTCACGACCCAAAACCTGTCGGCTGAGCAACTGGAAGCGCTATCGGATGAAGTCGGCCGCGACCAGAGCCTGCTCGTCTGCTGTGCTGCATTCCATGGCGTCACCGCAGCAAAGGCATCCGAGCGCTGGCCGAACCTGACGCTGAAGAAGATTCCGAAGATGGTGCTGGCCCGCTGCGAGTGGGGCCACGACGACTACAGCCTCAACGTCGCCAACCTGCCAATCGCCGAGAAGACAGAGCCGGCCGAAGAGCACGGGCCTGCAACCGGCGCTGCCACACGCAAAACCAAGAAGTCCGCCGCCGCGAACGCGGGTCAAGGCGGCCTGTTCGGGGAGAACGAAGAATGAATGCACGCGTCCAGAACGCCGTCACTGGCCGACTGTCTTTGCGCCCACCGCAAGCGGAGTCCCTTGCGAAGCTCGTGCGCGCCATCGAGGCCGCGCCGGAACTGCTGGGCCACGACCAAGATGTGGCGGCCATCCTTGCCACGTTGAAGGCAGAGTTCCCGACGCTGGAAGACTTTGAACGCGACTTCCCCTCGCTGTGCTTCTCACTGGCCACTGGCGTGGGCAAGACTCGGCTGATGGGCGCGTTCATCGCCTACCTGCACCTGGCGCATGGCATCAACAACTTCTTCGTGCTGGCGCCGAACCTGACGATCTACAACAAACTGATTGCGGACTTCACGCGCAACACGCCCAAGTACGTGTTCAAGGGGATCGCGGAGTTCGCGCAGCAGCCCCCATTGATCATCACGGGCGACAACTACGACCAAACCGGTGCGGTGGTTCAGGACCAGACGATGGGCTTTGCCCACGACGTGCGCATCAACATCTTCAATATCTCCAAGATCAATTCCGAAGTGCGTGGCGGCAAGGAGCCCCGCATCAAGCGCATGCGGGAGGTGCTGGGAGACAGCTACTTCAACCACCTGGCCAGCCTGGACGACTTGGTGCTGTTGATGGACGAGTCGCACCGCTACCGGGCCAGCGCAGGGGTGCGGTCCATCAACGAATTGAAGCCCCTGTTTGGCCTTGAAGTGACGGCCACCCCGTTCGTGGAATCCACGCGCGGCCCTGTGCCCTTCAAGAACGTGGTGATGGACTACCCACTGGCGCGGGCGATGGAAGACGGCTTCGTCAAAGAGCCTGCGGCTGTGACCCAGCGCAATTTCGACGCCAAGGCGCACTCGGCAGAAGAGATCGAGAAGATCAAGCTAGAAGATGGCGTTCGCCTGCACGAGACCACCAAGGTCGAGTTGCTGACCTACGCACGAGAGAATGGCGTGAAGGTGGTCAAGCCCTTCATGCTCGTGATCGCACGGGACACCACGCATGCCTCGCAGCTGAAGATGCTGATTGAGTCATCGGCCTTCTATGAAGGGCGCTATGCGGACAAGGTAATTCAGGTGGACTCCAGCCGTACCGGGGCTGAAGAGGAGGAAATGATCTCCAAGCTCCTGTCAGTGGAGAGCGTGGACGAGCCCACCGAGATCGTCATCCACGTCAACATGCTCAAAGAGGGCTGGGACGTGACGAACCTCTACACCATCGTGCCCCTGCGTGCGGCCAACGCGCGCACGCTGATCGAGCAATCCATTGGTCGCGGCTTGCGCCTGCCCTATGGCAAGCGCACGGGTGTTGCTGCGGTGGACCGCTTGAACATCGTGGCCCACGACAAGTTCCAGGAGATCATCGACGAAGCGAACCGAGGCGACTCGCCGATCCGCCTGAAGCAGGTGATCCTGGAGGTACCGAGCGCTGACGACAAAAAGGTGAGCGTGCAAGTCAGCTCAGGCGCCATGGCGCGGCTGGGTCTTGCAGAGCCCCCGCCCGTGGCTGCCAGTGCTGTCAGCGCGGGGGCGGCACCGGCCGCCGCGCCTGCGCCCGTGTTCACCACGGAGCGCGAGCGCCAAGCCGCTCGCGTGGTGATGGATGTGATCGGCAAGTATGAGGTGAAGCGTGACCTCGTGCCGACGAGCAGCGCACTGCTCACCCCGGAGGTGCAATCGGCCATCCTGGCTGAAGTGACAGAGCGACTGAAGCCTGCCCAGGGGGAGTTGCTGGCCGAAGTGGACGAGGCCGCGCCTGCTCTTGATCTGTCGGCCGTCGTGTCCAAGACCACGGAAATCGTGGTGCAGCAAACCATCGACATTCCGCGAATAGCAGTGGTGCCCACCGGGGAGGTCACCACCGGCTTCCACCCATTCAAGCTGGGCTCACTACCCAATTTCCAGCCGGGCCAACGGGAGATCGTGGGCCAAGAGCTGCGCACGAACAACCAGTTCACCATGAGCCGTGAAGCGGGCATCAGGGAGCAGCGCTTCGAGGACTACATCGTCAAGAAGCTGATCGACTATGACGACATCGATTACTTCACCCAGGCCGAGTTGCTCTACGACCTGGCAGGTCAGGCGGTTGCCCACTACCAGGCGCAGAACTACTCGGAAATCGAGTTGCACGAAGTGTTCGACACCTACGGTGCAGAGCTCGCCCGCCTGATCCGGGCCGAGATGATGGCCCACTTCTGGGAAGAGGCCACGGACTACGAGGTGCAGGTCAGCCGAGGGTTCACGGAGCTCAAGCCGTGTAACTACACGGCGGTCGCAGGGCAGACGGCACACAACTACCGTGAAACGGTGACCGAGCTGAGCAAGATCAAGCAGATGTTGTTCGGCGGTTTCTCGCGCTGCCTCTACCCACTGCAAAAGTTTGACTCGGACACTGAGCGGCGCTTCGCGGTCATCCTGGAACGCGATGCTTTGAAGTGGTTCAAGCCCGCCAAAGGGCAGTTCCAGATTTACTACAAGCTGGGCAGTGAGCAGCCGGAATACATCCCCGACTTCGTGGCGGAGACCGACTCGATGATCCTCATGGTGGAGACCAAGAAGCGGGACGACTTGAGCTCGGACGAGGTGAAGTCAAAGGCAGCAGCTGCTGTTCGCTGGTGCTCGCACGCGTCAGCTCACGCGGCCACGGTAGGCAGCAAACCGTGGCGCTACCTTTTGGTGCCGCACGATGAGATCAAGGAATCAGATCGCCTGACGGCCTTCCTGCGGTTCGAGTTGAAGGCTTGAGGGAGATGCAGAACCAACCAGCAGGCGCCGCGAAATAAAGAACCCCTCAGCGGCGCACTCGCTCGAAAACGAGAACACCGAGAGGGGCCGTGTTGCATGCGATTGTGAGGGGCCGACAGCGCAGGGTCAATACAGGCCGTGATGCGGTGGCGCCGTGAATCGGCATCGCAATCGTCCAAACAATTGCTTTGACGCATCGGGATGACGAAGGGAGAAAAATGACAGAACAGACCAGCAACCAATCGTCCGGTACAACGTGGTTCGTCGGAGCCAGCTTCGGTCACACCGATGACCAGAGCGCCCGCTTCCTCGAAGAAGGCATCTGGGAGATCAGCAGCCCCAGCCAGAAGGAGCAGGCGCTCGTTCGGTCCATGCGGCCCGGTGAGCGCATTGCCATCAAGGCCGCGTATGTGCGCAAGCACGGTCTGCCGTTCGACAACCGTCAGCAGACGGTGTCTGTCATGGGCATCAAGGCTATCGGCGTCATCACCGAGAACCCACAGGACGGTGAGCGCGTCAAAGTGCAGTGGCAGCCCGCCGATGGCGTGCGCGAGTGGTATTTCTACACCTACCGCCCCACCATCTGGCGCGTTGTGCCCGGCGAATGGAATGCGGATGCGCTGATCGAGTTTGCATTCAACGGCAAGCCCCAAGACATCGAGCGATTCCGCAACGCGCCGTACTGGAAGGACCGCTTCGGCACCCTGTTCCAGTGGGCGGACTTCTACGAGGCCATCGCCGAGAAGCTGCTGGCCTACGCAAGCAACCGAGCACCGCTCATTCAGGGCATCCACCAGATTGCTCAGCGTGTGCAGGGCCTGGGCTATTTGCAGGACAAATTCCCAGATGGAAGCGGCGGCCCACTGCAGGACATCTGCCCGTTCACAGTAATGGGCACGTTCAACCGAGGCATGACGGACGCCAACCGCAAGCTGATTGCTGCAGAGCTTGCGAAGCTGCTCGGCGTCACCGTGCCTGTGCCCGCGACGTTCGAAGGCATCCCCGTGCTCAACAACCAGCGCTCCTGGTTCTTCCGCTACGCGGACAAGCGCGGGGCGGGAGACATTGATGCCCTTTGGCGCGTCTTTGCCGCAGCGCAAGCGCTGGTTGAAGACGACGGGCCGGGCAGCCGCGACGAGTTCATCGAGGCCTATGACGCCGCAACCCAGGTCTGGGGTGTGGCGTGGAATCTGTCCACTGGCTTGTATTGGGCTGCCCCCTGGGAGTTTCCGACGCTGGATAGCCAGTCGCGGCACTACATCCAGAAGCGCCTGGGCGTTCCGATCACCACCCCAGCGCCGCAAGCACCATGTGATGCGGCCACGTATTTGCAACTTGCCGACGACCTGCGTACGCGGTTCGCGGAGGAAGACTACCCGGTGCACAGCTTCCCGGAGTTGTCGCTGGCATCGTGGCAGTTCAAGGATGCGACGCCTGTGCTTCAGGACGACGAAGTCACGCCGGGCATGCCAGACGATGACTCAGGCGATGAGCTTGCAGCCGAAGTCGTCCAGTCTCCGGCCCCCATTGTTCCCTACTCTCTCGCCAACATCACGCGTGACGGCTGCTTCCTGTCGGAGCCAGAGCTTGAGCAGCTACTGGACCGGCTGCGCACCAAGAAGAATCTGATCCTGCAAGGGCCACCCGGCACCGGCAAGACATGGCTGGCCAAGCGATTGGCCTTTGCCTTGATGGGGCAAAAGGACGAGAGCAAGGTCAGAGCCGTCCAGTTCCACCCGAATCTTTCGTACGAGGACTTCGTGCGCGGCTGGCGGCCTACTGGTGAAGGCAAGCTGACGCTTGCCGATGGCGTCTTCATGGAGGCGATCAAGGCTGCGAAGAAGGAGCCCGCAGCCAAGTTCGTCGTCGTCATCGAGGAGATCAACCGAGGCAATCCGGCCCAGGTGTTCGGTGAATTGCTGACGCTGCTGGAGGCAGGCAAGCGCACCCCCAGCGAGGCGTTGGAGCTGTGCTACCCGGATGCTGACGGCGTACGGCGGCCGGTCCACATCCCCGAGAACCTTCATGTCATCGGCACCATGAACATCGCGGATCGGTCTTTGGCGCTGGTCGATCTGGCGTTGCGGCGCCGCTTTGCGTTTGTAAGCCTTGAGCCGCGCCTCGGCCCAGCATGGCGGAGCTGGGTGGTTTCAGCCTGCGGTGTGGATGAAGCACTGGCGTCAGACATTGAGCGACGCATGGCCGAGCTGAACGAGCTGATTGCAGCGGATGCACGCTTGGGCAAGCAGTTCCGAATCGGTCACAGCTATGTCACGCCCGTGCATCGGCTGGATGCGGGCAGCACCCGGCGATGGTTCCAGCAAGTCGTGGACACCGAAATCGGCCCCCTGCTGGAAGAGTACTGGTTTGACTCCCCTGAGGAGGCGCGTCAGGCCACCGCACGGTTGCTGCAGGGCTGGTGATGGGTCTGATCGCGCCACCGATTTCCGCCGAATCTGGGTTCGCGCCCGGATTCGTGGGGCGCATTCCTGTCCGGAACCTGTGGCTGTTGATGCTGTATGCGTCGGACCTGTTTCGGACTGGCGGCACCGCCCATGTGGCGGTCGAAGAAAGTCCAGATGAGTTGCCCGATCTGGTGGCAGAAATTTTGGCCCATGCCGTTGAGACTCGGCTGCATCGTCAGCTGAGCCTGGGCTACCGATCTCGGGAAGATTGGCTCAGCCGCGTTCGCGGGCGCATCGATGTGCTGACCACTGAGCGGCGCCAGTTGCTGGATCGCGGCTTGGTGGCCTGCCGCTTTGCGGAGCTCACCATCGACACGCCACGGAATCGTTTCGTCCGCGCTGCATTGGAGTCCGTCGCCCGCTTGGTCAAGAAGCCAGTTGTCGCCCATCGGTGCCGATCTCTTGCTGCTGCGATGTGGTCCCGAGGCGTCGCAGGCCAGCCGCCGACCCACGCCCAGATGAGCGGTGATCGATTCGGACGCCATGATGCGGACGACCAGTTCATGGTGGCAGCAGCCAAGCTTGCCTATGACCTGGCGCTACCCACGGAATCCGCAGGCGGCAACGTGCTGGCGATGCCTGGCCGGGAGGAGGCTTGGGTTCGTCGTCTGTTTGAGCGCGCCGTTGGCGGCTTGTATGCCGTGGTGCTCAGTCCACTCGGGTGGCATGTTCGTTGCGGCGCCACGCTGCAGTGGCAAATCTCGTCCAAGACGGAAGGTATTGATGACATCTTGCCTGCCATGCGGACCGACGTGGTGCTCGACCATGGTGGCTCGGGGCGACGTATCGTCATCGACACCAAGTTCACCTCCATCGTCACGGCAGGGTGGTATCGAGAGCAAAGCCTGCGCAGCGGCTACATCTACCAGATGTACGCCTATCTGCGGTCACAGGTCGGCTGTGGCGATGCACTGGCAGACTCGGCAAGCGGCCTGTTGTTGCACCCCGCTGTTGGAACGATGGTCGATGAGACAGTCGTCATCCAGGGTCATCCGCTCCGCTTTGTGACCGTAGACCTGGCAGCCAAGCCTGCCGACATTCGTGCGCAGTTGCTGCGGTGCTTCGAGGTGTCATGCTGATGCGATCGTGGTCGAACCTGGCCCTCGGTTGCCACACTGTTGGCCGACATGACGCCACACTGTGCGGCGGGGTGTCAGCACATTGTTGTCACATTCATCAGAGGCCTCTTCGCACAGACTTCGCACATTGCACCCACCTGTTTCGCACACAGAAGGCAGCGTTCTTCGCGCATAGGCTGGCACCGTCTTTCGCACATTCATGCTGGACGCACGGTCGCAAGCAGGCTGTCCCCACCGCGTTCGGCACATTCTTTGAGCTCGCATCTTCGAGCTCAAAGAATGTGGCCGCTGAGCACAAAACCGGCAGGTTTGGCGGGAAGCGGCTGATGGGGACAACGCGAGCTCAAGCTGCGTCCAGCATGGCGTGCCAGCTGAGAACCCGTTGCGGCCATGGGCCGAGATGCCGCCAGGTGCGGCGGTGGGCAGCAGCATGCAGCATGGACTCGAACTGAAATGGCCAACCCTCGCTCACTTATTTACGGGCTGTACACCCACTGGGACACCGTCGAAGTCTTGGTGCGGCTGTCGCGCGAGTTTGCGGTGCTGACCAGTGATCAAGTGCTGGGCTGTATCGCGAAAGTGTCCCCGCAGCTAGACGCCGAGGCGCAGGGCGGGGCGCTACGCGCCATGGTGAATGCGGACATCCTGCAACCGTGTGCCCGTAGCAGCGACCTACAGCTCAATGCTTACGTGCTGGATTTCGTGCGTGGGCTCACACGTGAACATGAACTGGGCTTGGCCGCTGTGCTGCAAGCGCGCGTTGCCGCCATCCGCGAGGCTACCGAGGCGCTCAACGAGGGAATGCAAGGTGCCGACATGGATCGGGTGCGGGGAGCCGCTAACAAGCTCGCTGAACTGTTTCGCCAGATCAGCCTGCAACTGGACCAAGACCGCCACGCGCTGCTGGAACTCGCTGAAGACGCAAAGAGCGCCGACGCCAGCATGCCCATCGCCCAGCGCTACCGGCATGTGCTGGAGGCTTACGACCAGTACGTCGAGCCGATGAACCAGATGATGGACACCGGCCCGCAAGGCACGTTCTACCGTTACCTTGAAGATGCCGAACGCTCACTGGATCTGGCCTTTGAGCAGCTGTCGGTTCAAGGCGGGCTGTACTCGCATCGCCTGCAGCTCAGGCAGGTAGCGCACCAGGCCAAGGAGCTGCGGCGCTTTGGCCGCCTGATCGCTCAACAGTGTGCCGACACGGTGTTGCCACTGCGCGAGGAGATGCGTCAACACAACGCACTGACCAGTGCGGTCAGCATGCTACTGGGGCAGGTGCGAAAACGGGGCCTGCGCCGAGCGTTGTCGTGCCCCACGGGCGACACGGCACTGCCCGTCTGGCGCAATGAGCGCGGTTTCCGCTTGCAACTGGGTGATGAGGTGCGCGCGGTCATGGCCGCTGCACGGCAGTACCAGCCGCAGTCGGTGACCTTCCCACAAGACGAGCCCGACAACACCCCGTCGCTGCTGGAGCACGTGGACGAGTCGGCCATTCGGGCACACCTGCAACGTAGCCTGCCGGTGGAGAGCCTGCTCGACTGGCTCAACACCCACCACGGCCATCTGCAGGACGCCACCCTGCTGCGGCTCTTTCACGAGCTGCAGCACGACAGCGCATGGCTCGTCGAAGCCTGCGAGCAGCCAGAGAAGACCACGCTGCAGACCATCCGCATCCTGCATCACCCCCATCGAGTGAGTTTCCGGGAATGACAACGCCTCATCTTCTGACGACCCCGCTGGCACAGATGCCCGCGCTGGCAGAGCTGTTCCGGCTTTTCCTGTCAGGCAAGCACCTGAACCGGATGGCCGAGCCGGCTCTGTGGGCGGAGCTGGAAAAGCACGAGCCCAGCTACGTCGGCCTGTTTGCGGCCCTGGGCTTCGAGCTGCGCCTGGATGCCCGTGGCTTTGCCTGGTTCCACAGTACGGACGCCAACAGCAACATCGGCAAGGTCAGCCGCCAACTCGCCCTGCTGTTCATGGTGATCTTCGACGAACAAGCCAATGCGGGCAAAGCGCTGCAACGCTTCACCGACTGGTTCATCGACAGGGAGTGGCTGGCCGAGGTGTACGAGCAGCAGAAAGACCTGCTGGATGCCGAAGGACTGTCGCCTGACGGGCTGATCGACCTGCTGGGGCGGGCCAGCACCTTGGGATTTGCAGTCGCTGAACCAGCGGGTTGGCGACTTCTGCCCGCTGTGTGCCGCTATCTGGATCATTTCGAGGGTCTGGCTGCAACTTCCCGAGAAGATGACAACGAACCCGACGTGGGCACTGAGGACAACGCTGACGACGTGCTGAGTGACGAGGAGATCGACTGATGCAACACGGCTTCCAACGTCTGGTCTTGCTGGGCAGCGCGGGCTACTCCCGCGCAGAACTCCCCTTGGATGGCGCGGTCTCCCTCGTGGCACCTAACAACACCGGCAAAACCAGCCTGATCAATGCGCTGCAGTTCCTGCTGATCATTGACCGGCGCCGCATGGACTTTGGCGCCCACGACGTGGAGAAGAGCCGACGGTTCTACTTCCCGAACAACAGTGCCTATGTGCTGCTGGAGGTGTCACTGCCGGAGTCGGGCACCATGGTGCTGGGGTGCGTCGGCAAGGGCGTGAGCTTCGAGTACGAGTACTTCGCCTACGCCGGCCCACTCAAGGTCGAAGAGTTCTGCCTGCCAGATGGCACGCTGGTGGCGCAGCCAAAGCTAGCCAGCCATCTGGCCACCCATGGCCGCCGCGTGTTCAGCTTCAGCGGCAGCGAATTCGCCGACATGGTGTACGGCGGCCGAAACCGCAAGCTGACTGGCTCGCAAGACTTCTGTGTGTTCCGCCTTGAGCACGCCAGCGATGCCAGCATCTTTCAGCGCGTGCTCACCCGAACACTGCGTTTGGACAAGCTGCGCTCCAGCGAGGTGAAGGACTACCTGCTGCAAATCTTCCGGCGCGACTTGCCCGACGCCAGCATCGACTTCAAGGCAGAGTGGGACAAGGCCTTCGCCGACCTCAACGCCGAGCGCGGTCAGTACCTGGCCGCCGAACGCCTGAAAGGCACCCTTGCTGAACTGGAGCGCAAGCACGACGCACGGCTGGCATTGCGAGGCAAGCTGCTGTGCTGGCGGCCCATGATCGACGAGGCGTTGGGCCAGTGGCAGCAGCACTTCGAATCTCGCCAGCAAGCCCTGCAGCATGAGCTTCAGCAGTGCGATGGTGAGCTGGACCGCTTGCGAGAGCAGGACCGTCAGTCCGTGCGTGAGCAGAGCCAGTGGGAGCAGGAGCAGAAGCAACTTCGCCAGGAGAGCCAACAGTTGCAGGCGCTGCAGCAGCGATTCGCTTTGGTGGAAAGCCGTGCGATGCTGGAGGCGTGCCGCCGCGACGTGCAGGACCAGCGCGATGCTCTGGTGATCCGCTTGGGCCAGGCGCAAAGCCGGCCTCCGGCATCCATCGAACGCGAGCTCGCCCGCGTGGACAGGGAGCTGGCACAGCTGACGCAGGAGATGCGCACCCAAGGCCACAACCTTTACCAGCAGCTGTCGAGCGTGTTGCCGCCCGCTCAACTGGAGGCACTGAACAGGGTGCTGGCCAAGCCTGTGTTCACCCTGGGCGCCGAGGACTTTCAGCTGGATGGTCATGCCCTTTTGGAAGCCTTGGGCAACGCCAATGATGCGCATATCCGCCTGCCAGGCCTTCAGCTGCGCATCGCCGACCTTCCCGAACAGCATCAACAGCGTAGCTTGGCGGAGCTGGGCGAGTTGCAGCGGGACTTGCAGCAACAACAGACACAGCTGGAGGAGCAACTGGCGACGGCGCAAGCGTTGGAAAGCGTCCAGCGTGAGCGGGATGCGCTGGAACAGCAACTGGTGCAGCTGGATGCCGAGTTGCGTGACTACACCCAAATGCAGACCTTGCAGGGCAGCGATGCTGAGCGCCAGACACGGCTTGTGGCACTCGATCAGAAGCTCGCCGAGCTGACCACCAGCCTGGCGCAATCGGCCGCTCGCTACCGGGCGCTGGATCAGCAGCGCCAACAGCGGCAGCAGGATTTGGAAACCCTGAAACAGCAGCACCGCCAGATCGAGCAGCGCCGCAACCAGCGCATCGATCACGAAGGTCCGTTCACGTGGCTGGCCGACTTGCCTCATCAGCCCTGGCTGGCGCAACCCGAGTTTGCGCTGGACCAGCTGGCCGAGCGCCTGCAGACCTACCAGTCCGACTGCCGGCAACTGCTGGAGCTGGACGACCTGACTCGCCGACTGCTGGGTGAGATCCACGCAGGTGGGCTGACCAAGTACCAGTTTGTTGGCGATCCTGAGGACGAGATCACCCGCCTGGTGGAGTTCGCCCATCACCTACCTCAGGAAGCCGAGGCGCTGGAGAAGAAGGTGCGGTCGGCAGTGGTGAACGTGGCGGCTTGCCTGCGCGAGTTGCGCGATGGCCTGGCCGCTTTCAAGCGCCGGATGCGCGAGTTCAATCGCAAGATCAGCGGGCGCCAGCTTTCCGACTTGGCAGTGTTCAAGATCGAGCCCGAAGACGAAAGCGCGCTGGTCGAAGCCATCGAGCTACTTATCAGCACTGCGGCCACGGTGGGCAATAGCGAGACTTTTGAACTCTTCAACCAGCAGAGCGTGCTCGACGATGATCAGCTCAATCGAGCCAAGACCTTGCTCATCGAAGAAGGCAACGCTCGCCACGGCTTGCGCGTGGCCGATCTGTTCCGCCTGCGCTTCTGGGTGGGCAAGGCAGGTCGCGAGCCGGAAGCCTTCGACGATCTCGACAGCGCCGCCTCGAACGGCACAGTGCTGATGGCCAAGCTGGTGACGGGGCTGGCGATGCTGCACCTGATGCAGGATCAACGGCGGCCGATTCAAGGCATCTGCTACCTGGACGAAGCTCTGGCCCTTGATGCGCGCAACCAGCGCAGTCTGATCGAGACCGCTGCCGAGTTCGGCTTTTCGCTGATCTTCGCTTCCCCCGCGCCACTGACCACCGTGCGCTACTGCGTGCCCATTCATCACCGGCAGGGCAGCAACCAGATCAGCCGCTTTAGCTGGCAGATCATCGAACCGGTGGAGGCCTGATGACGGATCAGGCCCTGCGCGCAGCGCTGCTCAAATTACATAGCAAGGGCTCAGTGCCTGCCAGCCAGTTCACCCCTGCGCAGCGCAACGCCCTGGATCGCTTTGCTCGGCAAACGGGTGCCGTCAGTTGTCAACGTCAGGGGCGAGGAGACGTGTACGGTATCTGCGATCAGGCTGTGTTTGAGACCCATGTGGTTGAGCTATCTCCTCAGGTTGAGCCCTCGGTCGCAGAGCAACTGCCGCTGCGTGCACAGCACGTGGCCCATGCCCGCAACAGCAAGGCCCGTCAGCATCAACACGACAGCTACTATCCTCTGCTAAAGGCGGTCGGCGATGCGGTGAGCTGGTTTGAGGGAGAACATGGCGCCGAGCTGGCACTGAGCGCGTTCACCCGCAATTTGGGCGCGGCTACGCTGCGCATTCAGCCCGACGATGCCTGGCACACCGATCAAGCCCTCTGGCTGGTCGAGAACCAGGCCCTGTTTGACCGCACGGACTGGCTGCCAGCAGGCACACATGCCACTTTGCTGTACTACGGCGGGCAGCTCGACGGCAGGCTGCTGTCGTGGCTAGGTCAGCGCCCCCGTGCCAGCCGCATCATCCTGTTCCCGGATTACGACGGCGTGGGCCTGGCCAATTTCGCACGGCTGTACGAGGTGCTAGGGGACGCTTGCGAGTGCTGGCTGATGCCGCAGTGGGAAAGCAAGCTCGCACGCTATGGCAGCAACCGGCTATGGCGAGACACCTTGCGCTACTTCATCGGCGCCGTGGATCATCTTCCCGACTACATGCGTGATCTTATCGAGCAGATGCAGCGCTCTGGTTTGGCATTGGAGCAGGAAGCGGTCTGGCTGCCCACGCCTTAGTTTCGTTCGTCCAGCAGTTCAGCCAGGTTTAGCTTTGCCCGAAGGGGCCAAGTCGTCTTCGTCGAGCCGCATCGTCTCGATCTTCAACGCCAATTGGGTGGGGCTCAACCCCCTGCGCATTGCATTGCGCAAGCTCGCCTCCAAGATGCGCCAGCCCAATGTGTCGCCGCTCGTGAGCACAAAGTCCTGCCCAGGGGGAGCCCCGAGGCGTTGCATGAAGCCATGGGCGAGTTCGCCAGTGGGAATGTCCTGCCCTCCCTGCTCGGCAAGGCTTAAGAGCGCAGATGCTGTCGCTTGCGGGTCGTGCGTGGGGATGACCGCCAGCGCGACTGGCAGCACGATCATTCGGTCGGGACTGACCATCGCGGCCAAATCGTCCTGCGTCGTAGGCCCCGGCGTGAGCGACATCCGAATCCAAGCCTCTCCCCACTGCAGAAATCTGGTGTGGGACACCCCAGGATGCTCGTCGAGGAACAAACACCGGGGCGCTATCGGTTCAAGCAGCAGGCTGAACACAGTGCGCAAGTGCTGCCAGTCACCTTGGTCGGACCAGGTGTGCACCATGTCGGAGCGAAGCTGACCACCTTGCACGCCCAGGTGGTACAGCAACGCCGTCACGCGCGCCGCAGAGATCACCTGGGGCTTGCCCTTCAGCCAGGCAGACAGGTTTGCTGCACGGATGCCGGTGGCGTCAAACACCGCAGCCAACGTGAGGCAGCGCAGGCGCAACAGCGCACCGGCCAATATGGGGAGTTGGTCACTGCTCAATGTGGACATGGCTGGCCCTAGGGTACATCACAGTAAATCACTATAACCAAGGTAAACGCCACGAGTGAGTGCTGGATCTCTGCTCTTTGCGTGGTTATAGTTAGTTATAGTTAATCAAAAGAGGCCGCCATGACCCGCTCTTACAGCTACCGCCCGATGACCCGCGCCATCTACCAGGCCGCCCTGGCTGCGTTGAAGAGCCAGCACCCATGGTTGGTCAAGCAAGTGGTGGAGCCCGCCCCTGGCCACTTGGCGGTGCTGGCGCATTTCGTGGGCCAATGTGAGCTGCTGATGAAGCCGGCCGACTACCGCCACCTGCCGCTCTTTTGCGCCACAAACCAGCGCGACAAGCTCAGCTTGCGGGTGGAGCTGGTGGGCGCCAGTATCAACAGAGACAGGGCTTTGTTGGATCTGATCGAGGCCGCCCGACATGCAGCCCAACAACATTGCCCGGTTTGCTCGGCGCCGGTGATTGGCGGCGATGCGAACACAGGCCAGGGAGTGCGCTGCAAGCAGCACGAGGCCACCATCGGGCTCTTCGCAGAAGACCTGAGGCGCAATCACAAACTGGCTGTAGCTGCAGGGCTGCTGCCGGCCGCCACCAAGCCCGAGAAGTCAGTTCGTGGTGAGCCGCTCGATCCGTCCATCGACAACGCCGTTCAAGCGCTGGTGCAGTCGCTGCCAGACATGACGCACCCGGCAGCGGTGCCGGAGCAACCCGCCCTACAAGCACCTCGGGCAACATCTCAGATCGCGTTTCTGGACGCTGCAGGTCTGCGCAGCTTCGTCGATCGCCACCGCGCCAAGCCCGACGAAAAGGCCAAGCGAGCGCAGTACATCGCCGAACGCATCCGGGCCGCTGGCCACGAACGCCGCAAGCTGGGCGAACTGCCCGATGACTGGACACAGCTGATCGAAGACTTCCAGCGCGACTTCCCCAACTTCGCTGAACTGGCCGAGGTGCTGCACGACCATTTCGCCTTGCATGCGATGGGCGATGGTCGCGTGGCTTGGGCGCCCATCTTGCTGGTCGGCCCCGCAGGTATTGGCAAGACGGAGGCAGCTCGCTGGCTTGCCGCTCGCCTGAACCTACCTTTCCGCGTGATCGACATGGCCAGCACGCAGTCAAGCGCGCCTTTGGCTGGGTCGGAGTCGTTTTGGTCGAACTCGGAGCCAGGCGTGGTATTTGAACTACTGGCCTACCAGCCACTGGCGAATCCGGTGATCGTGCTGGACGAGCTCGACAAGTCCGACCAGCAACGTCAGTACGACCCGCTCGCTGCGCTCTATACCCTGCTGGAGCCTCGCAGTGCACGCGACTTCATCGACCTCTCGATCCGCGATTTCGCCATCGACGCCAGTCACGTGAACTGGGTTGCCACGGCCAACAGCACCGAAGGCATCCCGGCACCGCTGCTGTCGCGCATGACGGTGCTTCAGGTGCAGGCCCCAAACGCTGAGCAAGTGGCTCACATCGCCCAGCAAATCTATGGACGCATGCGGGCGGAGAGCCCCTGGGGATCGATCTTTGCGCCGAAGCTGGATGAACAGGTGGTGGAGGAGCTGAAGGGCTTGCCGCCGAGAAGCTTGGGTTTGGCTCTGAAACGCGCCCTGGGGCGGGCAGCACGGGAAGAGCGAGATCACATTCGAGTCAGCGACCTGCCGGACATGTCCAGCCCAAATCGCAAGCCGATCGGGTTCATTGTATGAGACCGCTCCAAGGCGAACTAACAGTACGAGTGTGAGCGTTTCAGCGCAGTGGCCCTGTCTGGCAGACCAGCAGCGCTGGCAGACACGATGCGACATTCGGGCTTGAGTGCCAGTCAGCGCTTAAAGGCGCTGGGGGCGCAGCGCAGTCCACCCTTCTCGGAGTGGGCGGATCGGCACGCAGCCGCCACGTGAAGAACAAAACAGAAAATTTCTTCAGCGGTCGCGCGGGATACGAACTGACGCCAGAAATCTAACCTTTCGACTGTTGCCGATGTGCGCAACGTCACCATTGAAAGGTTTCCTATGTCTAAGTCTTCTGCCAAGTCCACCCCGATGACCAGCCAGGCAGCCGCTCGCATCCAGTCGTCTACCGCAAAGGCCAACGGCGGGCAAGTGCCAGCTGGTAGCTTCGCTGCGCGGGCACAGAGCGCCGCTGCCACGAATCAAAGCGGCGCCAAGGGCTCGAAGTAACCGGAGCTGAGCCTGGCGCCAGCGATGGCGCCAGGCCTGAAGTTGAACATGAGATACAGCAACGACAAGACGGTCTCCGCCCTGGTGCGGACACTGGTCCGCTCAGGTTGGCAGTACGTGAACGGCAAAACACATGGCAAGCTAGTCGCGCCGAATGGCCGCAGGCTTGCGGTGCCGGGAACTCCGAGCGACTGGCGGGCCAACCTGAATTTCCGCAGGGACATTCGCCGCATCGCCGCGATCAAGTGACCATGACAAGACAACAACCTCCGTACCCCAGATTCGGCGAATGCATCTCGGCCTTGGCCGGAGCAATTGACGCCAACAAGACCGGCAGCGACGTTGGACGCTTGGCCCGAGAGGGCGATTTCGACTGGGAGCGTTTGGATACGGTCATCGCCGACCTACTCGTTGACAGCAGTGCAACAGTCGTTGGCGATCCCGCCCACCAAATCTTTGCGCGCTGGGTCTCCTCGGTTCTGTCCGCCTACACCCGGCTGGTGCTAGGCGTGTCACTGGATACCCTGGGACGCAACGATGCACTTCCGGTCTTGGTCCAGCATTTCTTTGCCCCAGCCGGCGGAGAACTGCTGCAGCAAGTCAGCGCCGAGATCCCAGGCCCTGATTTGCAGCGCTTGCTTGCTGACAGCCAGCAGCCACTGCAGGTGACATTCGAATGGCTGGACTGTGCTGTCGGAGGTCCCGTAGAGAAACTGCTGTATCCGGGAAGTACTGGATCGGCTCGGGTTGAGCAGGAAAAGGTACGAAAGTGGCGTACCGGCACCGACATTCCTTCAGCGCAAAGCGTCAAGCTGTTCTACCGAAGGTTGATCGAATGCTGGAAGCCGATCCCCGCTTGCCCTGTTTGGCTGATGATTGCCTCTGCTTTGTCGAGGCTGGAAAGGCAATCTGCGACACCGCTGCGGTCGTTGATGCTCCCGTATGCGCAAGGGAGCACTCCGCCCGGAAGGCCCGTAGAGGAGCTGCTTTCAGAGTTAGTCGTCCGCGTTGGACAGACATGGCCCGAACTCGCTGAACCTGGCCGTCAGCTTTGGCACGACCTCCGCCGCACGTCGGCAAAGCAGCCTGGCGATCAAGAGCGCACATGGCAGCAAATCGAAGCACTGGAGCGACTGGCCACAACCAGCGACCCAGAGGGCCGCACCTCTTATCACTACAGCTGGATGAAAGGCCGCTGGCATGTGCTGTCCGGGCAGTATCAAGAAGCGCTCCCGCACTACAAGATGGCGTTCGAGCAGGCGTGCTACCGAGCGGGGCACCAAGTCAAAGACATCATTTCCGAAGCATCATGCTTGTCGGCATTTCTACCGAAGGAACGGGTGTTCCTGAAGCAGCTCAAGCACGCGGGCATCACCCTCGGGCTGTACCGCAAGCCTGAAGCCGGATCGGTTCTCGAAGATTGGGAACTTGATCAGCTCGCGCTGCAGCTACCGCTCGAATTTCCAGCATGCGGACGATTCGCGGAATGCCAGCAAGATCTTGCAGATGAGCCCATTCAAGGGTGGCTTTTCATCGACCGTGACGCTATTTCCAAATTGAAGCCCGACCTCAAGACACCGAGCCGCGTACGGGCAGTGCATTCTGCAGATGGGCAGGTTCGCCGCTGGCCACAGTTGCGCCTGTTTGCTTCGTTTGGGCTTGTTGAGCAAGTCGAAGATCTGCTCGACGCGGGGGCCTCGGTAGACGACCTGGACAGCTCAAATGCATCCGCACTGCTCTGTGCACTTCAGCACGCAGAACAGACGGGGAGGCGCGAGGTACTGGACCTGCTTTTGGACAAGCCCCATCAACGTGCCACGATCAATGCGGTTACCCGGCGAAAGCAACTAACGCCATTGATGTGCGCGATCGATTTGGGGCTACCGGATGTCGTCGAGACCCTGGTCATGCAAGGAGCAGATGTTGAGCAGCGCGCGTTGACCGACAGCCAGTCACCGCTGTACTACCTGGTGAGCCGGTTGTCTGGCAGGGTGAACCCAACGCGGATGCTGGTCACTCTGACTGCGCGAATGATGCAGGAGCCAGACTTGGTGCTTCAGGACACCTTACGACGATTCGGCGTCGGAGTCGCAGGCGCCTTCGGTTCAAACTCAGCCGCTTTGCGCTCGCATCAAGAACTGGCAATTGCTGTGGCCAAGGCACTGGTTGACCAGCACGTGTCAAGGCAATCCGTTTCCAAGTTGATGCGAATCGCCGCAACAATTCTGGACGCAGGAGCCAACCCGAATGCATCTCACAAATACCCTGTTCCTGGCCGAACTCCGCTGATGCTGGCGGCTGAAAGCGACTTGCCCGAGCTGTTTGATTTGATGATCCAACGTGGTGGTGATCCACTCAGGCCAGATGCACACGGGCAAGACAGTTGGCAGATCGCGCGCGCCTTTCAGTCAAGGCGGGTACTGAACTACCTGAGTCGAAGTTCTTGTTGACGCCAGGCCCTTGGCATTTGCGCCTCTGGGCTCGGGGCTGTGACAGTAAGCACATCGGACGATTACGGTAATTACCGTAATTACGGTAGCCGTTGCTCGCCGTCAGTCCCGCTGGTGCGCCTGACCACACGCGTGGCAGAACCACGTGCGCTGCCACCGGCGCTTCGCGGCACTGTATGCCTTCGCCTGGGTACGCCAGCCCTTCATCAGCAGCCAGCCCAGCACGATGAGTCCCAAGCCGACAGCCGCTTGCTTCCAGTTGTAGCTCAGGCCCGCCAAACCGACGTACACGCACTCACGTGCCAACAACGGGCAAACCGTCATCGACATGTAGATGATGATGCCGCCTATCCCATAGGCTCCAATGAACGGCAGCGGTGATGGCGGCGCAGGTGGGGCGCAGTGCTGGGCCAACGCCGTGGACTGGGAGCCCTGGCTACTGCCTTGGACGAACTGACCATCTGAGGTGACCGCCGTGTGCGTTGCGTGGAACTGCTGCGTGCCGCCCGCATGCACAACGGCCATCGGCTGGATGTGCGTGCTGCCGCAACTCGGGCATTGCATCGACATGCTCAGCCCTCCGAACCTTCGGTGTTGACGGTGCAGGTCAGCGTGGCTTCGACGCCCTCCATGCCCGCCGACAACACGCCGACCTTGGTCAAACGGCCATAGGTCTTACCGTCCTTACCCAGCTTCAGCGAGGCGGACTTCGCAAGTTGCTGGACCGTGATGCCGGGCAAGTAGCTGCGGTAGGTTTGCTCACCCCCGTCACGTGACACCGCTACCTTGCGGACGCGGACCCCATAGACGTTGACGGGCTCGGCGAGCGTGACCGGCGTGACGCCTTGATCTGGATTCCACCCCGATAGCTTGAGCATGGACTCAGCCAATTCAAATCGTGGACCGATGGCCGCGCAGCCCAGCGCCTGTTCGAGTTGCGCCTTGCTCTTGGCGTCCACGGGCTGCGATGCTCCGTTGCTGGAAACAAGAGGCACGGTGGGCTTGATGGGCGCATTGGTGTCGTACCCCACCAACCAAATATTGGTCGGTGCGCCCGGCTGCCAGCCTGTGTCGAGCACCAGTTGCTGGACAAACCCCTGGAAGGCGAGCTGCTGCCGCTCGCTGATCGGCTGCCGGTCGGGGATGGCCAGCATGGGCGGCTTAGGGCCAACGGTACGGACATTTCCGCTGTGGTCAACCGCCATCTGTTGCATAAAGAGGTGCAAATTGGCGGCATTGTTCGCTGCAAAGCTGACTGACTGACCCCAGCAGACCGAAAAGCCCGGCACTACCTCTGATTTGCTCTTGCTCCACCAAATCGTGGCGGTTGCCGACCAGCAGTCGCTCCGGGACCAGTCCGTCACCGTGACGGCCACACGGGGAAAGTGCGTCTTTGCCGTACCGTCGTAGGGATGCTTGCTGAAGATACCGGCCAAACGCGTCGTGCGGACGCTTGGCAAGGCGGCACCTTTTTGGCGCTCAAAGTTGTCGGGGGTGGCGGTTTGAGCAGACTGGACCTGGGCGCCCAGTGAGAGCCGAACCTTGGTTGATCCGTCCGGTTGCGCTTGGGTGGTTACGCACCCTGAAAGCGTCTGAATCAGAGCCAGTACGCAGATGGATGTCATCGAGCGCTGGCTGGACGCCTTGCGATGACTGCGTGACGTCACGTAGCCTGTGGTGTGGAGTCGTCGCAAGCCTTCCATGATCTCGTTTCCCTCTCGAATGTTATCTATAGACACGTGTCAATAGTGTACATATTCGGAAGACTCGCTGTCCATGAGACCGAGTCGAAACCAGTCGTTGATCGAAGCCTTGGGGGTGGAGATCAAGGTGCGCCGCTTAGAACTCGGCTTGTCGCAGGAGGACCTGGCTGGGCGCTGTGAGTTGGATCGGCCCTACATCACCTTGATCGAGAGCGGGCGGAAGCAGCCCACCATCAGCGTGCTGCATCGGCTGGCTGGAGCTTTGGAGTGGTCGCTTGCGGAAATGTGTGGCCGCGTCGAGGTGCGCTACCAGGCAATGGCAGCGTGATTGGCACAACCTGACGTGCTGCGATGGGTAGCGTCAGAGCTTGAGCAGCACGGCGTAGGCCCCAATGGCAGCAAGAGATGCTGCGCATGCCACGGTTGCCAAGGTCACCTTGACCTTGTCGAGGATGGGTACCGGTGAGTCATCCTCCTCTGATTCAGAGGATGTCGAGAAGGGCAGATACAGAAGCCCCCCCAAGCCCAGTGCGGCCAACAGGTGCGTCTTGTATGGCCAGCCCGCGTGAAACATGCCCGCCGTCAGAAGGCAAAGCCCAGCGCAGCAAGCAGCGATGATCGCCCAGGCCCGCAAACGCTCACCCTTTGAGGCGGGCGCGAGGGGAACATCGGACGTGAGGCGCATCGACATGATGATCGCTGCCGCCATGGCAATGCCTTGTGTCGCGGCAATCACGGCAAGCTGATTCAATGCGCTCTCTCCGGCCAGAAGTAGTCAAAGGTGGATGACGCGCCGGTCGCCCCGACCGCAGCCCCCACGAACATCATGACACCGACCACCCAGCCTGCTGGGTTGCTGGCC
Source organism: uncultured Aquabacterium sp. (assembly GCF_913773725.1). Lineage (GTDB taxonomy): Bacteria > Pseudomonadota > Gammaproteobacteria > Burkholderiales > Burkholderiaceae_C > Aquabacterium. Next base: position 11,604 of record NZ_CAJYGK010000124.1, on the reverse strand, counting down.
ATCGCGACAACGCCAACCGTGGCCACAGCACCACCCGCGAAACCACCCGCAACCGTGGTGCCCTCTTTGGCCGCCTGACGAGGCTTGTCTTCAGCAGTGGCAACGTTGTAGACGGCGAACGCGAGGGTCGCCACCAGAAAAACTCGTCCCGCAGCGCCGTACAGCTTCACGCGCATGTTGACGCCATGATTGGACTTGCCTGCGCTCTCAACGATCTGCACCCAAACCTTTTCCTTTTGCGCAGAGGTCAACGACTCGAATGGCCGACCGAACAATTCCTTGGCCTTATGGCTTTGCATGTAGTCCAGAGGAAGTCCCGAGGCCTTCATGTCCTTTGACAAGGCCAGACCGAAGTCGGTGATCCTGGCTCGCGTCAGTTCCATGATCTGATTGCGAATGGCATTGGCCGTCTTGGCCGCTTCGTGCGGGGTGATCTTGCCCTCTTTCACGAGCTGGATCAGTTCTGCCCTGGCAGCGGCCGTCTTGCGGGTGTAGTCGGCGCGCGCAGGTGGGTCTTTGATGATGCTCTCGGCAAACGCAGCAGAGGCCGTTTCCATGCCCTGAAGCGCCATTGCAAGCTCGTTGCCTTGTACTTGCGCTGGCGTCGTGTCGCTCTTGACCGTGGACTGAGATTTTTGGGTCGTGATGACCCTGAGTGCTGGGCCGTTAGCCATTGATTGCTTCCCCCAGGATTTCACAAGTCACTTCGGCAGCGGAGCTGCCTGTGGGGATCGCGGAGGTTTGCCCCTTCTCATCGGTCACGCCTTCAATGACCTGATCCTTCCAACGCAGACGGTACGGCTGCTTGGCCAAGGGCATGTCGGTCAAATCGCACCTCAGCACAAAGCGATGGTCGAACAAGGCCTTGATCGCTTCGTTGGCTTCTTTGGCAGCCGCTACACCTGAAATGGCGGTCGCGGCTTGCCAACCAGGGCTGGGGTTTGATGAGCCGCCGCCTTCACCCACACGGGAGACAGCCTGGCTGGATATCAGCACAGCGCCACATGCGCAAAGATCACCGTGTCGAGCAACTGGGGCACCATCCACGATCATGGTCGGATCACCTGTCACGATGACGGTGGTGCCATGGCCCTTCTTCGGGCAAGTGACTTGGTCGCCGACGCGCGCCAATCGCTTTCCATGGGTGTCTGTGGTTTGCGTGGACCCAATGACCACGCCACCATGGCTGGTCTGGTCGCCCATCACGATGAATGGCCTCATTGCTTCCCCTGTCATTTTTTTGGGCGAATCTAGCAGACCTGATCACCGCCTCAACGTCTCGCCGAGTAACAAAGCGTTGCCTAACTACCTCCATTTCGTCGTCCTGTGGCTTGTCCACAGAAGTGGCGCCCCCACTACCAGTTGAGCTATCTGAACGCTATCAGAGCCCCTATCTGTACAGAGTAGGGGCGATCTATCGAACACGCTCGGGGTGATCTATCGAGGAAAGGCTGCCGTCAGCAGGGGTGATCTATCGAGATCTGGCAGGGGCGATTTATCGTGGACAACTTCGGCTGTCCACGACCTTGTCCACATCAACCGAGCTTCTTGGCCAGATCTTCGGCGCGGGGGTGGTAGTAACGCTTGAGCATGCGCAGGTCTTTGTGGCCAGTGACCGCCGACAGCTCCAGAACGTTTGTCAGCTTCTCTGCCAAGCGCGATGCGGCCTCATGGCGAGTGTCGTGGAAATGAACGTCTTCAAGAAAGCCCGCAGCAGGTCGGCGCTTGGCTTGTTTGCAGTCGGCACGGTATTGCTCTTGAGCGCGCTCAATGGCTCGGGCAAAGCCCTTGCGCAATGCCAATGCAGTGGTTGGAAAGACAGGGCCGCTCCGTTGGGGTTCTTCGATGTCACGGTCCTCTTCGTCAACCTCTGGCAGAGGCAGCGCCTGAAGGATGGCGACGGCCCGCGTGGACAAGGGTACCGTTCTGGGATCACCGTTCTTGGTGTCGGGCAAGTGGGCGGTCTGGCGCTTGAGGTCCACGTTCTCCCACGTGAGCGATAGCAGCTCACCACGTCGCATGGCGGTTTCGATCGCCAGTTTGACCAATGGTAGCAGCCAGGGGTTGCGGGCGCCCTTGCTGAACGTGCCATCGGCCAGGCGCTCACCCCCTGTCAGGGCGGCCAGGAGGTAGGTTTCCTCCTCCGCTGAAAACCGGCGATCACGAGCCCGCGCCTTCTCGGGGCGTTTGATCAGTGGGATCGGGTTTTCAACATGCACCCCCCATTCGCGACGGGCATGGTTGAAGACGGCAGACAGCACATCAATCTCGCGATTGACGGTGGCGCCACCGACCTGCTTGAGTCGCCGGTCGCGCCAACTGGCCACGGCACTGCTGGTGACCGCCGACATCTTGAGCTTGGGCAGGGTCGCGTCTTTCATGATGACGTCGATCTTCACGGATTCGATGTCGGCCGATTTCTTGGACGGCGTGACCTCTGTTTGATAGCGGCGCAGAATGGCTCCGAGGGTGTTCTTCTCAGCCTCGCGCCGATCCACGACGCCACCCGTGTCGGCGGCACGCTCCAGCTCACGAACCCACTTCTCGGCGTCCTCCTTGTAGGAGAAGGTGCGTGACTGCGCGGGGTAGCCCTTGCGCCGCACCTTGGCTTGCCACTGCAATTCGCCGCGCTTCGTGATCGTGCCCATGTCTCTTGTGTCCCAAATTTGTCCCAATTAATGCTGGGACAGCTTAGAGCATCAGTGGATACAGGGCAAGTGCCTAGCGTTCGGGACGTAGAGGCCGGAGGTTCGAATCCTCTCACCCCGACCAGTTTCCCTTGAAAACCAAGGAATCACAGAGCCCCGCACTGCGGGGCTTTGTCGTTTCCGGGACCATGCTTCCCGCCGTGTTTCCGCTCGTTCCGAGCCGCGACGCCCTCGTCCAAGCACCTCGCGCTGTCAACGCGTGAGGCAGCGCTCGAACAGCACATTGTCCTGAGGCCCCGGCACCCGGGGTGCCCAGGTTCACCGCACCCTGTCAGGGCGCATGCCAGAAGCCCGCTCCGTGACAAAGTGGGCAAAAAGCCATTCCGTGCGCCGAAAGACCTTACACATGTAACGGTTCGTGCCGATAGCCACCCCAGGTGAATGTGTCGCACCTTCTTCCCGGCGTTGCTTCGTGCAAACGGAGCGAGGCGGGAAGGGCTGTCGCGCTGCTCATGGCTGGGATGCCGCGTTCGCCTGTGGATGCTCTGAAGACCTGTCCGCCCTGCCTTGCGCCTGTGCAGTGTCCAGGAGCGGTTCGATTTGTCTTTTCAAGGAACGCAAGCATGTCTCTTCTTCGAGGTCTCAGCCTGAGCGCGCGGCTGTACGTGGTGTCCTTTGCCCTCATCGCCGCCCTCGTCGCGGTCACGGCCAGCGCCTGGCATCAGCTCAGTGAGGTCCGTGATCTCACTTACCGTACCGGCAAGGTGAAGGTGCTGCAACTGGCCCTGATCGCGAGCACCGAGTTGAAGGTGTCGCAGGCGCTGTCCGACATCCGGCGGGCCATGCTGGCCAAGAGCCCGGAAGAGATCGACGCCGCCGCGCAGGCAGTGCAACTCAAGCGCAAGCAGATCTCGAAGAACGATGCCGATTTCCTGGCAGAGATCACCGAGCAGGCAGGGCGCGACGCGTTCAAGCGGGATTGGCTGGACCTTCAGGAAGTGTCCTGGCCAGTTGCCGAGAAGAACCTGGCGCTGGTGAAGGCTGGCCAGCATGATGAAGCCCGCACCATGCTGGCAGAGACCACCACGCCCCAGTTCGCCAAGATCCAGAAATGGCTGAGCGAAGAGCGGGATCGCCAGATCAAGGTTCTCGAGGGCGATGTGGCGGCCATTGGATCCAATGTGGAAAACACCCGTCTGCAGCTGTCAGCGTTCGTCGCTGCGGTGGGCTGTGGTCTGGTGGCCTTCTCGTGGTTCATGGCGCGGTCGTTGCGCCGGCGTGTCGCGCAGGCCCAGGTCGTGGCCGACCGCGTGAAGGAGGGCGATTTCTCCGTTCCGGTGCTCGACGATGTACGTGACGAATTCAGCCCGCTGCTGACCACCATGGCGGACATGCAGGCCTCGCTGACGGAAGTGGTGGCCCAGGTCCGCGAGAACGCGGAAGGCGTGGCCACGGCCAGCGCCGAGATCGCACTCGGCAACCAGGACCTGAGTCAGCGCACCGAGGAGCAGGCCAGCGCACTGCAGCAGACCTCTGCCACCATGAGCCAGCTCGGGGTCACCGTGCGCAACAACGCCGACAGCGCCCAGCAGGCCAACGTGCTCGCGCAAGGCGCCACCTCGGTGGCGGCCGAGGGCGGCGAGGTGGTTGGCAAGGTCGTTTCCACGATGCAAGGCATCAGCGACAGCAGCCGCAAGATCGGCGACATCATCGGTGTGATCGATGGCATCGCGTTCCAGACCAACATCCTCGCGCTGAACGCCGCGGTCGAGGCGGCCCGCGCGGGCGAGCAGGGTCGCGGCTTTGCCGTGGTGGCGTCCGAGGTGCGCACCCTGGCGCAGCGCAGCGCCGAGGCGGCCAAGGAGATCAAGACCCTCATTGGCCGGAGCGTCGAGCAGGTGGAGCAAGGCACCGTGCTGGTCGATCAGGCCGGCAAGACCATGGACGAGATCGTGGGTTCGATCAAGCGCGTGAGCGATATCGTGGCCGAGATCACGTCGGCCAGTGCCGAGCAGAGCTCGGGCATCCAGCAGGTCAGTGGCGCGGTCGGCCAGATGGATCAGGTGACGCAGCAGAACGCAGCTCTGGTGGAACAGAGCGCTTCGGCGGCCGAGAGCCTGAAGGGCCAGGCTCAGCAGCTCGTGCAGGCGGTGGCGGTCTTCAAGCTCTCCCGCAAGGCGACGGCCAGCCCGGTGCCTGTCGCCCGCCGCGCCGCCGACAGGCCGGTCGCCCGGGCCGCAGCAACCGCCCCGGCACCTACCCCGGTCAGCGCCCCCGTCAAGGCGGGCAGCGACGACTGGGCTTCGTTCTGATCACTGCGCCGGCGTTCCCCACGCGAACGACGCCATCGACAGCGATCCGTGGGTGATGTCGGCGTCCAGCATGAAGGGCGCTTCGTCCGCATCCCGGGCGCCGAGCGCCACCAGCAGGGGCAGGAAGTGCTCCTCGGTCGGGTGGGCCCGTGCGGCGTGGGGCGCCTGCTGGCGGTAGTCCATCACCGCCTTGTCATCGGCACGCGCCACGGCGTCGCGCACCCAGGCGGCAAACGCCTCGACATAGGGCACAGGGGCGGCGTCATCCGCCCACTGTACGTCGCGCAGGTTGTGCGTCATGCTGCCCGAGCCGACGACCGCGATGCCTGCGTCCCGCAAGGGCGCCAGAGCCTGGCCGAGTCGCCAGGCATCGGCCGTGCCGAAATGGATGGGCAGCGAGACTTGAAACACCGGCAGCGGTGCACGCCCATCGGACCCCACCGGCAGCAGGTGCATCAGCGGCACCCAGGCACCGTGGTCCAGCCCGCGTTGCTCGTCGCCCTGCACGGCATGACCGGCGCGGGCCAGCGCCTGCACAGCCTGGCTGGCGTAGGGCAGGGGATCGGGAACCGGGTACTGCAGGCGATACAGCGCGGGCGGGAAGCCGCCGAAGTCGTGGACCGTTTCTGGCTGGCGTGACAGCGTGACCGCCAGCTCGCGGGTCTGCCAGTGCGGCGACACCACCAGGACGGCCTTCACATCCCGCCATGCCTGGCCCAGCGCCGTGAGGGCGGGGCCCAGGCGGCCAGGATCGATGGCGAAGGTGGGTGAGCCGTGCGAGACGAAAAGGACAGGGGCGCGAGCAGTCATGCGTTGACTGTAGTGCGTGCGCCCCCATGCTCAGGACACCGCTGCTGACGGCTTCATTGCAAACTTTTGAATGCCCCGCTGCCAGCGCGACAGCGACAGCCCCTCGGTGTCGATGGCCGGGCGCCGTCCGGTCACCAGATCGGCCACCACCTGCGCCGAGCCGCACGCCATGGTCCAGCCCAGCGTGCCGTGGCCGGTGTTGGTCCACAGGTTGTCGATCGCGGTCGCCCCCACCAACGGGGTGCCGTCGGGCGTCATCGGGCGCAGCCCCGTCCAGAACTGCCCGTCCGACAGGGTGCCGCCGCCCGGGAACAGGTCGTTGACCACCTTTTCCAGCGTGGCGCGGCGGCGCGGGTCCAGCCGCATGTCCAAGCCGGCCAGCTCGGCCATGCCGCCCACCCTCAGGCGCCGATCGAAGCGTGTCACGGCCACCTTGTAGGTTTCATCCAGCACCGTGGACACCGGGGCGCGGGCTTCGTCGGCCAGCGGCACTGTGAGCGAGTAGCCCTTGACGGGGTACACCGGCAGATCCAGCCCCAGACCCTGCAGCAGCGGCCGGCTGGCGCAGCCCAGCGCCACGACGACATGGTCCGCGCGCAGTGACTCGTCCGAGGTCTGGACGGCCCGCACGCTGTGGCCTTGCACCTCAAGGCCCTCCACCTGCACCCCGAAGCGAAAACGCACGCCCATCGCCTGAGCCTGCCGCGCCAATTCGGTGGTGAACAGGTGGCAGTCGCCGGTTTCGTCATTGGGCAGCTGCAGCCCACCCGAGAGCCGCTCGCGCACGCCGTGCAGCGCGGGCTCGGCCGTGTGCAGTTCATCGCGGGACAGCAGGCGATGGGGCACGCCCAGGTCGCGCAGCACGGCCACGTCGCGCTCGGCCGCAGCCAGCTGGGCTGCGGTCCGGAACACCTGCAAGGTACCCAGGCTGCGGGCCTCGTACTGCAAACCCAGTTCGGCGCGCAGCATGCGCAGCTGATCGCGGCTGTACTCGGCCAGGCGCATCATGCGGGTCTTGTTGACCGCATAGCGGTCGGCGCGACATTGCCCCAGCATCTGCAGCATCCATTGCCACTGGAACAGCGTGCCATCGGGCCGGATGGCGAGCGGGGCATGACGCTGACACAGCCACTTCATGGCTTTGAGGGGAATGCCCGGGGCCGCCCACGGCGTTGCGTAGCCGGCCGATACCTGGCCTGCGTTGGCAAAGCTCGTCTCCAGCGCCACCCCCGGCTGGCGCTCCAGCACCGTCACCCGGGCGCCCGCCCGGGCCAGACTCCAGGCGGTGGTGGTGCCGATCACCCCGCCTCCCAGCACGATCACGTCCATCTCACAGCCCTCCTGGCCGCTCGGGCCCCAGGACTTCACTGTAAGGAACACCGGGCAGGATTTCCGCTGTATTGCTTGTGGAGGCGCGGCGAATGCAGTGAAAATCACTGCCACAGAACGCCATACGGGAGAAAGCCACCATGACGCGTGAACTGGACCGGCTTGACCGCCGCATCCTGGCGCACCTTCAGCGCGAAGGCCGCCTGTCGATGACCGAACTGGCCGAGCGTGTCGGCCTCTCGCCCACCCCTTGCACCGAGCGCGTGCGCCGTCTCGAGCGCGAGGGCGTGATCACCGGCTACCACGCTCGCCTGAACCCGGCCGCGGTCGGGCAGGCGATGCTGGTGTTCGTGGAGCTCAAGATGGCGATCAAGTCCGACGAGGTGTTCAACCAGGTCAAGGCCCAGATCGGCCACGTGCCCCATGTGCTCGAGTGCCACCTGGTCACCGGTGATTTCGACTTCCTGGTGAAGGCCCGCATTGCCGAGATGTCGCAGTACCGTCGCCTGCTGGGCGAGATCCTGCTCAAGCTGCCCGGTGCCACGGAGTCACGCAGCTACATCGTCATGGAAGAGATCAAGGAGACCCTGATCCTGCCGGTGGAGGCGTGAACGCCCGGGCGCTCATTCGCTGCAGTGCAGGTAGCCTTCGATCGCCTCGTCCCAGGCGTGCTCCTTGTCGAGCTTTTCGTTCAGCGGGCCGGGGGCCGGATGCCCCTCGAGCGCGGCCCGTGTCGCACCCAGGCCATGCTCGACCATGTACTGCGGGAAATAGGCCGGAGGGCCGACCCGCCGCACCATGGCGCACATCTGCTGCATGGCGGGTCTGGACGCGCCGATCTGGCGCAGGTAGGCGCGGAAGTCGTCGCTCAGGTGGCCGTCGATGGCCATGCGCATGACGGAGACGGCCTGATGCGCCGATGCGTCCTTCACACGCAACTGGTCATAACGCCCGTAGACCCCCGCCAACACGAACATGTTGGCCGCTGCGGGGAAGGTGGCCCGCTCACGCGCACACTGGACGACCCCCAGGTAAAGCTCCGGCGGGGTGTGGGAGTTCTTCAGTCGCAGGCCCTGCAGACACGGCACGGCGCTGGACGGCACAGCCGGTGGCTGCCCGATGGGCTCCGCGTGGGCGATGGCCATGCCGGCCGACAGAAGCAACAGGGGGAGCAGGCGGGTGGGGCGCATGATGAGAGCCTCGGTGGTCGGTTGAACCGACAGGGGAGGACGCTTTCATCGTAGGCGCGTGCCGGCCCGGGGGGCTTGTTGCAACGCAAGGGCGGCTGGGGGGGCGGGCGCTCGCAGCGTGCGCCAAAGCAAAAAGCCTTGCAGGTCTTCGACATGCAAGGCTTTTCAGGTGTTTGGTGGCGCTTCAGGGATTCGAACCCCGGACCTGCGGATTATGATTCCGTCGCTCTAACCGGCTGAGCTAAAGCGCCAACGAGACTGAAAGTATAGCCCGTTTTTTCGCGTCGGCGCAAGCCCCTCCCCGCTGTCTCGCGCCTGCCACACCGCACCAGCCGGCCTTGAGGCTCTTGAAATCCCCCGCACCGCCCTCACGTCTCGCTCCTGTCGGGGCCGGTCATGCCGGCCGGCCCGTGTTTCACCCTTGCGATCGACGCACAAGAACAGCCATGGACAAGACCACCCATTCCTTCCAGGCCGAGGTCAAGCAGCTGCTGCACCTCGTCACCCATTCGCTGTACTCGAACAAAGAGATCTTCCTGCGTGAACTGATCTCCAACGCCTCGGACGCCTGCGACAAGCTGCGCTTCGAGGCCCTGGACAACAGCGCGCTCTACGAAGACGCCCCCAACCTCGATGTGCGGGTGATCTTCGACAAGGCCAACCGCACGCTCACCATCCGAGACAACGGCATCGGCATGAGCGCGCAGGAAGCCATCGACCACCTGGGCACCATTGCCAAGTCGGGCACCAAGGAGTTCATGGGCCGCCTCTCGGGCGACCAGGCCAAGGATGCCCAGCTCATCGGCCAGTTCGGCGTGGGCTTCTACAGCGGCTACATCGTCGCCGACCGCATCACCGTCGAATCCCGCCGCGCCGGCCTCAAGCCGGAAGAAGGCGTACGCTGGAGCAGCGAAGGCACCGGCGACTTCGAAGTCGAGACGCTGACCAAGCCCGCCCGCGGCACCGACATCATCCTGCACCTGCGCGAAGGCGAGGACGAGTTCCTCACCGCCTGGAAGGTGCGCGGCATCATCGGCAAGTATTCCGACCACATCTCGCTGCCCATCCTCATGCAGAAGGAAGAGTGGGACAAGGACAAGGGCGAGTACGTCGTCAAGGACGAGTGGGAGACCGTCAACCAGGCCGCCGCCCTCTGGACCCGCAGCAAGAGCGACATCACCGAAGAGCAGTACCACGACTTCTACAAGCAGCTCAGCCACGACAGCGAAGCGCCGCTGGCCTACACGCACAACCGCGTCGAAGGCCGCAGCGAATACACCCAGCTGCTCTACATCCCGGCCAAGGCCCCGTACGACATCTGGAACCGCGACAAGCACGGCGGACTGAAGCTCTACGTCAAGCGCGTGTTCATCATGGACGACGCCGAGGCGCTGCTGCCCAACTACCTCCGCTTCGTCAAGGGCGTGGTCGACTCGGCGGACCTGCCGCTGAACGTCAGCCGCGAGATCCTGCAGGAAAGCCGCGACGTCAAGGCCATCCGCGAGGGCTGTACCAAGCGCGTGCTGTCGATGCTGGAAGACCTGGCTGGCAACGAAGACCAGGCCAAGCGCGACCAGTACGCTGCGTTCTGGAAGGAGTTTGGCTCGGTGCTCAAGGAAGGCATTGGCGAGGACTTCGCCAACCGCGAACGCCTGAGCAAGCTGTTCCGCTTCGCCTCCACGCATGACGAGTCGGGCGAGCCGTCGGTGTCCCTGGCCGACTACGTGGCGCGCATGAAGGAGGGCCAGGAGGCCATCTACGTGATCGCCGCCGACAGCCTGGCCGCTGCCAGGAACAGCCCGCAGCTCGAGGTCTTCAAGAAGAAGGGCATCGAGGTGCTGCTGCTGACCGACCGCGTCGACGAGTGGCTGCTGTCGCACCTGTATGACTTCGACGGCAAGCCGCTGCAGAACGTCACCAAGGGCGCGGTTGACCTGGGCAAGCTGGAAGACGAAGAAGAGAAGAAGAAGGCCGAAGAGGCGGCCGCTGCCTTCAAGCCGGTGCTGGATCGCTTGAAGACCGCGTTGGGCGAGCGCGCCAAGGACGTGCGCGTCACCACGCGCCTGGTCGATTCGCCTGCCTGCCTCGTGACCGAGTCGGGCGACATGAGCGCCCACCTGGCCCGCCTGCTCAAGCAGGCTGGCCAGAGTGCCCCCGAGGTCAAGCCCATCCTCGAGGTGAACCCGGACCACAGCCTGGTGCGCAAGCTGGAAGCCAGCGAGCACTTCGACGATCTGGCGCACATCCTCTTCGACCAGGCTCTGCTGGCCGAAGGTGGGCAACTCGAGGACCCGGCCGCGTACGTGCGCCGTGTCAACAGCCTGCTGACCACCGCGGTGGCCTGAGGCGGGCCGCCGGCCGTCGGGCCGGCGCCCGGCTAGCCCTGCCTCCGCGGGGCGCTGCCCGCGTCGGTGGCCAAGTCGTCGGCGTCGAGGGGCGCGGGCACCGAGTTCGCGGCCGGATCGATCCGGCTGTCGAAGGCGAAGAACGAGTCTGGCGCAAAGCCCGACTCGGCCCATCGCGCCGCCCGCTCTGCACGGCGTTCGCGCAGGCGCCGTGCCAGTTGGTCGCCTGCACTGACCAAGGGATCGGCCAGCGGGCTGTCCGGGCGGGACATCGGTCTGTGGGCTGCATCCGATGTGTGGCCCAACGCCCACGCGGCGAGCAGGGCGGGCTGGGGCCACTGGTCAGGCAGACACCGCAGGTAGCGCACCCGGCAGGTGGCCAGCACGGCCTCTTTCAGGCGCAGCGCGCGGGACTGGCTGCTCGTGTGGCCGCCGGGCGCTTCCAGATCGATGGCCGTGATGGCCGTGCCATTCGGGGTGCACACCAACAGAGATACCGTCAGCGGCTGAAGGCGCTCGTACCAGCGACGCACGTCACGCGGGTGGGCGGCCTGGCAGAAGCGAAGCAGGCTGACCTTGGCGAGGATGAGGTGCTGAGGCAGGGCGGCCCGCAGTTCGCGATACAGCGCCCGCTCGTGGGCGGTGAACAGCGGGCGAGGTTGCAGATCCCACTGTTCCGGCCAGCCGCGTTGCTGCCGTCTCATGGCGCGGGTGCGCAACCACCCGCCCAGCAGCATGCCCGGCACCAGACCGGCCAGCATGGTCAGGACGACCTGCATGGTTCCCACTTCAGCCCCGCATTGTTTTTCGGGATCGTAAGCGCGGTTCGCGTTCTACCCTATCCCTAGCAGGCTGCGGAAATACCCAACGGGCGCAGCTTCGCTGCTGACGCAAGGGCTCGTTTTTCGATGATGCGGGTCGACTCCGACGCCAAAACACCCCATTTCAAGCCCATTTTGGCCTGATCTGA
>NZ_CAJYGK010000123.1 GCF_913773725.1 uncultured Aquabacterium sp. | reverse complement strand
TGGTGGCCAACCCGCTGGACATCGCGCGCTACACCACCGAGTTCTTCACGCTGGCGCGCTCGGTACGCGCGGCCACCAAGGCCGGCGAGCAGAGCCAGGTGGCGAGCTTCGAGCAGTTGGTGGAGCTGGGCAAGACCAACAAGCAGCTGGATGCCAACGACCAGGGCGTGGTGCAGGTGGTGGACTGGCTGTGGCAGTACGCCTTTGACCAGCGCGCTAGCGACATCCACCTCGAGCCGCGCCGCGAGATGGGCGTGATCCGCTTCCGCATCGACGGCGTGCTGCACACGGTCTACCAGCTGCCGCCCACCGTGATGGCCGCGATGACCTCGCGCATCAAGCTGCTGGGCCGCATGGACGTGGTGGAGAAGCGGCGCCCGCTGGACGGTCGCATCAAGACGCGCAACCCGGCAGGCGACGAGGTGGAAATGCGCCTGTCGACGCTGCCCACGGCCTTCGGCGAGAAGATGGTGATGCGCATCTTCGACCCCGAGACGGCCGTCAAGGACCTGGCCTCGCTGGGTTTCGGCCAGCATGACTCCGATCGCTGGGAGCACCTGGTCAAGCAGCCGCACGGCATCATCCTCGTGACCGGCCCCACCGGCAGCGGCAAGACCACCACGCTGTACTCGACGCTGAAGCGCCTGGCGACGGACGAGGTCAATGTCACGACGATCGAGGATCCGATCGAGATGATCGAGCCGGCGTTCAACCAGACCCAGGTGCAGAACCAGCTGGATTTCGGTTTCGCCGAAGGGCTGCGCGCGCTGATGCGCCAGGACCCGGACATCATCATGGTGGGCGAGATCCGCGACCTGGAGACGGCGGAGATGGCCATCCAGGCGGCGCTGACGGGTCACCTCGTCTTCAGCACGCTGCACACCAACGACTCGGTCTCCGCGATCACGCGGCTGCAGGATCTGGGCGTGCCCAGCTATCTGATCAGCGCGACCATCATCGGCGTGCTGGCGCAGCGCCTGGTGCGCACGCTGTGCCCGCACTGCAAGCAGCCCGATCCGCTGGTGACGCGGGAAAGCCTGAACGAGCTGGTTCGCCACTGGCGCCTCGGTGGCGGCGTGAAGCCGTACAAGCCGGTGGGCTGTCTGGAATGCCGCAATACGGGCTTCCGCGGCCGGGCGGGCCTGTACGAGCTGCTGACGGTGAGCGAGGGCATCAAGGCGTCCGTCAACGACCTGACCGCGCTGCGGCGTCAGGCCATGCAGGAGGGCCTGCGTCCGCTGCGTTTGGCCGGCGCGATGAAGGTGGCCGAAGGCGTCACGACCATCGAGGAAGTGCTGCGCAGCACGCCGGCCTGGGAGGGCTGATGCGGCGTCGCGGGCGTCGCCCCGGCCGGTACGTGTAATCCACAGCGCGACCCCTCGCCCCCACTGACAGAATCGCCGCACTCAACCGCGCGCATGGGCGCGGGGCGCAGGAGACAAGACGCAATGAAAATCAAGAGCCAGCGGGACTTCTGGTCCGGGCTGCTGTTCCTCGGGGCCGGTGTCGGTTTTGCGTGGGGGGCGACCGACTATTCGTTCGGCACCTCCGCACAGCCCGGCCCCGGCTACTTTCCCTTCGGCCTCGGCGTGCTGCTCGCCATCCTTGGGGCGCTGGTGCTGTTCAAGGCACTGACGCTGGAGTCTTCCGGAGGCGACCCGATTGGCCGGATCGCCTGGCGACCTTTGCTGGTCATCATCGGCGCCATCGTGCTGTTCGGGGCCGCCTTGCCGCGTCTCGGCATGGCGGTCACCTTGCCGCTGACCATCATCGTGGCTTCGTTGGCCGGTCAGGAGTTCCGGCTGCGCGATGTGCTGATCAGCTGTGTGGTGTTGACGGTGGGCAGTTGGGCGCTGTTCATCCTGGGCCTCAAGCTCACCATCCCGCTCTGGCCCGTCTATTTCACCGGTTGAGGACGTGCCATGGACCTGCTGAACAATCTGAGCCTGGGTCTGCAGACGGCGCTGAGCCTGCAGAACCTCTTCTACGCCTTCTTCGGGGCGGTGCTGGGGACGCTGATCGGTGTGCTGCCCGGCCTGGGGCCGGTGGCAACGATCGCCATGCTGCTGCCGTCCATCTACACGCTGGACGCCACGCCCGCGTTGATCATGCTGGCGGGCATCTACTACGGGGCGCAGTACGGCGGCTCGACGACCGCCATCCTGATCAACGTGCCGGGGGAGTCGAGCTCGGTGGTCACGGCCATCGACGGCTACCAGATGGCGCGCAGAGGCCGTGCCGGTCCCGCGCTGGCGGCGGCCGGTCTCGGCAGCTTTTTCGCCGGTTGCGTCGGCACGGTCATCATTGCCGCGTTCGCGCCGCCGCTGACCGAGCTGGCCTTCAAGTTCGGCTCTGCCGAGTATTTCTCGCTGATGGTGCTTGGCCTCGTCGGTGCGGTGGTGCTCGCGTCGGGCTCGCTGCTGAAGGCGATCGCGATGATCGTGCTGGGCCTGCTGCTCGGGCAGGTCAACACCGATGTCATCACCGGGACCGCGCGGTTCTCGTTCGACGTGCCCGAACTCACGGACGGCATCGGCTTCGTGGTGATTGCCATGGGGGTGTTCGGCTTCGGCGAAATCATCGCCAACCTCGGCCAGCCCGCGGAGCAGCGCGAGGTGTTCACCAAGGAGGTGAAGGGGCTCTGGCCTACGCGCGAGGATTTCAGGGACGCATGGCCCGCGGTGCTGCGAGGCACGGCACTGGGGTCGGTGCTCGGCGTGTTGCCGGGCGGCGGCGCCCTGCTCGCGTCGTTTGCGTCCTACACGCTGGAAAAGAAGGTCGCCCGCAATCCGCGCGTGCCCTTCGGC
>NZ_CAJYGK010000122.1 GCF_913773725.1 uncultured Aquabacterium sp. | reverse complement strand
TCCAGCTCTGGCCGGCCATGCCGCCCGGTGCCAGAGTGCGCCCATGAAACCACTCGGTAAAGCGCCACCCATCAAGCCGGTTGACGAACTTGTAAAACTTGCGTGCGTCAACCGGCTTGATGGGTGGCGCTTTACCGAGTGGTTTCATGGGCGCACTCTGGCACCGGGCGGCATGGCCGGCCAGAGCTGGAATGCGGCGGCCTTCCTGATGGCGCGCAAGGCACTGGAAGAAGGCGTCTTCCCCATGTGAGCCAGCTGCAGGCACAGGCATTGCCCTCTGGGCTGCGATGACTCGCCTCAGCCTCTCTCCTCACACGCCGCAGCCGGCCCTCGGCGGCGTCCGGTCTCACCGGCCATGACCGCGCCTGTGCTGCTCGGTGGTCACGCCTGGCCCCTTGGTGCCACATGGGATGGCGCCGGGGTCAACTTTGCTCTCTACAGCAGCACGGCGGACCGGGTGGCGTTGTGCCTGTTTCGTAAGGCCGAAGACGGTGAGGCGTGTGCCACGTATGAGCTGACCCAGCGCCATGGTCACATCTGGCATGGCTACCTGCCCGACGCCGGGCCGGGGCTGCTCTACGGATGGCGGGTGCACGGGCCTTACGCCCCCGAACTTGGCCTTCGCTTCAACCCGGCCAAGCTTCTGATTGACCCCTATGCCAAAGCCCTGCAGGGCGCGCTGACCTGGTCGCCGGCTCACTACGCCTACGACACGGAGGACGATGACGCCGACCTGTCCTTCAACCGGGACGACAACGCGGGCCTCGTGCCCAAATCGGTGGTGGTGGACGAACGCTATGACTGGGAAGACGATGCGCCACCCCGGACGCCATGGCGTGACACCGTCATCTGCGAACTGCATGTCAAGGGCTATACGTGCGCTCACCCAGATGTGCCGCCGGATATCCGAGGTACTTACGCCGGGCTGGCCAGTGAGCCCGTCATCCGCCACCTGACGGCGCTGGGGGTGACAGCCGTCGAGCTGCTGCCGGTTCATGCCTTTGTCGACGATCATCGACTCGTTGAACTCGGCAAGCGGAACTACTGGGGCTACAACACCCTCGCCTTCTTCGCCCCCGAGATGCGCTACAGCGCCACGGGAGACATCGCCGAGTTCAAGGACATGGTCAAACGACTGCACCGCGCGGGCATCGAGGTGCTGCTGGATGTGGTTTACAACCACACCGCGGAGGGCCACCAACTGGGGCCGACCCTCAGCCTGCGAGGCATCGACAACACCGCCTACTACCGGCTGGCCCACGACCACCGTTACCACGTCGATTTCACGGGCACGGGCAACACCATCGACACCTCCCATCCGATGGCCTTGCGGCTGGTGATGGACAGCCTGCGCTACTGGGTCACGGAGATGCACGTGGATGGCTTCCGATTCGATCTCGCTTCGGCACTGGCCAGAAGCGGCCCGCATGCGGATTTCGATCTGCGCAGCAGCTTCTTTGCCGCCGTGGCCCAGGACCCGGTGCTGTCACGGGTCAAGCTGATCGCCGAACCGTGGGATCTGGGGCCGGGCGGCTACCGTGTGGGGGGCTTCCCCACAGGCTGGGCCGAGTGGAACGGCCGCTACCGCGACGATGTGCGCGCCTTCTGGCGCGGTGACGAAGGGATGCTGCCGGTTCTGGCCCGACGGCTCAGTGGATCGGCGGACCTCTATCAGCATGATGGCCGCCGACCGACCGATAGCATCAACTTCGTGACCGCGCATGATGGCTTCACGCTGCGGGATCTGGTGAGCTACAACGACAAGCACAACCACGACAACGGTGAAGACAACCGCGACGGTGAAGCGCACAACCTGAGCTGGAACGGCGGCGTGGAGGGTGAGACCGACGACGAGGCAGTTCTGGCCTTGCGGGCCCGTCAGCAACGCAACTTTCTGGCCACCCTCTTCTTGTCGAACGGCACCCCCATGTTGCTGGCGGGCGATGAACTGGGGCGCACGCAGCGGGGCAACAACAACGCCTATTGCCAGGACAACCCGCTGAGCTGGGTGGACTGGACGCACGCCGACCGTCATCCCCTCAACGCCCTTGTTCAGCGACTTGCTGCCTTGCGCCGCGCACTGCCTGCCCTGCGCAGGACCGACTTCCTGACAGGCCTGCCGGGTCCGGACGGGCGCAAGGACCTGGCCTGGTTCAACGCGGCCGGCGGTGAGATGCGGCTCGAAGACTGGCACAACCCGGCGGTACGCAGTGCCTGTGCGATCTGGTGCGGGCAACAGACCGACGAGCGCGACGACGAGGGCCGCGCCCTGCCCTGCGAGAGCGTGCTGATTATCGTGAACGCCTATCACGACCGCCTTCGGTTTGCACTGCCCGCCTACCGCCACGACACCTGGGAGGTGCGGCTGGACACCGCAGCAGACGACGGCACACCCGGCCGACGCACCTGGCATGTCGGCGAGCGCTATCCCGTCGCAGGACGGTCGCTCGTGCTGATGACCCAACCGCATGACCAAGGACCATGATGCGCGCCTGCCACCACATGCCCTATGGGGCTTCCCTGCTGCCACATGGCGGTGCCGTGTTCCGTTTGTGGGCACCCGCTGAAGTTGACATGGATCTGCTGGTCCATGGCGCGGATGGCGGTTCCCAAGCGCATCCCGCCAGGCCCGACGCCCTGGGCTGGCGGGAGGTCATCGTGCCCGATGCTGTGACCGGCACCCGTTATCAGTGGCGCGTGCATGGGCAGGCCGGGCTGGTTCCGGTGCCCGACCCGGCATCGCGCAGCAACCCCGAGGGCATCGACGGTCCCAGCGAGGTCACCGACCCGCTGGCCTTCGAGTGGGATGAGGGGTGGCGCGGCCTGCCCTGGCACGACGCCGTGATGTACGAGCTGCATGTGGGCACCTTCACCCCCGAGGGGACCTATCAGGCAGCGATGGCTCGGCTACCCTACCTCGCCGAGGTCGGCATCACCTGCATCCAGTTGATGCCGCAGGCCGCCTTTCCCGGTCGGTTCGGGTGGGGCTATGACGGTGTGCTGCACTTCGCTCCACATGCCGCCTATGGCCGACCGGACGAGCTCAAGGCATTCGTTCAAGCAGCCCATCGGCTCGGCATGATGGTGATGCTCGATGTGGTCTACAACCATTTCGGGCCAGAAGGCAACTTCCTGCCTCTGTATGCACCCACCTTCTTCACCGACCGGCACCCGACTCCCTGGGGCGCCGGACCCAATTTCGATGGGCCCGACGCGTCTGCCGTCCGTGGATTCTTTCTGCACAACGCGCTGTACTGGCTCGAGGAGTTCCGCTTCGACGGCCTCCGGTTCGACGCCGTTCACGCCATTCAGGACGACAGCCGCCCCGATATCCTGGAGACACTTTCCATCCGGTGTCGTGCTGCCTGCGCCGGGCGGCACGTCCACCTCGTGCTCGAGAACGACCACAACGATGCGCGTCGCCTCTCTGCGCCAGGCACATCCGGTCGGTTCGACGCACAGTGGAGCGGCGATGCCCACCACGCCCTGCATGTCTGGCTGACGAACGAGCGGGAGGGCTATTACGCCGAGTATGCTCACGACCCCCTTGGCATGCTGGCTCAGTCCCTGAGCCAGGGTTTCGCCATGGTCGGGGCTCCTCACCTCACGGACCCGGTCCTGCAGGCGGCCCATCCCCGCCGCAGGGCCACCGAAGCGGTCCCCCTGCAGTGCACGGTCAACTTCCTGCTGAACCACGATCAGGTCGGCAATCGTGCTTACGGCGAACGCCTGAACATGCTGGTTGGAGAGGCACCCATGCGCCTGGCCGTGGCGATCCTGCTGTTGTCGCCGTCACCCCCGCTGCTGTTCATGGGCGAGGAGCACGGAGCACAAGCGCCGTTCCTGTACTTTGCAGACTGGCATGGCCCCTTGCGGGACGCCGTGGTCGAGGGGCGCCGCAAGGAGTTCGCCCACTTCGGTGCGTTCCGTGACCCGGATGCCCGCGCGGCGATACCGGATCCGTGCGACGAAGCCACGTGGCGCCGCTGCCAGCTGGACTGGGCCGCGGCGCAGACGGATAAGGCACAAGCCTGGCGGCGCTGGTACACGCGCCTGCTGGCCCTGCGCCGAACCGACCTGCGTCCCCATCTGCCCGAACTGGCACCCGCGGGCCACACTGCGGCCGTCCTGGAGGATCGCGGGCTGCTCGTTCGGTGGCACTTCATGACGGCACCGGGAGAGCCGTCCCGGGTGCTGCAGATGCAGGCCAATCTGTCGGACACCCCACTGACACGCCCGGAGACGGAGCCGGGTGATCGCCCCATGGCCATCGTGCTCGATGTGGGCGCGGTGGATGACGGGCAACTTGAACCCTGGTCCGCGCGCTGGCAGTGGCTGGAGATGGGCAACGCAATATGACGGATGACCGCACCATGACCGACACCACGTCATCCTCCCTGCTGCTGGATCTGGGTTCGGCCTTCGGGCTCCAGCGCTCCTACACCGATTACTGGGGGCAGACCCGCTCCTTGCAGGAGCCCGCACTGCGGCACTTTCTGCGGGCCATCGGCCACAATGACCAGCGGGAGGATGCCCTGCGCGATGCGCTGGCGCAGCACCATGGCGCCAGCGGCCTCGACGATCTCAAGCCGGCGTGTGTCCGTCGCCGGATCGGGCCGCCTGCCCTCGATCTCTCTCGGTGTGGCCCTGCGGCCAGCACCTGGCAGCTCCAGTTGGAGCAGGGAGGCTTCCAGGCAGGGCCGGTACACGAGGGATGCATCCATTGGTCAGCATGGCCGCCCGAGGGCTACCACCAGCTCACGGTCCACGCAGCCGATGGCGCTCCGATCCTACAAACGCAGCTCATCCTGTGTCCCGAGCGCACCTTCGTGCCGCCTGCGCTGGACCAGGGCGAGCGCTGGTGGGGCCCCACCGTTCAGCTCTATGCCTTGCGCAGCGAGCGCAACTGGGGCATGGGCGATTTCGGCGATCTGAAGCAACTCATCGACCTGGCGGCGGAGCAAGGCGCGGCGTTTGTGGGACTCAGCCCATTGCACGGGCTGTTCCCGCATGACCCTCTGCGCGCCAGCCCCTACAGCCCGTCGCACCGGGCCACGCTGAACACGCTCTACATCGACGTCGAGCACGTGCCCGAGTACGCGGCCTGCGCGGCAGCCACGCAGCTCGTGCGCAGCGCCGCCTTCCAGCGACAGCTGCACATGTTGCGCGAGCTCCCCCACATCGACTACGCCGGTGTGGCCAGTGCCAAGCAGCGTGTATTGCGGATGCTCTACGGCCATTTCCGCCATCACCACCTCGAGGCCGGTACACCGCGTGGCAAGGCCTTCGAATCCTTTCTGGCCCGAGGCGGGCGCCCCTTGTGGCTTCAGGCCCGATTCGACACGCTGCAGGCCTTGGCGCACGGGCGCGACCCGCATGCGTGGGGATGGCTGCAGTGGCCACCGGAATGGCAGGACGCCGATGGCCCGGCCGCTCGGGCGGAAACCGATGCCCACCGCATCGAGGTGGAATGGCACCTCTACCTGCAGTGGCTGGCCGACACCCAGCTTGCCGAAGCGGCACGCCACGCCCGCCAGCGCGGCATGCCGCTCGGGCTGTATCTGGACGTCGCTGTCGGGGTGAACGAAGGCGGTGCTGAAACCTGGGGCGACCCCCGCCTGTTCGCGATGGGTGTGCACATCGGCGCGCCCCCGGAGGAGTACAACCCCGCGGGTCAGGACTGGGGGCTGCCCCCCATGATCCCCCAGGCCTTGCGGGAGCGGGGCTACGGCCCGTTCATCGAGATGCTGCGCGCAGTGATGCGACACGCCGGCGCCTTGCGCCTGGACCATGTGATGGCGCTGGCCCGATTGTTCTGGGTGCCGCCGGACCAAGGGGCTGCGCATGGCACTTACATGAGCTATCCCCTGGATGCGCTGCTGGGCCTGCTTGCGCTGGAAAGCCACCGTCATCGCTGCCTGGTGGTCGGCGAAGACCTTGGCACGGTCCCCGAAGGCTTCCGCGAGCGTTTGGGCTCGGCAGGGGTGCTTTCGTATTGCCCGCTGTACTTCGAGCGCCGCCCGGACGGGCAGTTCCGCTCCCCCGGCGAGTGGCAGCCACAGGCACTCGCCGTGGTCGGCACGCACGATCTGCCGACCCTGCGCGCATGGTGGCGCGGCGACGACATCGACACGCGTGATCGGCTGGGCCTGTACCCCAGTGACGAGCAGCGCCGGCACCAGGTGCTGGGGCGGGCCCACGAGCGCGTGGCACTGCTGTTGCTGTTGGAGGCCGAGGGCCTGTGGCCAGCAGGTGCCAGTGCCCACCCCGGAGGCGTCGACGATGCGGACCCGCGCTTCACCGAGGCGGTGTGTACCCTGGTGGCACGCAGTCGCGCCATGCTGGCGGGGGTGCAACTGGAGGACATCGCGCAGCAGCTTGAGCAGGTCAACGTGCCCAGCACGACCGAGGCTCAACATCCGAACTGGCGCGTGAAGTTGCCCCTGACGCTGGAGGAGTTGCGCCGCGACCCCCGGTGGCGCGGCGCAGCCCATGCCATGCGCAGTGCCCGCCCGCGCGCAGATGCCCCCGCCAGGCAGCTCGACAGCCTGCCGCCCCTGTCCACCGCCGCGGTTCCGCGGGCGACCTACCGCATCCAGTTTCACGCCGGGATGCGGTTCGTCGATGCGGCGGCGGCGGTGCCCTACCTCGCCGAACTCGGCATCGGGCATCTCTATGCCTCGCCCTACCTCAAGGCACGGTCTGGCAGCACCCACGGCTACGACATCATCGACCATCAGGCGCTGAATCCCGAGATCGGCGACGCGCAAGACCACGCAACCCTGTGCGAGGCGCTGCCCCAGGCCGTTCTGGGCCAGCGCCTCGCACAGGGTTGCGTGGTCTTGCGCGTCGCCGATCTCGGGATTCAGCGCCTGATGGTCGATGATGTCGTAGCCGTGGGTGCTGCCAGACCGTGCCTTG
>NZ_CAJYGK010000121.1 GCF_913773725.1 uncultured Aquabacterium sp. | reverse complement strand
CCGGCTGATCGCACTGCACAAGCCGCCAGGCTGGCTGGTGCACCGCACCGGGCTGGACGCCGGCGAACACAGGGTGGTGCTGCAGGCCCTGCGAGACCAGATCGGGCAGCCCGTCTGGCCCGTGCATCGGCTGGACAAGGGCACGTCGGGTGTGTTGCTGATGGCGCTGGACCCGGAAGCCGCCTCGCTGCTGGGGCAGGCGTGGATGTCGGCCGAGGTGTGCAAGCGCTATGTGGCCATGGTCCGCGGGTGGCCGCCCCACGCCGTGGAGGTGGACCATGCGCTGGTGCCGGACGAGGCGCCCGAAGGCACGGCGCCGCAGCCCGCACAGACCCGATTTCGGCGCCTGGCGACCCTGAGCCTGCCGGTGCCGGTCGACCGCTATCCGAGCACCCGGGTGGCCTTGGTCGAGGCCGAGCCACTGACCGGGCGCCGCCACCAGATTCGGCGGCACCTCAAGCACCTGTCACACCCCATCATCGGCGACGCCACGCACGGCAAGGGCGCGCACAACCGCTGGTGGGCCGAGCGGCTCGGTGGCCCGCGCCTGTGGCTGCATGCGGCCGCGCTGTCGCTGGTGCATCCCATGACGGGCGAACCCCTGACCGTGCGTTCACCCTGGCACCCTGACGAGCCCGAGTCGGCCATCCTCAACCCGGACTGGACCCACCTGCTGCGCAGCGAGCCGTGGGTGGCGGAAGTTGCGTCGGCCCTCGCCTGAGGGCCGGGCGCTCACTGCAGGCTGCCCGAACTCGGCGGGGAGTCGGCGCCGCCTGTGAACAGGTTGGCCGCGTCCACCGGATCGAAGAGGTAGTGGGCGCCGCAGAAATCGCAGCCGATGTCGACCTGCCCCTGCTCAGCAATGATGCTCTCGATCTCCTCGACGCCCAGGCTGCGCAGCATGTTGGCGACCCGCTCGCGCGAGCAGGTGCAGGCAAAACGTGGCCCTGTGGGGCCCGCCTGCGGCTCGAAGCGCCGCACGTCCTCTTCCCAGAACAGCCTGCGCAGAATGGTGTCGACGTCCAGCGTCAGCAGCTCTTCCTGCTTCAGCGTGGCGGCCAGGTGGGCGATGCGGTTGAAGTGTTCGTTCACCCCGATCTCGTCCTCGTTGCGCTGCGAGCCGGCCAGGTTGCCTTCGCCCTCCACGGGCAGGCGCTGGATCAACAGGCCGGCGGCCACCTGGTCGTTGGCAGCCAGGACCAGACGGGTGTCCAGCTGCTCCGACTGCAGCATGTAGTGCTCCAGCACGGCGCTGAGCTGGTGCAGCGGCTCGCCATGGTCACCGTGCAGCGGCACCACGCCCTGGTAGGGTTGCTGACCGGGCAGGCGGTCCTTCGGGTCCAGCGTGATCGCGCAGCGGCCACCGCCCCCCACGTTGACCATGACCTCCAGCGGCAGGCGGCCGTCATCGGTGCCGGGCAGCTCGCCCACGACCTTGGCGGTGCTGCGGAAGGACAGGTCAGGCTGGACCTCGGTGACGGCCAGCTTCACCGGCCCGTCTCCGAACACCTGCAGCACCACGGCGCCGTTGAACTTGATGTTGGACTGCATCAGCACGCCAGCGGCCGTCATCTCGCCCAGCAGCTTGCGCACGGGGGCGTCGAGGGTTTCGCCCTCGCTGCGGCGTGCCAGCAGGGTCTGCCAGCTGTCGGTCAGGCGAACCAGCATGCCCCGCACGGGCAGGCCTTCGAAGAGAAACTTGTGCAATTCATTCATGGGTGGGGGCGCCCGGCACGTCGATGCGCACCAGGTCGGTCTTGTATTGCGCACTCTTGGTGACATAGAGCGCGGTACCGAGGCGCATGCGCATCTTCTCGGCATCGTTGAGGGGGCGGACGGCCTTGGCGGGGGAACCGAGGATCAGCATGCCGTCCTCGAACACCTTGCCTTCGGTCACCAGCGAGCCGGCGCCCACCAGGCATTCCTTGCCGATCACCGCGCCATTGAGCACCACGGCCTGGATGCCGATCAGGGCGCCGTCGCCGATGGTGCAGCCATGCAGCATGACCTGGTGGCCCACCGTCACGTCGGTGCCGATCGTCAGCGGATAGCCGATGTCGGTGTGCAGCACCGCGCCTTCCTGCACATTGGAGCGCTCGCCGATCGTGATCGGCTCGTTGTCGCCGCGCAGCACGGCCTGGGGCCACACGCTGCTGCCTTCGGCGAGCGAAACCCGGCCCATCACGTCGGCCGATTCGGCCACGAACGCTGCGGGGTGGATGTCGGGAACCTGATCCTTGATGCGGTAGACGGCCATGGCGTGGGCGCAACGCGGCGCGGTGGGAAAGAAGGGGGAAAGCTTCGATTCTAGGCGGCTTGACCTGACGCGGTTGTCGATGCGCCAGGCCACCACCTATGATCGGTACCGGAGTTTTTCAATGGTGTGTTGCAATTTCGGGAGCCGTTCAGATGAAGACCGTCGGTGACAAGCTCGAGCCGTTCAAGGTAACGGCGGTTCGGCCAGGTTTCAATCACCCTGAAGAGCATGGGCATTCCGCTTTCGAGACCCTGACGGAAGCCAGTTTTCCCGGCAAGTGGAAGGTGATCTACTTTTACCCCAAGGACTTCACCGACGTCTGCCCGACCGAGATCGCGGCCTTCGACAGGTTGACCAAGGATTTTGCTGACCGCGATGCGGTGCTCCTGGGGGGCTCGACCGACAACGAATTCGTCAAGCTAGCCTGGCGGCGTGCCAACCCGGCGCTCGACAAGCTGGGGCATCACAGTTTTGCGGACGTCACGGGGCGCCTCATCGACCAGTTGGGCGTGCGGGACCCGAATGCGGGTGTGGCGTTGCGCGCGACCTTCATCGTCGATGCCGACAACGTCATCCAGCACGTCTCGGTCAACCCGCTGCGCGTGGGCCGCAACCCCGACGAAATCCTGCGTATCCTCGACGCCCTCCAGACCGACGCGCTGTGCCCGTGCAACCGCCCGGTGGGCGGTCCCACGCTGTGACGTGCCGCGCGGCCTGGTCTCCGTCTTGCTCTGATGTTCCCTCATGCTGATCCTGCTGTCGCCTGCAAAAAGCCTCGACTACGAGACCCCGCCCAACACCGATCGCCACACCGTGCCCGAGTTCGCCCGGGAGGCGAGCGAGCTCATCGACGTCCTGCGGCCGTACACGCCGGCCCAGATTGCCTCCTTGATGGACCTCAGCGATGCGCTGGCCACCCTGAACGTCGCCCGCTATGCCGCCTGGGAGCCCGCGTTCACCGCGGCGAACAGCAAACAGGCCATCCTCGCCTTCAACGGCGATGTGTACGAGGGTCTTGCAGCGGCGCAACTCAAGCCCGCAGATCTGGACTGGGCCCAGGACCACGTGGGCATTCTCAGTGGCCTGTATGGCGTGCTGCGGCCCCTCGACTGGATGCAGCCCTACCGTCTGGAGATGGGAACCCGGCTGCCCAACCCGCGAGGCAAAGACTTGTATGCCTGGTGGGGGGACTCGCTGGCTGAGTACCTCAACCGACGTCTTGCCGAGTTGGGCGACGACCTGGTGATCAACCTGGCGTCGCAGGAGTACTTCAAGTCCGTGAAGCGCAAGGCTCTGAGAGCGCGGGTCGTGGAGTGTGTGTTCGAAGACTGGAAGGGCGGGCAGTGGAAGGTGATCAGCTTTCACGCCAAGCGGGCGCGCGGTCTCATGGCGCGCCATGCCATCCTGAAACGCGCGAAGCAGGTGAAGGACCTGCTGGACTTCGACGCCGAGGGCTATGCGCACGATCCAGCTGCGTCGGCACCTGACCGCCTGGTGTTCCGGCGCAAGCTGGCACAGGCATGACCGCCGAGCAGATCAGTCCTGCACTGCGCGATTGGGTCGACGCCCAGCTCGCGGCGGGACAGTCCGCCCGGGTGCTGTTTCGCGCCATGCTGGACAGCGGCTGGAGCCGGGCCGTGGCCCAGGCCGCGCTCGACAGCGGCGGGACGGGCGGCGCGGGCTTTCCGGTTGGATGCACCGATCCGGCCGAGCCCCGCTTGCCTGGTTTGCCGGCTTGGGCCGACCATCGCGGCCGCATCACCGTCGAGGGGCATCCGGTCGACATCCTCGTTCGATGCGAATGGCCCAGGCTGGTCGTGCTGGGTGGCTTTCTGTCCCCCGACGAGTGCGAGGGCCTGATCAGCGAAGCACGCGCCCGCCTGCGCCCCTCCGAAACGGTGGTGGGTGACACGGGAGGCAGCGAGGTCAACGCCGCGCGCACCAGCGAGGGCATGTTCTTCGCTCGCGGGGAATCGCCGCTGTGCCATCGCATCGAAGCCCGCGTGGCGGCTTTGCTGAACTGGCCCGTGTCACACGGCGAGGGCTTGCAGGTTCTGCGGTACGCGCCAGGCGCTCAATACCGGCCGCATCACGACTACTTCGACCCGGATCTGCCCGGCACCAATCGCATTCTGCAGCGCGGGGGGCAGCGGGTGGGGACGCTGGTGATGTACCTCAACACGCCGGAGGCCGGCGGTGCCACCACCTTCCCGGATGCGGGGCTGACGGTGCATGCCGTGGCAGGCCACGCCGTGTTCTTCGCTTACGACCGGCCTGATCCGGGCACCCGCACCCTGCATGGCGGCGCCCCGGTTCGGGCTGGAGAGAAATGGGTTGCCACCAAGTGGCTGAGGGAAGGTCCCTTCGCCTGAGGCGAAGGGAAGTCCTGAGGCGTCAGCGACCTTGAGGGCGCGTGCCACCGGCGCGGCGACCCGCATCGCTGCGCGAGCCGGAGCGAGCCGATGAGCCGCCGCGTCCCTGGCGCGGGTTGCCTTGCCCCCCCCCGCCATGGCCTTGCGATCCGCCGGAGCGGCCGCCGCCGCCCGAGTGCGAACCCACCCCGCCATGCAGCACACGGCGTCCCAGTTGGATCGGCTCCGGGCGTGCGTTGGGATCCGGCTCGAAACCGGCGATCACCTCGCGGGGGATCTGACGCTTGATCAGCTTCTCGATGTCGGCGAGGAAGCCTTCCTCATCGACACACACGAGCGAGACCGCTTCACCCTCTGCGCCAGCGCGGCCGGTACGGCCGATGCGGTGCACGTAGTCCTCGGCCACGTTGGGCAACTCGAAGTTCACCACATGGGGCAACTGGTCGATGTCGATGCCACGCGCGGCGATGTCGGTGGCCACCAGCACCTGCAGGTCGCCCGACTTGAAGTCGGCGAGGGCTCTGGTCCGGGCACTCTGGCTCTTGTTGCCATGTATGGCCATGGCCGTGATGCCCTGTTTGGTGAGGAACTCGACCAGACGGTTGGCGCCATGCTTCATCCGCGTGAAGACCAGCACCTGATGCCAGTTGTTCGCCTGGATCAGATGGGCCAGCAACTCCTTCTTGCGGTCGCGGTCTACCGGGTGGATCTTCTGCGCAATGGTGTCGGCGGTCGCGTTGCGACGGGCCACCTCGATCACCTTCGGATTGTCCAGCAGGCGCTCTGCCAGGGACTTGATGTCGTCCGAGAAGGTGGCCGAGAACAGCAGACTCTGTTTGCGCGGGGGCAGGATGGCCAGGACACGGCGGATGTCATGGATGAAGCCCATGTCCAGCATGCGATCCGCTTCGTCCAGCACGAAGTACTCGACGTTGCCGAGATCCAGCGTGCCCTGCTGGTGGTGGTCCAGCAGCCGGCCGGGTGTGGCAACCAGGATGTCCACGCCACGGCGCAGCGCTTCGATCTGCGGGTTCATGCCCACACCACCGAACATCACCATCGAGCGGATCGGCAGGTATTTGCCATACAGGCGAACGCACTCTTCGACCTGAGCGGCCAGTTCCCGGGTGGGGGTGAGGATGAGCGCGCGAATCGGGCGGCGTCCGCCAGCCACGGGCTTCTGCGACGCAGCCAGCATGTGCAGCAAAGGCAGCGTGAAGCCGGCGGTCTTGCCGGTGCCGGTCTGTGCGCCGGCAAGCAGGTCTCCACCGTTCAGTACGGCCGGGATGGCCTGCGCCTGGATCGGGGTGGGGGTGGCGTAACCGGCTTCCGAGACAGCCTTCAGCAGAGGTTCTGCCAACCCCAGGTTTTCAAACGACATGACAACGTGGCCCATTCAAGGTTATCGGCGACTGCACTCTCTTTGCCCGGGCCGGGGCCAAGCGAGTCGACCGAGAGAAACCAGAGAAAATTCTGGCTGATCGAAGGGCGTTTCACCCTACGCATCCGAGGGAGATTGTAGGTCGGGGTTTCACCGGTTACCAGAGGTTTTCGCAGCCCGAATGCCACTTTCCCCCTGGTTGTGTCACCCGATATGACCGGGCATGCGAGATCGATACCCCCGTGACTGAGGGGCATGGTGCTCGCTTTAGAATCGCCCGATGACATCCACGGTACTCGCGCGCAAATACCGCCCCAGAGGTTTCGACAGCATGGTCGGTCAGGGGCATGTGGTCCAAGCCCTGGGCAATGCCCTGACACAGCAGCGCCTGCACCACGCTTACCTGTTCACGGGCACGCGTGGCGTGGGCAAGACGACGGTGTCGCGCATTCTGGCCAAGTCGCTGAACTGCGTGGGGCCCGACGGGCAGGGCAGCATCACCGCGGCGCCATGTGGGCAGTGCCAGCCGTGTCGGGATATCGATGCGGGTCGCTTCGTTGATTACGTGGAGCTCGACGCCGCCTCGAATCGCGGGGTCGAGGAAATCTCGCAATTGCTTGAGCAGGCTGTCTACAAACCGGTGGTGGGGCGCTTCAAGGTCTACATGATCGACGAAGTGCACATGCTCTCGAACACGGCTTTCAACGCCATGTTGAAAACGTTGGAAGAGCCGCCCGAATACCTGAAGTTCGTGCTGGCCACGACGGATCCCCAAAAGGTGCCGGTGACCGTGCTGTCCCGGTGTCTGCAATTCAACCTGCGCCCCATGGCGGCACAGACAGTGTTCGAGCATCTTGAGCGGGTGCTGCAGGAGGAGAGGATCTCGGCAGAGCCGGGGGCGTTGCGGCTGCTGTCGCGCGCTGCCCGCGGCTCCATGCGGGACGCCCTGTCTCTGACCGATCAGGCCATCGCCTTCGGAGCGGGAGCCTTGCAGGAAGCCGGCGTGCGGCAGATGCTGGGCGCAGTCGACCGGCAGCACGTGCAACGGATCATCCAGGCTGTGGCCGCCGGGGATGGCCGAGCCGTGGTGCAGGCCGTGGATGCCTTGCGTCAGCTGGGCCTGTCCGCATCCGGGACACTGGAG
This sequence comes from uncultured Aquabacterium sp., assembly GCF_913773725.1. Taxonomy (GTDB): domain Bacteria; phylum Pseudomonadota; class Gammaproteobacteria; order Burkholderiales; family Burkholderiaceae_C; genus Aquabacterium. The sequence continues at coordinate 18,659 of NZ_CAJYGK010000121.1, read as the reverse complement.
GAACTGGCATCGGCGCTGCAACGCATGGCCGTGATGCAGGCTGTACCGGACGCAGCCGACGCGGCCGATCCGGACGCTGCCACCTGGCAGGCGCTCGCGCCCCTGCTCGCGCCCGATGAAACGCAGCTGTTCTACAGCCTGTGTCTGCAGGGCAGGGCGGAATTGGCGCTGGCGCCGGACGAGTACAGTGGGTTGCTGATGCTGCTGCTGCGCCTGCTGGCCTTCAAGCCCGGGCAGGTCGACGCGGGAGGCAGTGCCTACCCAAAAGCACCGGGCTCGGCAGCGCAGCCTGACGCCGCCGAGCCAGTACGGTCCACAGCCAGCGTGGCGCTGGAGCCCGGTGCCCGCGAAGGCGGTCGCGTGGCAACGTCATCCGCCCACGTCGAGGCCGGCCCGGTGGCCCAGGCTGACGTCGCGCCCCGGTCTGCCGTCCTCCGTGCGCTTGCCACTGAGCCCCCACCGTCGGCTCCGCCCCAGGGGCGGCCTGACACCCCAGTGGCTGGCTCCGCCGAAGGGGTGCCTCGGACGTCGGAGGCGCCAAGTGCGCCCGTTGCGCCGCCTCCGACTGCCAGTGTGCAGCGCACGGCACCCGCCGCTGGCGGCGTGCCGCCTTGGGAGGCGCTGCCCCCCGAGGCCGAGGACTGGGGAGGCGACGAAGGCGCTCCCATGCCAGAGGAGCCCGTGTGGCTCGAGGCCCCCGAAGCGGCTGGCGATGTGGCCCCGCCCTCGCCTCGACACGCCCATGCTGAAGCGCCTTCGCGCGCACCGGCCACGACCGCAAGCGCGCTCTCGGCCGCGCTGCCGCTGCCGGGCTCGGACCCCGTGTCCGACCGCTGGGCCGAGACCGTGGCCGCCATGGCATCGCAAGGCCTGATTTCCGCGCTGGTGCGCGAGTTGGCCGTGCAGTCGCAATGCACGGAATGGGGGCAGAAGGGTGAGGGTCTCGTGTGCTCGGTCCAGGTCGAGCGCGAGAGCCTGATCACCCCTGCACTGCAGGAGCGGCTGGCCCAAGCCCTGACGCAACATCTGTCCATGCCCGTGGTGCTGAATGTGCAGCGCGGCGCGGCCTTCAACACGCCAGCCCAGCGCGATCAGGCTGCGCGAGAGCAGCGGCAGCGCGATGCCGAGACCCTGATCCACAACGACCCGCTGGTGCGCGCCCTGCTGCAACAGCATCCTGGCGCCCGCATCGTGCCGGGCTCCATCCGGCCGCTCTGAGCGGCTGCCGCGTCGGCCGCAGATCGCGGCGACAATCGTGTTTTGCGCAAGAAAGGATGAGCCATGCTCAAAGGACAACTCGCCGGCCTGATGAAACAGGCGCAGCAGATGCAGGACAACCTCAAGAAGGCTCAGGAAGAACTGGCCCTGATCGAGGTGGAAGGCCAGTCCGGGGCCGGCCTGGTCAAGGTGGTCATGACCTGCAAGAACGACGTCAAGCGCGTCACCATCGACCCCAGCCTGCTGGCTGACGACAAGGACATGCTGGAAGACCTGGTTGCCGCCGCTTTCAATGACGCTGTCCGTCGCGCTGAAGCCACCAGCGCCGAGAAGATGGGCAAGCTGACCGCCGGGATGCCCATGCCCCCCGGCATGAAGTTCCCTTTCTGATCGGTCGTCGGGATGGCAGACCCCGTACTGGACGGGCTGGTCGAGGCCCTGCGCTGCCTGCCTGGCGTCGGTCAGAAATCAGCCCAGCGCATGGCCTACCACCTGCTTCAGCACGATCGCCCAGGTGCGCTCAAGCTTGCACGGGCGCTGGACGCTGCCGTCTCCGAGATCGGGCACTGCGAGCGGTGTCACACCTTCAGTCGGGCATCGCTGTGCGACCTGTGCGCTGACCCGGAACGCGATCCGCGCCTGTTGTGCGTGGTCGAGACGCCGGCCGATCAGGCAGCGCTCGAACGCACCGGCAGTTTCAAGGGGCAGTACTTCGTGCTGCTGGGCCGCCTGAGCCCGCTGGATGGGCTGGGCGCGCGGGACATCGGCCTGGGCGCCTTGCTGGCTCGCGCCAGCGACGGCGTTGTTCAAGAGGTGGTGCTGGCCACGAACTTCACCGCCGAGGGCGAAGCAACCGCCCATGTCCTGGGCGAGCAATTGAAAGCCCGCGGCCTCAAGGTGACCCGCCTGGCGCGGGGCGTGCCAGTGGGCAGCGAACTGGAATATGTGGACCTGGGCACCATCGCCCACGCGTTCATGGACCGACGCTGAACGTCGGTCCCGAGGCTGCCGCCAGGCGCCTCAGCGGGCGCTGGCAACCCGGACGCGGGCCTTGTTGGCCGGCCGGGCGTTGCCGCCACGCGAGGCAGAGACGCTGCTCGGGGTGGCACGAGCCACCTGGGTGACGCGTTTGTTGGTGCTGCGCGCGTTGCTGGACGCCGTGGTCTTGGCGGATGCCTGAGCGCTTGTGCGCCGTGCAGGCGCATCCTTGCCCTGACTGCGAGACGAACTCGATGCATCGGCCACGGTGCGTCGTGCCGACACGGGCACATACATCACGACCGCCTGACCCTTGCGGAAGCTCGCTCCGACAGCCACCTTGTTCCATTGCGCCAGTTGCTGCGGCGATACCTTGTGCTTGCGGGCCAGACTGGCCACCGTGTCACGGGCACCCGCCTTGACGCTCAGGCGCCGCAGCGGAGGCACGTCCGGTGCAAGGGCCATCATGGCGTTGTCGGCCAGGCTCTCGGACACGTCCTGCGTGCGTTGTTCGGAGCGCGGCACCAGCAGGGTCGAGCCGGCCTTGACCAGCATCTTGGGGGGGATGTGGTTGAGCTCGCGCAAGCCGCTTTCGCTCATGCCCACCTCACGGGCGGCGTCGGCCGGGTGCATGGTGCGTGGAACGAGCCAGGCCGTCCAGCTCGCGAGCCGCCCCTTGTGGCCCTTCATGTTGTGCACGAAGAGGCTGGCGTTGTCGTACGGCAGCAGCAACTGCGGCGTACCGGCAGCCAGGATCACGGGTTTGTTCAACGAGGGGTTGAGCGCCCGGAACTCCTCGATCGGCAGGCCGGCAAGGCGCGCCGCCAAGGCCACGTCCATGTCGCGCTGGATGGGTACCGTCACGAAGTAGGGGTGGTTGTCGACCGGCGTCAGGGTCAGGTTGTAGGCCTCGGGCTGGCTGACGATCTGGCGCACGGCATACAGCTTGGGCACGTAGTGCCGCGTTTCAACCGGCATGCTCAGGCTGAGGTAGTCCGCAGGCAGGCCCTGGCGGGTGTTGCGCGCGATGGCACGCTGCACGTTGCCTTCGCCCCAGTTGTAAGCCGCCAGGGCCAGATGCCAGTCACCGAACATGCGGTGCAAACGCTGCAGGTAGTCCAGTGCGGCACGGGTCGAGGCCAGCACATCGCGGCGGTCATCGCGGAACAGGTTCTGCTTCAGAGCGAAGTCCTTGCCCGTGGCCGGCATGAACTGCCACATCCCGGAGGCGCGGGCACTGGACATCGCTTGTGGGTTGAACGCGCTTTCGATGAAGGGCAGAAGGGCCAGCTCCATCGGCATGCCGCGGCGCTCGATCTCTTCAACGACATGGAAAAGGTAGCGGCTGCCGCGATCGGTCATGCGCTGTACGTAATCCGGCCGGGCCACATACCAGCGACGGTGGTCGTCCACCAGTTCAGACTCCAGTTCGGGCAGGCTGAAGCCCTTGCGGATGCGAGACCAGAGGTCCTGCGCAGTCGCGCTGTCGTCCAGGTTGACCGTGCGGTCCGGGTTCAGCGGGTCGGTCGGGGCACCGACTGCGTCTTCACCGTTTTCATCGGCGGCGGCTGCAGCAGCACGTGCCGCCTGCAGGGTGACCGCGGGACGAAGAGGGGCCGCCACCGCGTTGCCACGCTCCGCACCGAGCGGCTCGGCCGAGCGGGCCCCCGTGGCGGAGGGCAGCGTCGGGCGGACGGGCTGCAGGGTGCCTGATGTCCGGAGGCTCAGGCTGGCCATGCGCGGGTCGCTCGGGGTGGAGCTGCAGGCCCAGAGGCTGGCTGTGGCCAGCAGCGTCAGCGCCAGGCGCAGGCCGCGGTGCAAGGAGGAAGCAATCTTCATCGTCAGAAGGTGTTTTTCCAGTGGCGTAGCGCTGCGAACACCGCTGCCGGGCTGTCGTCCGCCGCACCGTGTGCCCGGGCGGCCTGGATGACTGCGGGTACGCCGCAGCGAAGAAACGGGTTGATCCGGCGTTCCTGCTGCAACGTGGTCGGCAGTGTGGGCAGGTTCTGCGCGCGCAGACCTTGGCAATGAACCAGATGGTCCCTGATGTCGTCGTTGTCGGGTTCGACGGCCTGAGCAAAGCGCAGGTTGCCGAGCGTGTACTCATGTGCAGAGCACAGCCGTGTGTCGGCGGGCCAGCCCGCCATGGCCGTGACGCTGCGGTGCAGTTGCTCGACCGTGCCGTCGAACACGCGGCCGCAGCCTGCCGAAAACAGTGTATCGCCGACGAAGGCCACTGGCGAGGGGTCGGCGGCCGCCAGTCCGGCCGGCAGCATGTAAAGCACGTGTCCGGCCGTGTGGCCAGGGGCATCGACGACGTCAATGCGGCAACCCAGCACGGTCAGCTTGTCCCCGCCTTGAACGGGGTGCGTCACGCCCGGGATGGCTTCGTGTCGCGGGCCGTACACGGGGATGTCCCCCGTCTGCAGCGCCGCAAGGCCGCCGACATGGTCGGCGTGGCGATGCGTCACTAGAATGGCGGCCAGGGTCAAGCCCAGGTGCCGCAGGGCGTCCTGCACAGGCGCGGCCTCTCCCGGATCCACCACCACGGCCTGCCGGCCATCGTGCAGCATCCAGATGTAGTTGTCGGCGAAGGCGGGCAGGGCGGAAAGTTTCATGTCGAAAGTCGGGCCGATTATAGAGTTGCACCCCTGGTTGGGCCTGCCTTGTGGTCAGGCCTTGCTGGCGTGGGAGCAGGCACGGCTGGACGAAGTGGTGGCCGATATGTTCGGTTTCCACGCACTGCAACTGGGGCTGCCCGAACTGGACGGGCTGCGCGCGAACCGGATGCCGCACCGCTGGCTTGCGCTGGACACGGCTTACCAAGGCTGGCAGCCCGGTGCTGCCGGTGCGCCGCTGGGGGTGCGCTGCGATTTCGAGTCCTTGCCCTTCGCCAGCAACAGCCTCGATCTGGTGGTGCTGCCTCATGCCCTGGAGCTTGCGCGCGACCCCCATGACACGCTGCGCGAGGTCGAGCGGGTGCTGGTTCCGGAAGGCAAGGTCGTGATCATCGGCTTCAACCCCATGAGTTCATGGGGCGTGTCTCACCGCATGGGCGGCCTGGGTGTTCGCAGTGCCAGGGTGCTACCGCAGGGCGAGTTCATCGGCTACTGGCGTTTGCGCGATTGGTTGCGCCTGCTGGACCTGGAGGTCGAGGCCGGGCGCTTCGGCTGCTGGCGCCCCATGGTGCGCACCGAGGCCTGGTGGAATCGGCTTCAGTGGATGGAGTCGGCTGGCGAGCGCTGGTGGCCAGTGCTGGGTGCCGTCTACGTGGTGGTGGCGGTCAAGCGGGTGCGCGGCATGCGACTCGTTGGCAAGATCCGCAAGACCCGGTTGCCGACTGCGGCGGCACCGGCGGTGGTGACCCAGTCCGGACAGGCGCGGGCGCCGTATCAACAGGATGTGAATGGATGACTGAAGTGACAACGCCCGCCGTCGTGGCCTATACCGACGGGGCTTGCAAGGGTAACCCGGGGCGTGGCGGCTGGGGGGTGTGGATGGTGAGCGGGCCGCACGAGCGGGAGATGTGGGGCGGTGAGTTGAGCACCACCAACAACCGCATGGAACTCACCGCGGTGATCGAAACGCTCAAGGCGCTCAAGCGGCGCTGCAAGGTGGTGGTCTACACGGACAGCGAGTACGTCCGCAAGGGCATCACCGAGTGGATCCACGGCTGGAAGCGACGTGGGTGGAAGACGGCCGACAACAAGCCGGTGAAGAACGTGGAGCTGTGGCGGGAGCTCGAAGCACTCGCTTCACAGCATGAGGTGGAGTGGCGATGGGTGCGTGGGCACAACGGGGATCCGGGCAACGAGCGTGCGGACGGGCTGGCCAACCGCGGGGCTGCCGAGGCGCGCTGAACCCGTTCAGAGCACCAGGACCATGGTCAGCTTGTCGAAGTAGCGCACCTGCCCCGGGGCATCGACCAACCGGATGGCATGCGGCAGCACGCCGCAGCCTCGAAAGCCGGCGCGTTCATAGAGGTTGATGGCCGATGTGCTTGTCGTGCTGACCCGCAGGATGATCTGCTCCAGGCCGATGGCCTTGCGGGCTTCGGCCACGGCCGCTTCCACGAGAGAGATGCCGATGCCTCGACCCGTGTGGGAGGGGCGGACCATCATGCTGTTGAGTTCGGCGCAATGGCGCAGCTTGTGCAAGGACTGGCGTTCGAGCCCGACCATGCCGACCATGTCACGGCCTTCCCAAGCTCCGATCAGAAAGGTACCACCCAGCGGCTCGGTGAGGCCGAGCTTGCCCAGGTAGCTTTCCGGCGGCCGTGCCTGTTCGCTTTCGATGTCGGCATCGAAGGCATCGGGATACAGGCGGAGACCCTCGTCACGCAGGTTCTTGTAGGCGCTGAGGTCGGCGGGGGCGATCCGCGACAGGCGCACTGGTGAGTCAGTCACCACCATGCTTGGTCTCCAGGGTGTTGAGGTTCACGAATCCTGCTGCGTCGTCAAAGGATACGCTGGTCCAGTTGCATCTGGCAATGAGATGCCCGACTTTGCGTTCCCCCGAGTTGAAGGCCGGCAGGAGGGTCGTCATGACACGCTGGTTCATCAGTGCACACACCCAGTGGTGGCGCACGGCGTCAACGCGATCGGCTGTGGATGGTACAGCGATGTCTGCCCCGGTTCGGTGCACTTCCCGCCACAGTGTCGCAAGCATGTCACTGGGGAGTCGCGGCATGTCACATGGCAGAAACCACACCCAGGGCGTGGCAGAAGCCTGCATGGCGGTGATCATGCCGCCCAGCGGGCCACTGAAGCGCGGCAGATCGGCGCGGTCTGCATGCACGCCCAGATGGTGGGTGGCGGGGGCCGCATCCGTGGCCTCCCGGAGCAGGGCCTGGTAAGCGTCCGGATTGCGGTTGGCCACGATACCGAGCGCGCCGACCTGCGGCGCCATGCCGCGCAGAATATGACGGGCCATGGGCGCGCCTTCCCACACCAGAAGACCCTTGTCCTGCCCCCCCACACGCCGACCTTCGCCGCCTGCGAGCAGCCAACCCGAGCAGGGTGTGATGCGCTCAACCACCGATGAAGCTCATTTCGATGCGTTCTCGTTCGTCCATGCCCACGCGGCCGCGGAGCTCGGAGTAGCGATCGGCGCGTTGCTGCCACAGCGCCGCCAGCCGGGAGCGGATCGTGTCGTCGTCTTCCCCGGCCCGTAACAGCGCGCGGAGATCGTGGCCGTGACTGGCAAACAAGCAGGTGTAAAGACGGCCATCCGTCGACAGGCGCAGGCGCGTGCAGTCGCCACAGAAGGGCGCGGTGACGCTGGAGATGAAGCCCACTTGCCCAGCGCCATCTGCATACGAACAACGCTCCGCTGTGGCGCCAGGGCGGGGCACACCGATGGTTTGCAGAGGCCATCGCGCTGCCAGCCGCTCGCGCACGACCCCGGAAGGCAGAACCTGATCGCGTTGCCAGGCGTTCGTGTTGCCCACGTCCATGAATTCGATGAAACGCAGTTCGATGCCGGTGTTGCGGAAATGTGCAGCCATCGGCTCGATCTCGGTGTCGTTCACGCCCTTCTGGACGACCATGTTGACTTTGATCGGGCCGAGGCCCACCTCCTGGGCTGCCGCAATGCCATCGAGCACGTCCGCAACGGCGATCGGGCTGTCGCTCATGCGGGCAAAACGCTCGGGAGAGAGTGCATCCAGGCTCACTGTCACGCGGTTGAGGCCGGCATCGCGCAAGGCTCTGGCTTTGCGGCGCAGCAGACTGCCGTTTGTCGTGAGGGCAATGTCCGGTGCGCTGCCGTCTCGCGTGCGCAGGCTCGCAAGAAGGGCAACCAGTCGCTCGAGGTCCTTGCGGAGCAAGGGCTCGCCACCCGTGAGCCGCAGGGTCGTGACCCCGAGGGAGAGCATCAGTCGAGCGACTCGGGCGATTTCCTCAAACGACAGCAGCGCCGTCTGGGGCAGAAAGGCGTGATCCTTGCCAAAGGCCTCCCGCGGCATGCAGTAGCCGCACCGGAAGTTGCATCGGTCCGTGACTGAGATCCGCAAATCCCTCAATGGACGGGAGCGGGTGTCCAGAAGCGCGCCGCCGATGGGCAGGGAAACGGGCTCGGGCAAAGGCCGAGCGGCATTCCGAAAATCCGAAGCCGGGGTCAGGCGGATGAGGCGCCGCGAGGCGGCGAGCGGGTCGGGCGAACTCATCGGCGGATTGTCGCCGTGTGCGGAAAACCGCGCACGCGCATGCGGTCTTGTTACTTGGTGGGGTCGCCGCCGGACATCACGCGGGCGGTCATGGTGGGCGCGCGGCGGGCCCCGTCGTATCGCTGCTGCCAGTAGGCCACGCGCATGTCTTCGACTCGCACAGCACCGCCGGCGCGCGGGGAATGGATGAATTTGTTGTCCCCGATGTAGATGCCCACATGCGAGAAGGTGTGCCGCAGGGTGTTGAAGAACACCAGGTCACCCGGTTTCAGCTCACTCTGTTGCACTGGCACGAGATCTGGCGAGTTGGCCTGCTCGATCGCCCTGCGCGGCAGGATGAGCCCCACGCTCTTTTCGAAGACGTGACGCGTGAAGCCACTGCAGTCGAAGCCCTGTTCGCGCGACTCACCGCCACGGCGATACGGCACGCCCAGAAAGTCCATGGCCGACAACACCAGTTCGGAGGCCATGTCGGACGCCTTGTCACGCATCTGCTGTGCGAAGTCAACCACCGGACGGGCGCTGGGAAGCAGGCCCTTTTCCGAAAGGAAACGGGAAACGGGGTCCTCGTTGTCGGCGGTTCGAGGTGCCGAGGCGGCCTGCGCGGATGCCGGCACCGCCTGTGCACGGGCGACCGTCAGCGAGCCCATCAAGGCGGCTGCGACCAGCATGCCTGCACTGGCTTGAATCAGGAAGACAAGGCGTTGCTTCAGCGAAAGACGGCCTGCCTGCCCGCTGGGGTGGTCGCCCGTCGACAGGGGGGCGAGGCGGCCGCTTGGGCGGGGATCAAAACGCATGGGTCGCAAGCGTAGGCAGGTTGGAGCTGCCCGTCAACCTCGGAAAGTCGGTGATAACGACAGATTAGCACCGATTTCCGAAGGTCGTCGACCTGCATGTCCTGAAAACAGGGTAGCAAGACTCCCTGGTTCGTCACTGGAGAACGAGCCGGACGTCGATGTTGCCGCGGGTCGCGTTCGAGTAGGGACAGACCTGGTGGGCGGCGTCGACCAGGGCCTGTGCATCGGTGCGGTCCATGCCGGGCAGGGCGATGTTGAGGGTTACTTCGATGCCGAATCCGCCGGGGATGGGACCGATGCCCACGTCTGCAGTGATCTGGGTGCCGGCAGGCAGTGCCTTTCGCTGCTGGCCTGCGACAAACCCCATGGCGCCGAGGAAGCAGGCCGAGTAGCCTGCGGCGAACAATTGCTCGGGGTTGGTGCCCTGGCCCTGACCTCCCATTTCCTTGGGGCGGGACAGGGCGACATCGAGTTGGCCGTCGTCGCTCGCAGCGCGACCATCCCGCCCTCCGGTTGCCGTGGCATGGGCGGTATAGAGAACCTTATCGAGTGCCATGATGATTCCTTTCGTGCAATTAAATTGTGTGCGATGTATTTTCTTGCAAAGGTCGTCCTTTTGGCGAACGGGGGCGGGATAACCGCGCATTGGGCAGGGGTTACCTCGACACGTCAGATGGCTCGGCGCGGCCGAGTTGACGGCGCAGGGTGTCGAGCGTGGATTGCAGTTGGCGCATTTCCGCCGCAGACAATCCCATTCGGCAGACCAGCGCCTTTGGGACCTCGCGTGCACGATCCCGTAACTGATGACCGGACTCGGTGAGGTCGACCAGCACCCGCCGCTCGTCCTGCGGATCCCGGCGCCGTTCGACGAGGCCGCTGGTGGCGAGACGCTTGAGCAGCGGGGTCAGTGTGCCGGAATCGAGTTGGAGGGTCTGGCCTATCTGGTTGACGCTTTGCTGGCCGTGTTCCCACAGCACGAGCATGACCAGGTACTGAGGGTAGGTGAGCCCCAGTGGTGCCAGCAGCGGCCGGTACAGCTTGGTCATGGCCAGTGAACTGGCGTACAGCGCAAAGCACACCTGGTTGTCCAGCGCAAGGAGCGGGTCCGAGCCTGGCTCGGTTGTCGGGGGTAATTCGTGGGGGTCCGCCATGCCGGGAATGGTAGACCGCCCGACGGGTGCGCGCCTGCTTGACGTGCGGCAAAGCCTCGACGCCGCGGGCTTTCTATGCTGTTCAGGCGGCAGCCGTCGCGGGTTGCGCAAGCTGCCTATCAACCGATAAAGGAGACCTCCACCATGACCGTCGACCCCCCCTTGCGCGCACAGGCCGGACTGGACGCCGATACGCTGGTCGACCTGAAGCGCCGCCTGCTGGCTCACCAGGGTGAACTGCTCGGGCGAGAGGGGACTCTGAGGGCGCGCCTGGCGGCCGAGGAGTCTGCGACACCGAACACCTTTGTGGCCGGCGCCGAAGGGGGGGCTGCCGCGGAAGCCGACGACGAAGTGATCGCCATGCTGCACCACGATGACGCCGAACTGAACGCGGTGACGGCCGCCCTGACGCGACTTCAGGACGGGCAGTACGGCTGGTGCACGCATTGCGGCGAGGAGATCGGTCGAGCACGCCTGCTGGCCTTGCCCCAGGCCGAATTGTGTATCGCCTGTCAGGACGTGCTGGAGCACCGCGGCGCCCTGTAACACGGGCGTGGGCCGGCGGGCTCAGCTGGCGGCCAGTTGTTCCAGCGCGTCCGTCAGCTCGAGCCAGCGTGATTCGAGCGCTTCGATTTCCTCGCCCAGCGCCTTCAGACGCTTGCCCAGCTCGGCGCGTTCGGCGCCGCTCAGATCGGGTTTCCCGAGCGTGTCTGTCAGGTCGGCCTGTTCGACACCCGCTGCGGCAAGGCGCTCGTCCACCTTCTTCAGCTCGGCCTTGAGCGGCTTGGCCTGCTCGGCCAGTCGCTGGCGGGCCTGGGCGGCGGCCTTGCGGTCATCCTTGCGGTTGCCGGCCGTGTTGGCACCGTCGGTGGCCTGTGTGGCTGAGGCTTTCTCTGCGTCTCGGGCTGCCCGCGCGGCGAGGGCCACTTCGCGCGCCTGCTCCTGCAGCCAGCGCTGGTAATCGTCCAGATCGCCATCGAAGGTGCTCACGCCGCCCCGTGTCACGAGCCAGAACTCGTCGCACACCTCGCGCAGCAGGGCGCGGTCGTGGCTGACCAGCATCACCGTGCCTTCGAACTCGTTGAGCGCGATGCTGAGCGCCTCGCGGGTGGTGAGGTCGAGGTGGTTGGTGGGTTCGTCGAGCAGCAGCAGGTTGGGGCGCTGCCAGACCACCAGGGCCAGCACCAGCCGGGCCTTCTCGCCGCCGCTGAACTGGCCGACGGGTTGCATCACCATGTCGCCCGTGAAGCGGAAGCGGCCCAGGAAGTCGCGCAGTTCCTGCTCGCGCGCCTGCGGGCTGACCTGCTTGGCCAGCCGGATCATGTGGGCAAGCGGGCCCTCGTCGGGTCGCAGCACGTCGAGTTCCTGCTGCGCGAAGTAGCCGATGCTCAGGCCTTTGCCCTCGGTGACAGTGCCGCCCACCGGCTGCAGCATGTGGGCCAGCGTCTTGACCAGCGTGGACTTGCCCTGGCCGTTGGCCCCCAGGATGCCGATGCGCTGGGCCGGCAACACCGAGCGGTTCACGCCGCGCACGATGGTCAGCGGCGCGTCGCCTTCCTGCGGATAACCACATGCCAGGTCCTTCATGACCAGCATGGGGTTGGGCAGGCTGGCGGGCGCCGGGAACTCGAACTCGAAGTCGCTGGCCGTGAGCACGGGCGCGAGCTTCTCCATGCGCTCCAGCGCCTTGACGCGGCTCTGTGCCTGGCGCGCCTTGGTGGCCTTGGCCTTGAAGCGGTCGATGAACTTCTGCAGGTGGGCGATGCGCTCCTGCTGTTTCTCGAAGGCGGCCTGGTGCTGCGTGAGCCGTTCGGCCCGCATGGCCTCGAAGGCGGTGTAGCCGCCGGTGTAGCGGGTGAGCTTGCCGTCTTCCAGGTGCAGCGTGACGCGGGTGATGGCGTCGAGGAACTCGCGGTCGTGGCTGATGATGATCAGCGTGCCTTCGTAGCGTTGCAGCCAGCCTTCCAGCCACACCAGCGCGTCGAGGTCGAGGTGGTTGGTGGGTTCGTCGAGCAGCAGGAGCCGCGCGGGGCACATCAGCGCACGGGCCAGTTGCAGGCGCATCCGCCAGCCGCCCGAGAAGCTGTTGACCGGGGCGGTGGTCTGCGCCAGCTGGAAGCCCAGGCCGAGGAGCAGGGCCTGCGCCCGCGCTGGCGCGTCGAAGTGACCGGCTTCGGCCAGGGCCGCATGGGCTTCGGCCATGGCGTGGCCATCGCCGCTGGCTTCGGCCTCGGCCAGCGCCTGACGGGCCGCCATCAGGCGCCCATCGCCTTGCAGCACGAATTCGGTGGCCTGCTCGTCGGTTTCGGGCATGTTCTGCGCGACCTCGGCCATGCCGCCGGGCTGCAGCCAGCTGGGCGGGATCTCGACGTCGCCGGCGTCGGGGTGCAGGCGCCCGGCCAGCAGCGAGAACAGCGAGGACTTGCCCGCGCCGTTGCGGCCAATGAGGCCGACCTTCTCGCCGGGGTGGATGGTGGCGCTGGCCTGGTCCAGCACGGGCTTGACGCCTCGCAGCAGGGAGACGTTCTTCAGGACGATCATGATGAGAGCGGGGCGCCTTCGGGGGCGTGGGTATCGAGCAGCAGCGCGTCGCGGGTCACCAGCAGCAGCTGGTCGTCGCCGGACGTGGTGGGCAACCAGGTGACGGCCAGGTCAGGAAAGGCGCGTTCGAAGTTCGGGCGTTCGTTGCCGATCTCGAGCACGATCACGGCGTCTTCGCCCAGGTAGCGATCCGGATCCGCGCGCAGTGCGGCAAAGAGCGCCCGCGTGAAGTCCATGCCGTCCTCACCCGAAGCCAGGGCCAGTTCGGGCTCGGCGCGGTATTCGGCCGGCAGCGCCTTCATCGATTCGGCGTTGACGTAGGGCGGGTTGCAGAGGATGAGGTCGTAGGGGCCCCGCACGCTGGACAGCCCGTCGCTGTGCAGCAACGTGATGCGGTCCTGCAGGCCGTGCTGCTCGACGTTGATGCGGGCCACGGCCAGCGCGTCTTCGCTGATGTCGGCGCCGTCGACGGTCACGTCCGGATAGGCCATGGCGGCGAGCACCGCCAGGCTGCCGTTGCCGGTGCACAGGTCGAGCACCCGGTGGGTGCGGTCGCTGAGCCAGGCGTCGATGCTGCCGTCGGCCAGCACTTCGGCGATGAAGGAGCGCGGCACGATGACGCGCTCGTCCACATAGAACGGCACGCCTTGCAGCCACGCCTGCCGCGTCAGGTAGGCGGCGGGCTTGCGGGTGGCGATGCGCTGCTTGACGAGCGCATCAACGGCGGCCTGTTCCTCGGGGCTGACGGAGCGGTCGGCCACGTCGTCCAGGCTGTCGAGGGGCAGGCCCAGGCGCCACAGCACCAGCCACGCGGCCTCGTCGAAGCTGTTGGTGGTGCCGTGCCCGTAGGCCACGCCGGCTTGATCGAGTTGCGCTGCGGCCTGCTCGATCAGCGCGATGACGGTCAGCGGCGCGCTCACGCCACGAGCCTTTCCAGCGTCTTCAGGTAGATGTCCTTCAGTGGCTCGATGTCAGCCACGGCGACGTGCTCGTCGATCTTGTGGATGCTGGCGTTCAGCGGGCCGAACTCGACCACCTGCGGGCAGATCTGGGCGATGAAGCGACCATCCGAGGTGCCGCCGCTGGTGGACAGCTCGGTCTCGATGCCGGTGACCTCGCGGATGGCGCCCGAGATGGCTTCCACCAGCGGGCCCTTGCGGGTGAGGAAGGGGCGGCCGCTGAGGGCCCAGTCGATGTGGTACGTCAGGCCGTGGCGATCGAGCACCGCGGTCAGACGTTCCTTCAACGATTCGGGCGTGGACTCGGTCGAGAAGCGGAAGTTGAAGTCGATGACCAGCTCGCCCGGGATCACGTTGTTCGCGCCCGTGCCGGCGTGGATGTTGGACATCTGCCAGCTGGTGGGTGGGAAGTGGTCGTTGCCTTCGTCCCAGACGATGGCGGTGAGCTCGGCCAGCGCCGGGGCGGCGAGGTGAATGGGGTTCTTCGCCAGGTGCGGGTAGGCGATGTGGCCCTGCACGCCCTGGATGCGCAGCTTGCCCGACAGCGAACCGCGGCGACCGTTCTTGATCATGTCGCCCAGCGCGCGCACCGAGGTGGGCTCGCCGACGATGCAGGCATCCAGTCGCTCACCGCGCGCCTTTAGCCACTCGCAGACCTTGACGGTGCCATCGACCGACGGGCCTTCTTCGTCACTGGTGATGAGAAAGGCGACGCTGCCAGCGTGATCCGGGTGGGCAGCCACGAATGATTCCGTGGCCACGACCATGGCGGCCAGCGAGGTCTTCATGTCGGCTGCGCCACGGCCGTAGAGCTGACCGTCGCGGTAGGTGGGCACGAAGGGCGGGCTGCGCCACTGGTCGAGCGGGCCGGTGGGCACGACGTCGGTGTGGCCGGCAAAGACCAGGGTGGGCGCACCGGCGGCGTGGCCTCGGCCCCGGCGGATGGCCCAGAGGTTGGTGACGGGCGCGTCGTCCGGACCGAAGGTGAGGGTATGGCATTCGAAGCCGATGGCCTGCAGGCGCTCGGTCATCACGGCCTGACAGCCTTCATCGCGAGGGGTGACGGAGGGGCGGGCAATCAGCGCCTCCACGAGGCGCACGGTAGGGGTCATGGGGCGGCAGCGGTGAAGAACGCAGACACGGGCGGGCACGGGCCCGCGGGCTCAGGCGTCCAGGGTGATCTCGGTAAAGGACGGGCCATCGTCCGGCTCGTCGGTGGGCGGGGCCAGCTTGCTCCGGGTGGCCGAATCGTTCGCCAGCCGCCACATGAGGTTGGTGGGGGAGTCGGCGTTGGCGAGCCCTTCATCACGCGTGACCAGGCCTTCGCCAATGAGGCGCGCGATGTCCTGCTCGAAGCTCTGCGAGCCTTCGGACATGGACTTCTCGATCGCTTCCTTCACGCCGGTGAAGTCGCCGCGTTCGATCATCTCCGACACCAGTTGGGTGTTGAGCAGCACCTCGACGGCCGGGATGCGACCGCCGGCCGTCGCGCGCAGCAGCCGTTGGGACACGATGGCCTTGAGCCCCGAGGCCAGGTCGCTGAGCAGTGTGGGGCGGGCTTCAGGTGTGTAGAACGACAGGATCCGGCCCAGAGCGTGGTAGCTGTTGTTGGCGTGCAGGGTGGACACCACCAGGTGACCCGACAGCGCATAGGACAACGCCGCCGTCATGGTCTCGCGGTCGCGGATTTCGCCGATGAGGATGCAGTCGGGGGCCTGGCGCATGGCGTTCTTCAAGCCCACCTGAAGCGACTGGGTGTCGCGGCCGACTTCGCGCTGGTTGACGATCGATTTCTTGTTCGAGAACAGGAACTCCAGCGGGTCCTCGATGGTCAGGATGTGTCCGGTCACGCGCTGGTTGCGGTGTTCCAGCATGGAGGCGATGGTGGTGCTCTTGCCCGATCCGGTGGCGCCGGCCAGCAGGATCAGTCCCCGCTTCTCGAGGATCAGGTTGCCCAGCGATTCGGGCACGTTCAGGGTGTCGAGCGCCGGAATGTCGGACGGGATGTAACGGAGCACCGCCGCCACCGAGCCGCGCTGCTTGAATGCGCTCAGACGGAAGATCGCGACGCCAGGGATGGTGATGCCCAGGTTGAGTTCGCCGGTCTCGTCGAGCTCTTCCATCTGCGTGGGCGACACCAGTTCGGACAGCAGCTGGCGGGGCTGTGACGGCGTCAGCGCCTGGTCCGTCAGCTGCATGATCTGCCCGTGGATCTTGATGAGGATGGGCGTCCGGGCGGACAGAAACACGTCCGAGGCCTTCTTCTCGGCCATGAGACGCAGGACCCGTTCCAGATTGCCACCACTCATCCAGTGCTCCCGAGCTTGTGTTCTTTGGCGACCGGGCGCGCGAGCGCGCCCGGGGCGTCTGTTGCCAGTGCGGCGATCAGGCGCGCAGCAGGTCGTTGATGCTGGTCTTCGAGCGGGTCTGGGCGTCGACACGCTTGACGATCACGGCCGCGTACAGGCTGTAGTCCTGACCCGAGGCGGTCTTCTTCGGCAGGTTGCCCGACACCACGACGGAGCCCGACGGCACGCGACCGTAGGTGATCTCACCGGTTTCGCGGTTGAAGATCGGGGTGCTCTGGCCCAGGTACACGCCCATGCCCAGCACCGAGTTCTCTTCGACGATCACGCCTTCGACGACTTCCGAGCGGGCGCCGACGAAGCAGTTGTCTTCGATGATGGTGGGGTTGGCCTGCAGGGGCTCCAGCACGCCGCCGATGCCTACGCCGCCCGACAGGTGCACGTTCTTGCCGATCTGGGCGCACGAGCCGACGGTGGCCCAGGTGTCGACCATGGTGCCTTCATCGACGTAGGCACCGATGTTCACGTACGACGGCATCAGGATCACGTTCTTGGCCTGGAAGCTGCCACGACGGGCGACGGCCGGCGGCACCACGCGCACGCCGGTGGCCTTGAGTTGTTCGGGCGTCATCGAGCCGTACTTGCTGGGCACCTTGTCGAAGAAGGTCAGCGGGCCTTCGCCCATCGGCACGTTGTCGTTCAGGCGGAAGCTCAGCAGCACGGCCTTCTTGATCCACTGGTGCACGACCCAGTTGCCGTCGATCTTCTCGGCCACGCGGGCCTTGCCGCTGTCGAGCTGGTCGATGATGTGGTTGACGGCGTCACGGATCTCGGCGGGGGCGCTGGCGACCGACAGTTCGGCGCGGGTTTCCCAGGCGTTTTCGATCACGGTTTGCAGAGCTTGGGTCATCTTGTGTCTTTCGGGAGAGGGTTCACTTCGACTGGGAGAGGATGAAGGCCTTGATGCGTTCAGCCGCTTCCACACATTCTTCGACGCCGGCCACCAGGGCCATGCGCACGCGACCGGCCCCGGGGTTCACACCCTGGGCCTCGCGGGCCAGGTAGCTGCCGGGCAGCACCGCGACATTGTATTGAGCCAGCAGCTCTCGGGCGAAGGTCTCGTCGCTGCCACCACAGACGTGGTCCGGCACCTTGGCCCACAGGTAGAAGCTGGCATCGGGCAGGGCCACGTCCATGACCGAGGCCAGGATGGGCGTGACCTTCTCGAACTTCTCGCGGTACAGGCGGCGGTTTTCCACCACGTGCTCTTCGTCGTTCCACGCAGCGATGCTGGCGCGCTGCACGGCCGGGCTCATGGCGCTGCCGTGGTAGGTGCGGTAGAGCAGGAAGGCCTTCATCAGCTTCGCATCGCCCATGACGAAGCCCGAGCGCAGCCCCGGCACGTTGGACCGCTTGGACAGACTCGTCAGCGCGATGAGGTTGCGGAAGTCGGAGCGGCCGAGCTTGGCTGCGGCCTCGAGACCGCCCAGGGGGGCGGCATCGGCCCCTTCCCGGAAGTAGATTTCCGAGTAGCACTCGTCCGAGGCGATCACGAAGCCGTGACGGTCGCTCAACTCGAACAGGCGCTGCCACTCGTCCAGCGGCATGACGGCGCCCGTCGGGTTGCCCGGCGAGCACACGTACAGCAGTTGGGTCGTGGCCCAGACGGCGTCGGGGACGCTCGACCAATCTGCAGCGAAATTGCGGGCGGGGTCCGAGTTGGCGAACACCACGCGGGCACCCGCGAGCAGGGCCGCACCTTCGTAGATCTGGTAGAACGGGTTGGGACAGACCACCGCGGGGCCGCCGGCGTCGGCATGCTGCGTCGGATCAATGACCGTCTGTGCCAGCGCGAACAGCGCCTCACGCGAGCCGTTGACGGGCAGGATCTGCGTGGCGGCGTCTAGCTTCAGGCCATATCGACGCTCGACCCATGCGGCGCAGGCTTCTCGCAGGGCCGGTTCGCCGGCAGTGGCGGGATAGGCCGCGAGGCCATCGAGCGCGTCCGTCAGGGCTTGCTTGATGAAGGCAGGGGTCGGATGCTTGGGTTCGCCGATGCCCAGGCTGATCGCCCGATGAGCGGGGTTGGGCACCACCCCGGCCGTCAGCTGTCGCAGGCGCTCGAAGGGGTAGGGCTGCAGTTTGGAGAGCAGGGGATTCATGGGGGCGATTATCCCTTGCGCCGAGGGCGCATGCGACCGACGTGGCGGGCGGATTGCGTATCAGCTTGCAGGCCGCATGCCGGCGCCACCACATCGCGGTTGCGGCCCTGGCGCTTGGCTTGATACAGCGCCTTGTCGGCGCGCTCGAGCAACTGCACGGCGTTGCCCGGTGCGTCGTGGATGGCAATGCCGGATGAAAAGCGCAGATGAATGTGGGCGTCGCCGTGGGGCAGCGGGCCGCGGGCCAGGGCCTCCCTGAGTCGTTGCATCGCCACGGCCGCCTTGCTGGCTGTGGCGTTGGGGAGCAGGACCAGGAACTCCTCCCCCCCCCAGCGGGCCACGGTGTCGGTCTCGCGCAGCACGTTGCCAGCCGCCGCGGCA
>NZ_CAJYGK010000120.1 GCF_913773725.1 uncultured Aquabacterium sp. | reverse complement strand
TCACTGGCCGACGCTGGCTTGGCACCGCCTTCGGCGGGGTCAAGGGCCGCTCGCAGCTGCCGGGCATGGTCGAAGACGCCATGAAGGGCGAAATCGACCTCGCGCCGTTCGTCACCCACACCATGCCCCTCGATGAGATCAACGAAGCCTTCCACCTGATGCATGAAGGCAAGTCGATCCGCAGCGTGGTGCATTACTGACCCGGAATCCCCCGGTTATTTATGGTTCTTCTCCCAACTGAGGGGAGGAAGGCACACGGCCGACCGGTCAGACTTGCTGTTCTCTAGGCAACAGACTGAGGGTCGACCGTGGCCGAGCAGGATTGTATGTCCCGGCTGGGCAGCTGGGAGGGGTATCGAGTGCGCAAGTGGCGCCATGAGTCTCGTGGACAACAGCGTTGGCTGGTGATCGAGTTGGAGCCTGCACCTGGTGCGCAGCGGCATTGCATGGGCTGTGGTCAGGCGGTGACAGCGATTCATGACCGCATGATGCGGCGCATCCGCGAGCTGCCGATATTCGATGATCAGGTGGAGCTGCACGTGCCGCGTCTGCGCTTGGCTTGCCTATCCTGCGGCCCCCGCGTGGAGCGATTGGACTGGCTTGACCGGCATTGCCGGGTGACGCGGCGGCTGGCCGAGAGCGTGGCACGGCTGTGCGCGGTGACCTCGGTACTGCATGCTGCTCGTTGGCACGGACTGGACTGGAAGACGACCAAGGCGATCGACTTGCAGACATTGGAGCGCAGGCTGGGGCCGGTGGATCTGGACGGGGTGCGGCGGATCGCGATGGACGAGTTTGCGATCCAGAAGGGCCACCGATACGCCACCGTCGTGGTGGATGTGGAGCGCAAGCGGGTGCTGTGGGTTGGCCGAGGCCGCTCACGGGCTGAGGTGAGGCCGTTCTTCGAGTTGCTTGGTCCCCAACGCTGTGCCGACATCCAGGCGGTGGCCATGGACATGAACACCGCC
The DNA here is from genome assembly GCF_913773725.1 of uncultured Aquabacterium sp. Classification (GTDB taxonomy): domain Bacteria; phylum Pseudomonadota; class Gammaproteobacteria; order Burkholderiales; family Burkholderiaceae_C; genus Aquabacterium. Next base: position 9,091 of record NZ_CAJYGK010000120.1, on the reverse strand, counting down.
TATGACTTGGAAGTGCGTCAGCACTGCCCGAACGCACAGGTGGTGTACGACCTGTTCCATGTGATCTCCAAATACGGCCGCGAGGTGATCGGCCGGGTGCGGGTGGATGCGGCCAACCAACTGCGCCACGACAAGCCGGCTCGCAAGGTGGTCAAACGCTCGCACTGGCTGCTGCTGCGCAACCCGGCAAACCTGGCCGAGTCCGAACAGATCCGACTGAGCGAGGTGCTGGAAGCCAATCAGTCGCTGATGACGGTCTACGTGATGAAGGAGCAACTCAAGGCATTGTGGAACGCACCCAGCGCCTGGGCTTGGCACCGTGCCTGGAAACAATGGCTGCGCCATGCCCGGGAGAGTGCGATCCCGGCCCTGATGCACTTCGCCAAGTGCCTGCGGCCGTACTGGCGCGGCATCCTCAGCCGGGTGCGCTGGCCCATGCACACCGGTCTGCTCGAAGGCATCAACAACCGCATCAAAGTCATCAAGCGCATCGCCTACGGCTACCGCGATGACGCCTACTTCTTCCTCAAGATCCGGGCGGCATTCCCCGGAGTTGGGTGAAGAACCTTTTTCTTGCCCACGGATCAGGAAAGTGGGTACGGCGCGGTGCTGTTTCCTGCAGGCAATCCGCCCATTCCGGGGCCATCTTTGCCCCATGTTCGTCGGCGTCGCCGACACATGCCCAGGCAGCCAAGACCTTCGAGGTTGCAAGTACGGGAGACCGTGCTGGTCGTTTCTTCCTACGGACGCACCGCGTCCATCCACCCACAAGGGACCTCTCCCTTGTGGGCGGGGAATCCCTTGTTCTTTCCCAAGGAGATTCCCATGGACCGTTCCCTCATCAAGACCATGATGCCCTCGCTCGTCGCCGGCCATGTGCCCCGCAACGTGCGGTCGTTCAAGTACCGCGTGTTCGATGACCAGCCGCAGTCCTCGACGCTGGGCTTCGCCATCGATCCCCAACCCTTCGACGGCAAGGTGGTCGCGGCCAACGACGACGCCATCGTCGTCAAGCTCAAGCCCAGCGAGTTCGCGGTGCTCGATCCCAACCTGGTCACCACCGTTCCCAGCGAGGGCGCCAAGGTGCATGTCCAGCCCTACGCACGGCGCCGTTTCGACGGCCTGCGCGCGGACACGCCGGAAGAGCGCACCGAGTACACGTCGGATGGCAGACCCTACACCATCAAGACGCACATCCTCGGCTCCGCGCCGGCCAAGCTGCCCGTCCCTGTGCCGCAGTGCATGGAACTGGGCCAGCTCATCCAGCAGTTGGAGGAAATGCCGGCACCCGACGGGTTCCGGCGTATCACCCACATGCTGGTCGACGCGGGCGCCCGCGACTTCACCTGGGTCGATCCCAAACCGTCCAAGATCATCGAGACGCCTCCGGCGATCGGCTTCACGGTCTCGACCGCGAAGTTCCAGGGCCAGGTGACGATCCTCTACGACCGCGGCGGCGACACCTACGTGGTGGAGCTGCATCGGGATGGCGAACTGGTCGATCGGCATGACGAGGTGTATTTCGACATGCTCGGCGAAGTGCTGGAGAGACTCATCGACGACGGGAACTGGCGCCGGATCGACGTGAGCGTGATCGACGCCAAGGCTTCCCGGCGACGCCAGGCGGTGCCGGCATGATGTCCCGGGCGAAGTTCGCAGCCTGACGACAACTTGCCCCCACAGGCCTTCCATCCGTTCGGGTGGAGGGCCTTTTTCTTTCTCATCCCCACAGGAGATTTCAACCATGTCACTGCGATTCAGAGGCACCGATCTGCGACCCGTACTGGCCGAGGCCGTCGCCAACCAATGCCGCGTCGTCCTCGCCAAGGATCAGGGCGTGTACTTCCTCGCCGAGCGCGCCGAGCGCCGCCCGGACGGCCGCGTGAAGCTGCTGGCGTATGCCGTCGGCTGCAACCCGGATACCGACCCGTTCGATGACTGGTGGGAACTGACGCGCGCCGAGTTGGGCGGCGACGACTTCGGCGAGTTCTTCGACCCGAAGGAAGGCGTCTTCGCACGCATCCTGCACGGCACGGACGACCTGATGCTGTCCGCCACCGCCACGCACCTGTCGCTGGAGGTGGTCCCATCGGCTTAGCGCGGCAACCACCGCACGGCCCTTGTAGCCCCCCGCATAGGGGGCTTCTTTTTTTCCGCGTCACGGAGACGCCCGACGAAGGCGATGCCAGTCTGCGTGCCGTCGGCTGGCGCCTGATCGGCATGCGCGGCGGCGGCGCATGGCGTGGACAAAGGGAAACGCCCGGGTGCCGATTGATTGCTGTCACGCGCGCGAGCCCCGGACATGCTGACCCCATGCCTGCTGACGTTGTCAGCGACATGCCAGGCAACCATCGGTCTTCGAGGTTGCGGCGCAGTTCCCGCTGCGTGACCGAGCCAGCTCGCACCGCATCCGTCCGCGAGCGGCCACCAGTCCCTGGTGGCGGATGCTTTCGCCTTATCAACCCACCGCGGGGTTACGCACCTTTCCCCGCATGCGTGGGCCTGGTGTGTCTCCGCTTCTTCGAATGGAGATTCACCATGAACACCACGTCCAACGAGAAATCGTATTTCGACCTCCACACCTCGGGCATCGGCTACATCCAGCGTGCCCATGAAGTGCCCGTCCGGGGCGGCCGCCGCGCGCAGCCGTTCCTCGCATGCACTGTCGCAGCACTGGTCGGCCCCGCCAGGGACCCCAGCTATCGCTACTTCGACGTCAAGGTCTCGGGTGCCGAGGCCAAGAAGCTCGTTCAGCGCTGCATCGGCGTTGACGATCCCAAGCAACGCCCGCTGGTGCGTTTCCGCCTCGGAGACCTCTGGGGCGATGCGTACATCCGCGACAAGGGCGAGCACGCCGGCAAGCCGGCCGCCAGCCTCAAAGCTCGACTGCTCAAGGCCGAGCCGCTCGACCGGGCCGAGCTGGCTTCGATCGAGCAGCACGAGTTGATGACCCGCGGCATCGGCTACCTCAGCCGCGTCAAGGACGTCACCCCCAAGGATGGCGATCCCTTCCTGTCAAGCACCATTGCCGCACTGGCAGGCCCCGTCGATGAGCCTGAGTATCGGTACTTCGACACCATCGTCGCCACTCCTGAAACCGAGCACTTGGTTCGCCGGTGCATCCAGGCCATCGAGGGGGATCGCAAGGTACTGATCGCCTTCCGTATGAACGACATGCGAATCGACCCGTACATCCGCACCAAGGGCGAGCGCGCCGGGGAACCGGGAGCGAGCCTGGAATCGACGCTGGTCCACATCGGTCTGATCAAGATCGACGGCACCCAGGTCTATCCGACGAGCCAGGCGCAAGCCGACGCACCGCAGGCCGAGGACGCACCCGCGCCCGAAGCCGAGGTTGCCGCCGACACCGCTGCCGATCAGCCTGCCGAGCGCGAGCCGGAAGGTGAAGTCGAGGAGCAGGAGCCGGCACTGGCTGCTTCGTTCTGATCCGGCATGGCCCCTCGCGGGGCCTTGCCTTTTCCTATTTCCCAAGGAGAACCATCATGGCAGCCACATCGGCACCCACGAGATCAGTCCTGCCCATCGTCATCCCGGGCCAGCTCACGTTGCGGACCATCCGCGGCAAGAACGGTCCGTTCACGGTCGGTCGCCTTTCCACCCCCATCGGCGAATTCGCGGTCAAGGACGCGGAGCTGGAGCAGTACCCCGAAGGCAAGTACGACGGGGAATTCGTCATTCGCTACATCTTCGCGAAGTCCTATCCAGTCGCGGGCGGCGCGCGGTTTGAAGTCCGCGCCAACCTCGACGGAATGACGCTCAATGGCATCGACAAGTTGAGCCGTGACGAGGCCCGCAGCTTCGCCACCCAGGAAGTCGATCCGCTCGATGAAGAGCTGGGGACACAGCCTGCGGCAACGCCGGCCAAGCCCGCCAAGACGTCCAAACCCACCAAGCCCGCACCTGTGCAGGCGTTGGCGGACCCGCTGGTCGATACCACGCCCTTCGGGGTAGATGCACCGGCGCCCGCTGCGGCGGCTGCTCCTGGCAGCACCGAAGATGGTGACGCTACTCTGTTCGGCCTGCTGTGGCCGCTGGGCGAGTCCGTGAAACTGGATTCGACCATCGACCGACGCGCTTTGCGCGCGCAGATCTCCCGCCTGGGCGAACTGGGCTACGCGCTGGACTTCAAGACGCAGGAGTGGAGCCGTCAGGCCGAACCACAACCTGCGTGATCGCAGACGCCGCATCCGCGGTGTTCTTCATCCACCCGCCGGGGTCCCTTTCCCCATGCGGGCGAGGCCCCGGCTTTCTTCTGGAGGTCTCCATCATGTCCATCATCGCTTGCGATACCCCCCGTTCCGCGCTGGACAAAACCGCGTGGCGCGCCGTGTGCAAGACGGCCGCCGAGCATGCCCAGCGTGGTTGCGGCCTGTCCTGGGGCCATTGGGTCACGCTCTTCAGTTCGGAAATCGACACGCAAGCCAGTCGATTGCCGGAAGACCAGCGCGCTCAGGCCCTGGAAATTGCCGCCCAGGAATGGGACTACGCAACACCTGCCGAGCGGCAGGAAACCCAGGACTGGAATGCCAAGCACGGCTATTGCTCGCACGGCATTGAGTTCGGCTACTGCCCGGCCGGTTGTGATCGAGACGATGACGACTGGGACTGAGGACAAGTCATAGGTTCCTTCGCCGCACCTGCGGCATTCCATCACCCGCTGGGGGTTCTTCCCCTGCGGGGAGGCCTCCGGCTCTATTTTTTCAGGAGGCCTCCCATGGGCTGGTATTTCTCTCACCAATCGCGATCCGAATTGATCGCGGAACTGATCGAACCGCAGGAGACCGAGCGCGTCAGCGCGAAGGTCATCGCCCACGCGCTGCGCGGCAATGTACTGTGGTCCGTGGTCGAAATGACCGCCAAGGTCGAGGGTGTGCATCGTGATCTCGCGCCGGGCCAGTCCCTGCGCACCATCCGCTGCGATCTGCTGGAACGCAGCGGCAACCAGTGGGGCTACAAGCCGCTGGAAGAGTCCATGCACCCGTACTACTACTCGTGCCCGCTGTCCTATCTGGACCTCGCACCGGAGCAGTCCGCCGACTGGCGTGCAGGCGTTCGCGCCTACCACGCACGGCGGCGCACACCCACGGCTGTCACGGCTCCCGCCTCGACGCTGATGGCCTGAGCCAGGAGGAACCAACATGGACCCGATCCTGGCTGCGCTCCCGCCCTCGCTGCTGGCACTCGTTGAAGGAAGTTTGTCCAACGACGAAGTGTCCTCCGACGAGGAGATGCTGGAGTACTTCATCAGCAACGGCCTCGCCGAGGAACAGGCACGGTAGGCACTGACTTACCGCGACCAGTACCTCAACAACATCTACCTGGACGGCTTCACGCCGATCACGGCGGTGGACGAGGCGCTTCACTTCAACCCGCACACCCGGCAGTTCGAGCCGGACTGAGCGTTTTTCTTCGACCCCCTGGGGCAGTACTTGCCCCAGCGGGCGGTGCTGTTCCCGTTAATCCGAGGACACCACCATGCTCGCAAACACTTCTTCCACCACGCTGTACCGCATCGACGAATGCCCGGACTTGATGGCCGACGCTTGCGTCGGCGATGACCAGGGCAACCTGATCTTCCTGTCCATCTGGGCGCGCGACACCGCCGTCCAGCAGTTCCTGGCTCGCCTGACCCTCGGGCGCGACGAGCAGGGACTGGACCAGTTCCACCTCATCACCGACCAGGGCGGCAGCGTCCCGGTGTTCGTCGGCAACGTCGATCGCCTGGAAAAGCGCATGACCCGCACCTACCGGCGAACGCTGTTCGGTTCGCTGTCCAACGTGTGGCTGTTCGACCGGCGCTGCGTCAAGCCCGACAAAGCCAACGCCAGCGCACTGGCATTGCTCCCACAGGGCAGCGCCCACCGGCTTGACCGCCTGTGGATGCTGGTGCGCGACACCTGCCCGTTGCCGTTGCTCGACCATTGGCGCGAGACCGTGCTGGAACTGCTGCAAAGCCGCGAGATGCTGGCCCGCCTTCCGTTCGCCCTCGGGCCGCTGGAAGGCCATCGGCTCGCCATCGACGTGCCGGCGCTGACCTTGGCGCTGGGTTCCCTGATCCGCAGTGACGTGCTCACCGCCTATCCCTATCCGGCCACGATCTGGACGCCGGAAGTGGTAGCGGCCTGACCCACCCACGGAGGCACGCCTTGGCGTGCTTCCGTGTTTCATCCCCGCCAACCAGGAGACTTCCATGGCCCTCATGTTCCCGCGGCTCGCCCGCAATTTCGGGAAAAACGGGTACTTCCCGACCGATGAACCCACGCTCGAAAGAGCCCTCAACGCACTGATGCCCAGCGATGGGCCGATGTGCATCCTCGATCCCTGCGCAGGCGAAGGCGTGGCGATCGCCGAAGCCGCCCACGCCCTCGGGCGCGAGCAGGCCAAGGCGTTCGCAGTCGAGTTCGACGCCGAGCGGGCACGCCATGCCCGCGGCCTGGTCGATCACTGCCTGCACGCGGACCTGATGGATACGATGGTCTCCAAGCAGTCCTTCGGGTTGCTCTGGCTGAATCCACCGTATGGCGACCTGTCCAAGGACGTCAACGGCAACATCGGATACCAGGGCCAGGGCCGTGCCCGCCTCGAAAAGCTGTTCTATCAGCGTTCGCTGTCGCTGTTGCAGTACGGCGGCGTGCTGGTTTTCATCGTCCCCGGCTACGTGCTCGACGCGGAATTGGTCGGTTGGTTGACACGCCACTACACGGACCTGCGGATCTACCGAGCGGTGGAAACGCAGTTCAAGCAGGTGGTGATCTTCGGCCGTAGGGTGCGCCAGCGCGAACTGGTACCCGATGGCGTCAAGGCCATGCGCAATCTGCTGCTGCAGGTTGGGCAAGGCGAGATCGAAGCCGAGGAGCTGCCGAGCGATTGGCCGTTCCTGCCGTACATCGTCCCCGCCAGTCCGGCCGAGCCGGAGCATTTCTTCCGCGTGACGATGGAGCCCGAGCAGTTCGCCGACGAGGTTGGCAGGCTGCAAGGCCTCTGGCCGTCGCTGGACACGCACCTGGGGGCCGCGCAGCAGTCGCTGCGTCCTCCGGCGCGGGCCTTGTCCCACTGGCATCTCGCCCTGGCTCTGGCCGCAGGCGCAATTTCGGGCGTCGTGCGCTCCAAGACCGGGCGCGTGCTCGTCGTCAAAGGTGACACCCACAAGGACAAGACGCTCCAGCGGGAATTCACCGAACGCGAAGACGGCTCCATCGCCGAGACCCGCATCCTCACCGACAAGTTCGTTCCCGTGATCCGCGCGTGGGACATGACGCCTGACTCCCCGACACAGGGCGAGGTGTTGACCATCCGCTGATCGTTTCTCCACCACAGACGGTTCGCCGTCTCTCTTCCCACCACGGGGCATGCCATCGCCCCGTCGGGGGTGGTGCATGCCCCATTTTCATTTGGAGCATCACCATGTCCCTCGATCTCGATACCACCGTCAACGATGCAACGCCTGTACAGGGCGAACTGCTCGATGCGGAATCTTCCCCTCTGACCCTGAGCCTTCAGGATTTTGTCGGCGAGTTCGGCGACGAACTGCTCGACTCGCTCAACCGCGCCAACCCGCCGGTCTATACCGGCCAGCCGCAGGCGCATCGCCAACTCGTCGTCGCCAGTCTCAAGCGCAAGCTGTTCCAGGCTCAGGCCGAAGTCGTCCATGCCGCCGCCGAGCTGCTGATCGATCGTGGCGAACGCGCCGCGATCGTCAATGGCGAAATGGGCTGCGGCAAGACGACCGTCGGCATCGCCACGGCCGCCGTTCTCAACGCTGAAGGCTACCGCCGCACCCTGGTCCTTTCGCCGCCGCACCTTGTTTACAAGTGGCGGCGGGAGATCCAGGAGACGGTGGCGGGCGCCAGGGTCTGGGTGCTCAACGGCCCGGATACCCTGGTCAAGCTCATCAAGCTGCGCGAGCAGTTGGGTGTGCAGCCCACGGGCCAGGAGTTTTTCATCCTGGGCCGCGTCAGGATGCGGATGGGGTTCCATTGGAAGCCGGTCTTCACCCAGCGGCGCACCCGCCACGGCGACGTGGCGGCCTGCCCGGACTGCGGCACGGTCATCACCGACCTCGACGGCGAGCCGGTCAACCCGATCGCGCTCCAAGCCGAGGAGTCCCGCAGGAAGTGCAGCCACTGCGCCGCGCCCCTGTGGACGCTGATCCGCCCGCGCAGCCTGTCCGGCAGCGACCAGTCCTCGGTCGTCCTCAAAGCCTTGAAGCGCATCCCGACCATCGGGGAAGTCACCGCGCAGAAGTTGATGCAGAAGTTCGGTGACGGCTTCCTGGCCTCGATGCTGGGTGACAACATCCATGAGTTCATCAACCTCATGGATGGCAACGGCGAGCTGGTGTTTTCCGACCGTCAGGCCACGCGCATGGAACGTGCGATGGCCAACATGGAGTTTGGCTTTGGCGAGGGCGGCTACCAACCGTCCGAATTCATCAAACGCTACCTGCCGCAAGGCACGTTCGACCTGCTCATCGCCGACGAGGCGCACGAGTACAAGAACGGTGGCAGTGCCCAGGGCCAGGCCATGGGCGTGCTGGCGGCGAAGGCTCGCAAGACCTTGCTGCTGACCGGCACGCTAATGGGCGGCTACGGCGATGATCTGTTCTACCTGCTGTTCCGGGCACTGCCAGGACGGATGATCGAAGACGGCTACCGCCCGACCACGAGCGGCAGCATGACCTCGGCTGCGATGGCGTTCATGCGCGATCACGGCGTCCTCAAGGACATCTACTCCGAGAGCGCCGGCACGGCGCACAAGACGGCCAAGGGCACCAAGGTATCGGTGCGCACCGTCAAGGCTCCCGGCTTCGGCCCGAAAGGCGTCTTGCGCTGCATCCTGCCGTTCACGATCTTTCTCAAGCTCAAGGACATCGGTGGCAACGTCCTGCCGCCGTATGACGAGGAGTTTCGTGAAGTCCAGATGGACGTGGCGCAAGCTGCGGCCTACCGCGATTTGGCGGGTCGGCTGACCGCAGAGCTGAAACAGGCTCTGGCGCGACGCGATACGACCTTGCTGGGTGTGGTCCTCAACGTGCTGCTGGCCTGGCCGGATTGCTGCTTCCGGTCGGAGA
>NZ_CAJYGK010000119.1 GCF_913773725.1 uncultured Aquabacterium sp. | reverse complement strand
GTCCACAGGGGCTTCAGACGATCTCGCGCGGGCCACCGACATTGCCCGCGACATGATCACCCGCTTTGGCATGGACGAAGGACTGGGCTACATCGCCTTCGAGGCGCAGCGGCCACGCTTTCTCGATACACCGGAACTGGCCCAAGGCGGCTGCCGGGTGGCCGAATCGACCCAGGCGCGCATCGATCAGGCCATCCGCGATATCGTGATGGGCGTGTTCGAGCGCGCCTACCGGATCCTCGACACCAACCGCGCGGTGCTGGAGCGTTGTGCGCGCGAACTGCTGGCGCGGGAAACGCTCGACGAGAACGACATCCTTCAATTGACCCAAGGACTTGTTCTTGATGGAAACGAAAAGTAGTAGGCGCTATTCAGAGTAAGCCGGCGGCTCTGTTCGGTGCGTCATCCAATTCGCCGGCATTGTTCAAGGAGAACCGATATGTCTGCATTGACTCCGTGGGACCCCTTCCGGGAACTGGATGAATTGCAAAACCGCCTGGCGACGATGTTGGGACGGACACCCCAGCGACAGGGCGCCCGTACCGGCAACGAAGCCATGACCACGGCGGACTGGGCACCAATGGCGGACATCAGCGAGGATGAGAACGCATTCCTCCTCAAGCTGGATCTGCCGGAGGTCCCCAAGGATGCCGCGCGCGTCAGCGCGGAAAACGGCGTGCTCACCATCAGCGGCGAGCGCAAACTGGAAAAAGAGGAGCAGGGCAAGAAGTTCCACCGCATCGAACGTGCGTATGGCCGCTTTGTGCGCAGCTTTGTCTTGCCTGACAACGTTGATCCGACCAAGGTGACGGCTTCCATGAAAGACGGCGTGCTGGAAGTGCGGCTTGTCAAGGCCGAGCAAGCCAAACCGAAACAGATTGAAATCTCAGTCAACTAACTTTAATTAGGAGCCCAAGATCATGAATATCAAACAGCCCCAATCAACCTTCTCCGCACTAGCCCTGGCGGTCGTCGTCGGACTGAGCGGACCGGCTCAGGCCCAATCGGCGGCAGGTTCTAGCCCAGGTGCTGCAGCACCCTCTGCCGCATCCAAGGCGGCGCAGCCACAGGTAGATGACAAGGCCGCCCGGGAAGCCGAAAAAAAGCGTGCTGAGCTCACTCAGGACGCCATCACGGCGCTCACCAAGACCCAGGAGGCTTTGACACTCCTTGATGCAAAGAAGACCAAGGACGCGCTCGCTGCGCTGGAACTGGCCAGCGGAAAGCTGGAACTGGTATTGGCACGCGACGCCAAACTTGCTTTGGCGCCGGTCGATGTACGCGTCATCACCCACGATATCCACGCCAACGTGGAATCGGTGAAGAAGGCGGTCAAGTTGTCTCGGGAGTTGTTGGGTGATGGCGAGCTGCAAAAGGCCCGGCCCATCGTCGCCAATCTGGCCAGCGAAATCGTGATCGAAACCGACAACCTGCCGATGGCAACGTACCCGGCAGCGATCAAGTCGGCCGCACGGCTCATCGACAGCGGCAAGATCGACGACGCCAAGGCGGAACTCGCCCGAGCACTGAACACGCTGGTGGTGACCTCGGTCGCCTTTCCTCTGCCCGTGCTACGGGCTGAAGCCGCGATGGCAAAAGCTGAAAAGCTGGCCGAGACCGACAAGCGCGATGCCAAGCAGAACGAGGAGCTCAGCACCTTGCTGTCGTCCGTGCGCACGGAGATCGAGATGGCGCAGATCCTGGGTTATGGCAAGAAGGCGGATTTCAAACTCATCTTCGATCAGGTGAAGTCCATTGAGCAAAAGTCGGCTGGTGGCAAAAGCGGCAAGGGATGGTTCGACGAGTTGAAGACGCGCATCCAAAAGCTGTTTTGAGGTGATGAAGGGGCCGACTGTTCGGTCGGTCAGTCTCGCGATGTTCGCAGTCAGCCCCAATAGATTCGCCTATTTTCACTAACTCACACGAGGCATATCACCATGAATGAGCAAACATCGAATCCCAATGCGACGAACAAAGAAATAAACGAACAGGCCGCGGTAAGCAGCCTTCCTGTCAGTCCAGAGGCCAAGGCTGAAGTCGTCACGGAGGTACAGCCTGAGGTTCAGAAGGAAACGGACTCGCAGGCGGCAGACAAACGTAAACAAGTCCTCGATGAGGCCGTCTCGGCCTTGGCGCTGACCAAATCAGCGCTGGCCGCACTTGACGGCAAGGACGCTGCACGCGCATTGGCAACGCTGGCCGAAGTGACGGGAAAGCTGGAGCTGATCGTTGCGCGCGAACCCACGCTCGCCCTGGCCCCCGTTGATGTGCGCACCATCGTGCACGACTTGTTCGCCAACACGGAAACCATTGAGGCGATGACCGACGAGGCGCTGGATGCCCTCAAACATGGCGAGGTGCAACAGGCACGTCACGTGCTGGCTTTGCTGGCCAGTGAAATCGTGATCGCGGTCACCAACATCCCTCTGGCGTCCTATCCCGCAGCCGTGAAGGCAGTCGTGCCGCTGATCGATCAGGGCAAGATCGAAGAAGCCAAAGCCGCGCTGCAGTCAGCGCTCAGCACGCTGGTCGAGGAGCGCAGCGTGCTTCCGCTGCCCGTCCTGCGTGCGAAGCTGCTCCTGAAGCGCGCCGAGACCTTGGTAGAAGATGGTCAGCGGAGCGAAGCGTCCAATGAGCGCCTGGAGACATTATTGAACGAAGCGCGGCAGCAGTTGGAAATGGCAGAACTACTGGGCTATGGAAAGAAGAAGGACTTTGAGCCCCTGTATGCTGAACTCAAGAAAGTCAAGCAAAAGACGGCTGGGGGAGGCGGCGGAAAAGGCTGGCTCGATGAAATCAAGGTAAAACTGTCCAAGTTGTTCTGAAACCCCTGGAGAGGGGGCGCATAGCACCCCCTCTCTTGTCCCATGAGTGTTTGATTTTTTATTTTGTATAGATCTTTAGGAGATATTGCATGAACACAGACACCATCGCTAATTCCAATGCGGATGACCCCACCAAAGCACTGTGTTCGCTGAGCCAAAATTGGTGGCTTTTTGTGCTGCGCGGTGTCTTGGCATTGATTTTTGCAGCCCTTGCGTTCTGGATGCCACAATCGGCTCTGTTGGCCATGACCATCATGTTCGGCGCATTTTCCTTGGTCAATGGCGCGTTCAACTTGGTTGCAGCGGTGCGCCATATCCAGAAAAAAGAGCGCTGGGGCTGGCTGCTGTTCAGCGGCATTGTCGGCATACTTACCGGCGTCGTCGTCCTGGTTGCTCCTTGGGTCGCCACGATGGTCATGGCTTCTTTTTTATGGGCTAGCGTGGGGTTCTGGGCGATTTTCACCGGTGTGCTGGAGATATCCGCCGCCGTTCGGCTGCGTCAAGAAATCAAGGGTGAAATCTGGCTTGCCTTCAGTGGACTGCTCTCGATTGTCCTTGGCGCTATCGTCTTGTGGATATTTTTTTCCCGTCCGGTCGAGTCATTCCTGGCCGCAGGCTGGCTGTTGGGCTTCTATGCGGCAGTCTATGGTGTCACGCTTTTGTTCTTGAGTTGGCGTCTTCGCAAAACGCGCCAGGGATAAGAGCGGGTCAAACTAAATTCTATGGATATGAGCATTTTCGGTTCGTGCCTCCATAGAAATGACATCAAAGGAGTCATGCATGCAGATTCAATATAGCTATCGAGCTATCGACAAAGAGTTTCATGAACCTTGGCAGAGAGCTTTGGGAAATGTGATCGAGCACGCCCTCAAGCCATTGCTCGACAAACACACTAAAGATTCAGTGCGACTTCAAATCGTCCTTGATCGCGACAAGATCAAGCGGCAATTTCTGGCCAGTGGCTATATGCACCTGCCCGGCAAAAAGATTGTCAGCGTTACTGCATCACATGACGAGCTGACGCCCCTCGCGCAGATGCTCGCACAGTCGTTGTTCCGTCAGGCCAAGAAGCATTTTGACCGACTGCATGCTCAGGATCAAATCAAGCGCAAAGCACGACGCGAGCGCTTGCGCGAGCTCAAGGTGCGAATTGCCGCAAAACCCGCGTCAGCCGCCCATGAGGCCAAAGAGACCCGAATGCCTCTACTGTCGAAACTTGAGGCTGTCGCAAGGCGTGAGCTGGCTTATCTGCGTGCCGTCGGCGATTTACCGCGCGATTATCCGACGCTGCGCGACGTGGTGGATGAAGCGATTGTCCAAGCTGAGGTTGGATGGCAATCCGTGCCGGAAGAAAAAGCGGCTTACATCGGTCTTCTGAAGCATCTGTTCGCCGTCCTGGATCACGAAGTGGCAAACAGCCGGCAATTTGGCGAATTCGTTTCTCTGGACGCGCCGGTCGAAGCGGATGCCCAGGACGTCGCCGAGGCCATGGTGGAAGAGGAAGTCTTCGAATTTTATCAGCCCGATGACACACTCAGGCTGGCCGATATTATCGCTGACAGTCAGCATCCCGATGCCGCAACGATCGCGGAACAGGAGGAGCTAGTTGATCGGTCGAGCGAGTTCGCTTTTGCATTCGACCTGCTGAAGGACATGCCGCGTTTGTGGCGGCGCATTTTTCTGCTTCTCCGTGTGGACGGGCTGGATGCCAGCAGCGTCTCTGAAATCCTGCTGATTCCTAGTAAGGAAGATACTGTCCAAAGGTGGCTCATGCAGGCCGAAGCGTTCATCGCTGCTCATTTGGAAGAGGCCGGAGTAAGCAAAGACGGGAACGCTTGGCTCCAAGGCGTTGATTGGTCGGCATTGTCTGTGACCCGAAGCGCGGCAGCCTCACTGTGGTCCAAGGAGGCGAACCATGAAGAATGATCTTCACCTCGTCTGTCCGCATTGCCAGTCCATCAACCGCGTACCGACTGCGAAGCTATCGGAACATCCCAACTGCGGCCGCTGCCAGCAGCCCTTGTTCACGGGCGAACCCATCGAGTTGACCACGGCGACGTTCTCGCGCCACGTGGAGCGCAGCGACCTGCCACTGTTGGTCGATTTCTGGGCACCTTGGTGCGGGCCGTGCAAGATGATGGCCCCGCAGTTCCAGCAAGCGGCGCGCCAGCTCGAACCCAGGGTCAGGCTGGCCAAGGTCAATACCGAGGCAGAACCCCACCTGGCCGCGCAGTTCGGCATCCGCAGCATTCCGACGCTCGCCCTGTTCCAGGGGGGACGTGAGATCGCCCGTCAGGCCGGCGCCATGGGCGTGCAGGACATCGTGCGCTGGGTATCGGCACAGCTTGGGCGCTGACCGATGCAGGGCCTGCTGGGCGTTACGCTGAGTCTGCTGGCGGCGTGCAGTCTGGCGGCTGTGGTGACGGCTGCGCTCAGAGTGCCCGCCTTGCTGGGTTACCTCGCCGTCGGCGCCTTACTGGGCCCCTCAGTCACCGGCGTGATCGCGCCGGGAGAAGCGCTTGATTTTCTGTCCGAGCTGGGAGTGGCGCTACTGCTGTTCATGGTCGCACTGGAATTCTCCCTCGGGCACTTTTGGCTCACTCGCAAGACCGTACTGGTGGCTGGCAGTTTGCAGATGGTCGTTGTGGCCGCACCTCTGACCCTGATGCTGATGGGTTTGGGGCAGCCAGCTCAGAGCGCTGCGCTGCTCGGCACTGCTGCGGCCATGTCGTCCACGGCGCTGGTCAGCCGACAGCTGGCCGACCAAGGCGAGCTCACCACCCGCCACGGCCGCAGCGCCATCGGCGTGCTGGTCTTTCAGGACCTGGCCAGCGTGCCCCTGCTGGCCCTGCTGGCGATCTGGGCGCGCGGCGAGTCGCCGAAGATCGAGAGCGTGCTGCTCGAAGTGTTGGGCGTGCTGATGTTGTTCGCGGCAGCGGCCCTCGCCTCCCGTCGTCTGTTGCATGGCCTGCTGGGCTGGGTGGCGCGGCAGGGCCACGAAGAATCCTTCGTGCTGGTTTCCTTGTGCGTGGTGGTGGCTGCCGCCGCTGCTGCACACGCGGTCGGCGTATCCGCCGCCCTGGGTGCGTTTTTGGCCGGCATGGTGCTGGGCGAGAGCGACTTCCGTCACCACATGGAAAGCCACCTCAAACCGTTTCGCGATGTGTTGTCGGGGGTGTTCTTCGTGACCATCGGCCTGCAGTTGGACGGAGCGCAGATTCTTTCGGCACCACTGGCGGTGTTCGCGTGGCTGGCAGTGCTGGTACCGGTCAAGATCGGGCTCAACACCCTGGCCTTGCGGGCGACGCGCCTGTCCGCCCTCGATGCCTGGCGCACGGGCATAGCGTTGGGGCATGGCGGCGAGTTCGCCCTGCTGTTGTTGGGCATGGTCTTGCAGCAGCATCTGATTCCCGCGACCGTCGTACAACCCATGCTGGTCGCGCTGGTGCTCAGCATGGCCTTGGCACCGCTGCTGATCCGCC
This sequence comes from uncultured Aquabacterium sp., assembly GCF_913773725.1. Classification (GTDB taxonomy): domain Bacteria; phylum Pseudomonadota; class Gammaproteobacteria; order Burkholderiales; family Burkholderiaceae_C; genus Aquabacterium. The sequence goes on along the minus strand of NZ_CAJYGK010000119.1, from coordinate 3,235 downwards.
ATCACGATGTACTTGCCCGGTTCTTGAGCCGCACCGGCGGCGTCATTCAGCCACCCCAGGCTGAAGAAGTTGAGATCACCGCGCAGACAGCGCGATTTCGAGACCACGTCATCATCTGCGGCGCGGGCGAGCTTGGCCTGACCGTCAGTGAGATTCTTCGCCACGCCGGCGTGGCGCATCTGCTGCTGGAGGCGGACGCGCAGAAGGTCGAGGCCGAGCGTGCCGCCGGCGTGCCGGTGTTCCATGGCGATGCGAGTCGGCCCGATACCCTGCTGGCTGCCGGGTTGGCGCAAGCGCGTCTGGTGGTGCTCACGTTCGCCCATGCCCAGCAAGCGTTGCGCATCGCCCAGGCGATTGCCGAGCGCCGTCCGGCGCTGACCTTGTGGGTGTCATGCAGAAGTACGACCGCGGCCGATGCATTTCGCGCCATGCCCAACGTGCGCGTGTATCAGCAATCCTTTGCCGCAGCTATTGGGCTGGCGGAACAGGTTATGTCGACGCTTGGCATGTCGACCGAGCTGATTGAAGGACACATCAGCGCAATGCGCCGCCGTCTCGACAGCAGCCGTTTTCCAGGGAGTTCATCGTCATGAAATCAACACGCCTTAACCCATTTCAGGTCTTGCGTGACCAATGGGCCATCATGAGTTTTTACGAGCGCTTCGAGCAGGTCGTCGCGCTCGTGCTGTCGGCGGTGAGTGCCATCATCATCGTGGTGTCGCTGTTCCAGGTCATCTCCATCGTCTTCACGCTGCTGGTTCTCGATGCCTTCAATCCCCTGGATCACAAGGTATTCCAGAGAGTGTTCGGCATGATCATGACGCTCTTGATCGCGATGGAGTTCAAGCATTCCATCGTGCGCGTGGCGCTGCGTCAGGACAGCATCATCCAGGTCAAGACCGTGATCCTCATCGGCCTGATCGCGCTGGCGCGCAAGTTCGTGATCCTCGACCCCGAGGCGAGCCCCGCAAAGATAGCCGCGCTGGCAGGCGCCACGCTGGCTCTGGGTGCGACCTACTGGCTGCTGCGCGAGCGCGGCGACCGCGCCGCCGCGACCTCTGAGCATGACCCGTCATCATCCCAGTGATCCGCGCACGGCGCTGTTGCAACACCGCTGGCTCAACCGCCTGCAGACCGGGTTGTTGGTCCTGACCCTGGTCGGGATCGCAGGCGCCGCAGGAAGCCTGCTGTTCGGGAAAAGCGGCCTGTGGCTCGCGCTGTTTGCCGTTGCAGGCACGCTGCTGCTGGAACCGGCAGCCGCATCCGCCTTGACCTTGCGCCTATACCGCGCCCGGGCGCTGCACCCGCACGAAGCCCCGGAAATTTGGCCCCTGTTGCACGAGCTGTCCGCCCGTGCCGGTTTGCCCGCAACGCCGGTGCCGCACTACGTGCCCAGTGCCGTCGTCAACGCCTTCGCCACCGGATCGAAGCAGGAGGCATCGATCGCCCTCACCGATGGCCTGCTGCACCGCCTGAGCCCATGCGAGCTGGCGGGTGTGCTCGCGCACGAGATCGCGCACATCACCAATGAGGATCTGCGCGTCATGGGGCTGGCGGATTCCGTCAGTCGCCTCACGAGCCTGCTGGCCCTTATGGGACAGATCGCGATCCTGCTGAGCCTGCCCGCGCTGCTGGTTGGCGCGGCGGAGGTCTATTGGCCTGGTTTATGGTTATTGGCTGCATCGCCCCAGCTGGCCCTGTTCGCACAGCTCGGCTTGTCTCGCGTGCGTGAGTTCGACGCTGACCGCCTCGCTGCGGAACTGACTGGCGACCCGCAGGGGCTGGCGTCCGCGCTGCCGAAAATCGAGCGGGTCAGCCGCTCATGGCGTGCCTGGTTGTGGCCGGGACGGGGCAATCCCGAACCCTCCTGGTTGCGCACGCATCCGGCAACGCAAGAGCGCATCTCACGTCTGCTGACGTTGGCGCCTGGGCCAGCATCAGCGTTGCCACCCCACGCGCCCCATTTCTTGCCGGAATCCGCTTTGACGCCGCGCCCACCGCGCTGGCGCCCGAGCGGACTGTGGCGCTGATTGCCTATCAACAGGAGACTTCTCATGGCCTACCCCGACCCGTACCCACGTCCCGCGCCGGACCACTTCGTCCGGCGCTGGCTCTTCATCACCGCCTGTATTGCCGCGCTCATGCTGCTGTGGCAGTTCCTGCCCGCCATCGAGGCCTGGTTCAGTCCGCGCGAGGCGGCAGATCGCACCGTGACGGCGCGTGGCGATCTGGCGGCGGACGAGAAAGCCACCATCGAACTGTTCGAGAAATCGCGCGCCTCGGTGGTCTACATCACTACCGCACAATTGGTACGCGATGTCTGGACGCGCAACGTCTTCTCCGTGCCGCGCGGCACTGGCTCGGGCTTCATCTGGGACGACGCCGGCCACGTCGTCACCAACTTCCACGTCATCCAGGGAGCGTCCGAAGCCACAGTCAAACTGGCCGACGGCCGCGACTACCAGGCCGCACTGGTGGGGGCAAGCCCAGCGCACGACATCGCTGTACTCAAGATTGGCGTCGGTTTCAAGCGCCCGCCGGCCGTGCCGGTCGGCACCAGCGCCGACCTCAAGGTGGGTCAGAAGGTGTTCGCTATCGGCAACCCCTTCGGCCTGGACTGGACGCTCACCACCGGCATCGTCTCCGCGCTCGACCGCTCGTTACCCGGAGAAGCGGGCGGCCCGGCCATCGATCACCTGATCCAGACCGACGCCGCCATCAACCCTGGCAACTCCGGTGGGCCGCTGCTCGATTCGGCAGGAAGGCTCATCGGCATCAACACGGCGATCTATAGCCCCTCCGGCGCCTCGGCCGGGATTGGTTTCGCCGTGCCGGTGGACACCGTCATGCGCGTAGTCCCGCAACTCATCAAGACCGGTAAGTACATCCGTCCGGCGCTGGGCATTGAAGTGGACGAACAGCTCAATCAGCGCCTGCTGGCACTGACGGGAAGCAAGGGCGTGTTCGTGCTGCGTGTCACCCCCGGCTCGGCAGCACACAAAGCCGGGCTCGCGGGTGTCGAAGTCACGCCGCAAGGCATCGTGCCCGGCGACCGCATCACCGGTGTTGATGGCAAGGCGACGGACGATGTGGCCAAGCTGCTCGCGCGGGTAACCATCCCCCGGCAAAGCCGGGGGCATTCGGGATGTGAGCCGCTCAAAGCGGCTGTAAGGGGTCGCTAACGCGGCCCCTCATTCTTGGGGCCACCTATCGGTGGCTACTCACCTCCATAGAC
>NZ_CAJYGK010000118.1 GCF_913773725.1 uncultured Aquabacterium sp. | reverse complement strand
CCTACTGGAACGACCTGGGCACGAATGCCGACGGCAGCAACCTTGTTCCCAACACCACGGCTTTCGCCGTCACCGCCGTGCCGGAACCGCAGACCTACGCACTGATGCTGACGGGCCTGCTGGCCGTCGGTGCCGTGGCACGCCGCCGACGCGGCTGAGCGGCGGACACCAATGACAAGGCGCCCTCGAGGGGCGCCTTTTTCATGGGTGCGACGCGCTCAGACCAGCGAACGGTGCAGGCGGATCTCTTCGACGCGTGCGCCACCCACTTCGGTGGTGCGGGCGCTGCCCAGCTCACGCTTGAAGCCGGCCAGCTCGAAGAAGCGCAGTGCCCGTTCGTTGCGCAGATAGCACCACAGCGTCGCCTTGGTGCAGCCTTCTTCCTGCAGGCCGTCGCGCGTGGCATCCCACAGCGCCAGGCCCACGCCCTTGTCCCAGTGCTCGGGGCTGGCAAACAGGGCCCAGACCTCGCCGGTGGTGGCCGGCGTGCCCTTGTCACGGGAGCGGTCGAAGCCGGCAAAGCCCATGATCTTGTTGTCCAGATGGGCCACGATGACCTGCGGCTCGCACAGGTCGATGGCTTCACGCCAGAAGGCCTGGCGCTTTTGCACCGACATCGCATCCAGCGCGGCGGCAGGCAGCAAGTCCTTGTAGGCATCCTGGCTGGCGGCGACATGGATCTCGGCGATGGCCTTGGCATCGCGCAGGGTGGCGGGGCGAACCTGGATCACGGACATGGAACTCTTCTTGGGCGAAACACGGACGAAAGGGCGGGATTGTGATTGCGCTTGCGCGCTCAAGCCGCTCTTGACAGAGTTTTTTTATCCGCTCAAGCAATGGCCCATGCGGCCTGTCGGGCCTTCAGATGCTCGACCAGGCCACGCCTCAGCGCCTTGACCGGCGTGCGCTGCAGGTGTGCGAGCAGGCCGTGGTCCACCTCGGCATCGCCCAGGTCCAGCGCGAAGCGCCGGGCCACTTCGTCCCTCACCTTCAGCAACAGCTGCGCCGTCACCAGCGCATCCGCCATCGCCCGGTGCGCCCGGCCCGAGAAGCTCAGGCCATGGAAACGCACCAGCTCGCCCAGCGAGTGCCGCTGCGCCTCGGGCCACAGCCGGCGGGACAGCAGCACGGTGCACGCGAATTGATGCGCCGGGTCGCCGGCCAGACCGGCGCGCGCCATCTCCGCCTGCCAGAAGCCCCGGTCGAAGGCGGCGTTGTGCGCAACGAGCGGACAGCCCGCCGTGAAGCGGGCCAGCTCCTGCATCACGGAGGCCGAGTCGGGCGCAGCGGCCAGCATGGCGTTGCTGATGCCGGTCAAGGCCTGGATGTGCGGCGGTATCCAGGCCCCGCTGTTCATCAGGCTGCTCCAGCGGCCGACCACTTCGCCACCCTGTATCAGCACCGCCGCCACCTCGGTGGCCCGGCCGCCGCTGGTCGGCCCCAGGCCGGTGGTCTCGAAGTCCACGACCGCGATGGTTTCCATGCCCGTCCTCAAGACCGGCTCAGCGGCGGGTGCTTGATCGCGTTGAGCGCGAGCTTGCGTTCCACCGCGGCTTCCAGATCCACGCCCGCGTGGTCGGCGATCTGCAGCAGGTAGAGCAGCACGTCCGACAGCTCCTCGCCGAGATGGCGCCGCTGGTCGTCGTCGAGCCGGAGCGACTGCTCCGGCGTCAGCCACTGAAAGATCTCCAGCAGCTCCGCAGCCTCCACCGTCATGGCCATGGCGAGGTTCTTGGGCGTCTGGTAGGGCTGCCAGTCCCGTTCGGCGGCGAAACGGCGCAGGCGCTGCTGCAGGGCGCGTATGTCCATGGGGTGCGCTCGACGCACGACAGCCTGGCGAAACGCGGCGCGGCAGGGCGCGCAGCGGGCTTGGGAAGGTCGTCGAAGTTGTCCTTTGTATTCAAGACTGTATTCAAGATTTAAAGGTGGTCGTCGTAGTAGAGGGCCGCCCGCGCTGTGGACAAGCGTCAAAAGCCTTTTCGCTTCAAGCACTTGGCCGCGGCAAAAGGCTGTGCGCCAGACCCGGGACGACCGCGTGCGCGTTTGGGCACAAGTCCGCCGCAGCCGCCGCGGCTGTGGATATCTCATGGGTTGTCCTGGCGTCATCCACAGACTTGCCCTAGCGGTTGTATGCCGGCATCAGGGGGAAACCGCCGTGGTTCACAGCCGGCCAAACGCTAGAGTCACCCCCCTCGTTTTTAAGAAAGCACCGCTTCGCGGTGTCGCGCAGGAGACAACAGATGAAACCCTTCCTCACCCGTGTCGCCGCCGCTTCGGTGGTGTTGTTGGGCGGCCTGCTGGTGGCGGGTTGCGGCGGTGGCGGCGAGAGCGCCGACACCACGCCCCGGGTCAGCATCAACTCGGTCAAGGTGTTCGGCGACAGCCTGCAGGACAGCGGCACCTTCGGCTTCAAGTTCACGGTGCAGGGCGCCGACAACCTGATCTACGCCGAACGCGTGGCGGCGGCCTACGGCCAGACGCTGTGCAACTTCTTCTCCTTCACCGGCACCACCTTCGTGGTGAACACCGCCAAGAGCGGCTGCACCAACTTCTCCATCGGCGGCGCCAAGATCAATTTCACCGGCGCGGGTGGTGCGGCCAATCCGCAGACCATCGGCACGCAGATGGCGACCTTCGCAGCGGCGGGCTCGTACACGGCCAGCGACCTGGTGATCATCGACGGCGGTGGCAACGATGCGGCCGACCTGGTCGGCGCCTACCTGTCCATCCCGCGTGACAGCGCCGCGAGCTACCGCGCGCTGCTGGGCCTGCTGCTGACGCCCACGCAGATCGGCACGGCACTCGCGGGCGGCGCGTCCACCACGGCCCAGATCGGTGGCACCTACATGACGGCGCTGGCCGACAAGTTCTACGCCTCCATCAAGGCCAGCGTGCTCGACAAGGGTGCCACCCGCGTCGTCATCATGAACATGCCCGACATCACGCTGACGCCGCGCTTCCAGGCGGTGCTCGACGGCGTGGCGCTCGCCAATGGCGGCGGCACGGCCGGTGCCACGGCGCGCGCCCAGGCCCAGGCGCTGTTCCAGGGCTGGCTGACTGCCTTCAACGCCCAACTCGCCACCCGCACGGCCGGCGATGACCGCGTGGCGCTGATCGACTTCTACAAGTCCTTCCAGGACCAGTTCGCCACGCCGGCTCAATATGGCCTGAGCAACATCAAGGACGCTTCCTGCCCGCGCACCGGCACGGGCGCCGATGGCCTGCCCAGCTATACCTTCCCGACCTGCACGGCCACCGCGCTGTCGGCCGCCCCGCCGGCAGGCGCCACGGGCGGGGCCGACTGGTGGAAGAGCTATGCCTTCTCCGACGGCTTCCATCCCTCGCCCTACGCCCACCAGCTGCTGCAGCAGCTGATCGCCAAGTCCCTGACCACCAAGGGCTGGCTCTGAGGCCACTCATCCGGAGACATCCATGAAAAAACCCCTCCTCCTCGGTGCCCTGGTTGCCACCGTCGCCAGCGGCAGTGCGCTCGCGCAATCGGCCGGCAGCATCGTCGTCTACGGCAGCGGTGTGCAGATCAACCCGCAGGTCGACAGCGGCGACCTCACCGCGCCCAGCCTGGCCGGCACCAAGATCGACGTGAAGAAGGCCAGCCAGGTCGTCGCCGGCGTCACCTACTACTGGACCGACAACATCAGCATCGACCTGCCGGTCGCGGTGGGTCCGTTCAAGCACGACATCGTGGGCGCCGGCGCCATCGACGGCGTGGGCAAGCTGGGCACCGTCAAGGCCCTGCCCATCACGCTGCTGGCCCAGTACCGCTTCGGCGACGCCAACAGCAGCCTGCGCCCCTTCGTCGGCGCCGGCCCGACCTACGGCTACTTCTACGGCCCCAAGGCCACGGCCACGCTGTCCGGCATCACCGGCGGCCTGCCGAGCAAGCCCACCACGCTGTCCATGAAGAGCCGGCTGGGTGCCACGGTCGAACTCGGCGCGGCCTACAACCTGACGCGTGACTGGTCGGCCAGCCTGTCGGTCACCAAGACCTTCATCAAGACCACCGGCAGCCTGTCCACCGGCCAGACCATCGA
>NZ_CAJYGK010000117.1 GCF_913773725.1 uncultured Aquabacterium sp. | reverse complement strand
CGAACAGGCCGTGCGGACCAGGCTGTCGGCGACCGACCAAGCCTGATCCGCTTCACGGCCTGCGGCCCGACTTCGGCCTTTCTCCCTGAGCGTTGATGTGTGCGGGCTCATGGTCCCCTGTGCCGGGGTTCTCATGAGCCAGTGAGGTGGCGGGCGGCGGCTCAGGCCGCCTGCCGGGTGTCTGCTTCGCTGTCCTGATCGTGGCCGCTGCATGCGCCACCGCAGCCGGAGATGGCCTGCTCGGGCAGCGCCTCCGGCTGGGCGATCTGGCCGGTGACCGGGTCATAGCCCACGCTCTTGAGGTGCAGGGCCAGGCCGGCGTCCATCGTCTGGGCGTGGTGCGGGAACCAGATCGTGAGTTCGTGTGCCATCTGGCGGATCGGTGCCAGGTTGCCCTGCGCGCCGAGCTCGGCCCCTTCCTTCAGCACCTTGAGCACGACGGCGTGCTGCGTCATGTGGCAGCTGCCCGGGGCGAAGCCGGTGGCTTCCATCCAGCGGTCTTCCTGACCGAAGTGCTCGACCGTGTGGTCGATCAGCGTCTGCCAGCGGGTCAGCACGGTGTCGTCGCCAGCGGCTTGCACGTCGGCCAGCAGGTCGACGAACTCGCGGTGGGTGTCGTCCATCACGGGCATCGACAGGGACAGGGCTTCGGACCAAACAAGGCTGGACATGGCGGGTTCCTCGGGGCGGGCACGGGCACACGAACGCCGTGCAGATCGAAATGGCGAGGTTAGCCACCGGGCGGCGGGCGGGGCTTGCGACAGCGCAAGGTTTCGCGCCGTCCGCGCGCCCCCGTGCCGCGAAGCCACACGCCGCAACGTCTTGTTTCCTTGTTGTACCCCTAGGTTTGGGGGACGCAGCTGTCTGGAATTCCCGAATGTGTCTAAGCTGCCGGGCGCGTGAAGAAGTTCACGCACCACATCACAACTAGGAGTCAACATGAGAACATGGATTCAGGGGGCTGCAGCGCTGGCGCTCGGGTCCGCCCTGTGGGCGGGCGGCCAGGCGGCGCATGCTGGTGCCGTCATCACCTACGGCAACACCTCGCTGGGCGTGAACGACGCGGGCGAGCTCAATTTCTGGGGCAACGGACCGGGCGGGTCGCTCGTGTACGGTGTCTACCGTGACGGCGTGGGCGATGCCATTTCGCCGGGCTGCCCTTGCGAAGGCTGGGGCGTGCTGGTGAACTCCGGCGGCGGCAGCTTCGCCACGTGGGCCAACCAGAGCTCCGGTTCGGGCGGCATCGGCATCGGCAACACCTTCGGAGCCACCGGCTCGACCGCCACCTCCACGGTCAACATGGCCGGCATCGGCGTGTCGGTGCGCCAGGCCTATGGTCCGTCTCTGGCCGCTGACGTGTTCCTCAACCAGGTCACGATCACCAACAACACTGGTGCGCGCCTGGACAACGTGGTTTACCGCCGCGCCATGGACTGGGACGTGCCTCCGACGCCTTTCAGCGAATACGTCACCCACGTCGGCGTGACGGCCAACCTGACCACCAATGGCGGTAACGTCCTGTACGCCAGCAACAACGGCTTCGCCACGACCGACCCACGGGTGTCTGCAGGCGTCACCGGGGGCTACGGCTCTGAGTCCGTGAACACCGACTTCACGCGCCTCGGCCCCTCCGATCACGGTTCGGCATTCGACTTCTCCTTCGGTCCGCTGGAAGCCGGCGCCAGCCGGATCTTCAACATCTACTACGGCAGCGCAGCGAACGAAGCCGAAGCGGTGTCCAAGCTGGTGTCGCTGGGCGCCAACGTGTACTCGCTGGGGCAACCCAACGTGGCCAACCCGGGTGACGCAGCCACCTTCCTGTTCGGCTTCGGCGGCGTGGGCGGTGTCGAGGTGGGCAGCACGGAAGACGTGCCTGTCCTGCCCTTCACCCCGGCACCGGGCGAGTTCGTGTTCGATGCACCGCTGCCCCGTCGCTGGTTCGATCCCCCCTTCGCCGATGGTTTCGACATCGCGCTGGAGGGTGCCACCTTCATCAGCGTGACGGCACCGTCGAAGTTCTTCAATATGGTCCTGATTGCCGAAGACGGCACCGTGCTGGACGATGACTTCGACGCTGGCGAGACCTTCTACTTCGGTGCAGGTGTGTCGGGCTTCAAGATCCGCGGTCTGTCGATCGACACGGCGACCACCGACCTGGCTTCGGCCCTGCCGCTGTTCCTGGACTTCACGCCGGGCGCCACCAAGATGACCTGGACGGTCTCGATGGCAGCCGCCGTGCCCGAGCCCAGCACCTATGCGCTGGCCCTGGTCGGCATGCTGGCGGTGGCGGTCGCCCGCCGCCGTCGCGTGCACTGAACCCGGTGCACAGGGCGCCGCAGCCACCGGGAGGTGGCGTGGCGCCCCCGACTGGGCTGTCCGTCAGCCCAGTCGGGCCCGGTGACGGGCCACCTGCGCCCGCACCTGCTCGGGTGCAGTGCCACCCAGAATGTTGCGGGCGTTCAGTGAGCCACGCAGGCTCAGCACCTCGTACACGTCCTGCTCGATGGCCGGGTTGTAGGCCTGGAGTTTGTCCAGCGGCAACTCCGACAGGTCCACCCCGGCCGCAATCGCATCCTTCACGGCGTGGGCCACCACTTCGTGGGCATCGCGGAAGGGCAGGCCCTTCTTCACCAGGTAATCGGCCAGATCGGTCGCGGTGGCGTAGCCCTTCTTGGCGGCGCGCTCCATGGCTTCCGGCTTGACGGTGATGCCCGCGGCCATCTCGGCGAAGATGCGCAGCGTGTCCTTCAGCGTGTCGACCGTGTCGAACAAGGGTTCCTTGTCTTCCTGGTTGTCCTTGTTGTAGGCCAGGGGCTGGCCCTTCATCAGGGTGATCAGGCCCATCAGGTGGCCGACCACGCGGCCGGTCTTGCCGCGCGCCAGCTCGGGCACGTCGGGGTTCTTCTTCTGCGGCATGATCGACGAGCCGGTGCAGAAGCGGTCGGCCAGGTCGATGAAGCCGAAGCTCTGGCTCATCCACAGGATCAGCTCTTCGCTCAGGCGCGAGACGTGCACCATCAGCAGCGAGGCGGCGGCGGTGAATTCGATGGCGAAGTCGCGGTCGCTGACGCCGTCCAGGCTGTTCTGGCAGACGGCTTCGAAGCCCAGCGTGCGGGCCACGCGTTCGCGGTCCAGCGGGTAGCTGGTGCCAGCCAGCGCGGCCGAGCCCAGTGGCAGGCGGTTCACGCGGCGGCGCAGGTCGGTCATGCGCTCGGCGTCACGGGCAAACATTTCCACATAGGCCAGCAGGTGGTGGCCGAAGGCCACGGGCTGGGCCACCTGCAGGTGCGTGAAGCCGGGCAGGATCACGTCGGCGTTTTGCTCGGCCACGTCCACCAGGGCCTTCTGCAGCTCGGTCAGCAGCACGCCGATCTCGTCGATCTCGCCGCGCAGCCATAGGCGCACGTCGGTGGCGACCTGGTCGTTGCGCGAGCGGCCGGTGTGCAGGCGCTTGCCGGCGTCGCCCACGAGCTGGGTCAGGCGGGCCTCGATGTTCAGGTGCACGTCTTCCAGGTCGAGCTTCCACTCGAAGGCGCCGGATTCGATCTCCTGGGTGATCTGGGCCATGCCTTGCTGGATGGCGGCCAGGTCGTCTGCAGAGATCAGGCCCTGGGCGCACAGCATGTCGGCGTGGGCCAGCGAGCCCTGGATGTCGGCCTTCCACAAGCGCTTGTCGAAGAAGACGCTGGCGGTGTAGCGCTTGACCAGCTCGCTCATGGGCTCTGAAAACAGGGCCGACCAGGCCTGGGACTTCTTGTCGAGTTGGTTGGTGCTCATGGGACGTGTTCCGGACGCGCGCTTCGCGCAAAATGTGCAAACCATGGATTCTAAGGAGCCTGCCGCCCCGGGCGCCAGCGCGGTGGGCGAGCCCCCGGCCTGGGCGGTGTCCACTCAGTTCGCGCTGACGCAGTTCGGGGCCACCGAGGCGGCAGCACGTCCGCAGCCGCCATCCCCGTTCGATGTGTGCCATGTGGGCGTGGTGCTGCGGGTGGTGCTGGGCGTGCAGGTCGTGGTGGCGCTCGGGGCGTCGTTCGGTTCGGCCAGCCTGCTGGATGCCATCGGGCGCTGGATGCAGGCCTCGGCCGTGGCCCTGCCCGGGTGCCTGGTGTGGTTGGTGCTGGCGTGCGCGAGCCGCCGCTGGCTGGCGCGCTGCAGCGAGCCGGTGCAGTGGGCCTTTGCTGCCGGCCTGGGGGCCGTGGCCGGCCTGGTCGGCATGGCGCAGGCGCTGTGGCTGGACTGGGCGCTGGGCGGCATCCGTCCTTCGATGTGGTCGGTGGTGCCCCCTATGGCCACGGGGGCGGCCCTGGCCAGCGTCGGGTTGGCCTGGTTGCGGCATCGCAGCCGCAGCGAACTGCCGGCCCACGCGGCGGCGCGGCTGGCCGAGTTGCAGGCCCGCATCCGGCCCCACTTCCTGTTCAACACCTTGAACACGGCCATTGCGCTCGTGCAGATCGACCCGCAGCGGGCCGAGTCGGTGCTGGAAGACCTGGCCGAGCTGTTCCGTCAGGCGCTGGTGTCACCGACCATGCGGGCGACGTTGCGGGACGAGGTGGACCTGGCGCAGCGTTATCTGGGGATCGAGCAACTGCGGTTCGGGGACCGGATGACGGTGCGCTGGGAGCTGGACGCGGAGGGCCAGGATGCCGAACTGCCTGCCCTGATCCTGCAGCCCCTGGTGGAGAATGCGGTGCGCCACGGCATCGAGCCGGCACCCGGGCCGGGGTGGATCGTGGTGCGCACGCGGGTGCATGCGGGGCGGGTGGAGCTGTCGGTGCGCAATTCGGTGATCGACGCGGCTGCTGCGCCGGGTGCCGCCCGCACCGGGCATGGCATGGCCTTGCGCAATGTGCGGCAGCGCCTCAAGCTCATGCACGATGTGGAGGCCGAGTTCGAAGCCGGCCAGCAGCGCAGCGAAGACGGGCGCCAGCCCGGTGTTTACGTCGTGCGCCTGAGCGTGCCTTTGCCGCGCGCCCGCGCCTGACGCCGGCGTGTGCCTTGTCCCTTGAAAGAGCGTGTGATGACGGTTGCTTTGAGGATGGTGCTGGTGGATGACGAGCCGCTGGCGCGGATGCGCATCCGGTCGCTGGTGACCCAGACCGGTCTGCCCGTCGACGTGGTGGGCGAGTTCGGAGAGCCGGTGACGGCCCAGCTGTGGCTGCAGGCGCAGCACGAATCCGGCCAGCCGGTGGATGTGGTGCTGCTGGACATCCAGATGCCCGGGTTGGACGGCATGACGCTGGCCGCCCGGCTGCGCGGTCTGCCGCGTCCGCCGGCCGTGGTGTTCGTGACGGCGCACCCGGAGCATGCCCTGCGCGCTTTCGATCTGGCCGCGGCCGACTACCTCACCAAGCCGGTGCGGCTGGATCGCCTGACGGCCTCGCTGCAGCGGGTCGGGCAGATGCGGGCTGCGCTGCGGGATGAGCGGCCGGCATCCCCGCCTGAAGACGACACGGTCTTCGTGGTTCAGGACCGGGGGCGGGTGGTGCGGGTGCCGCTGGCCGACATCCTGTATTTCAAGGCCGAGCAGAAGCTGGTGACGCTGCACACCGCGACCGACGTGCACACCCTGACCGAATCGCTGACCGAGCTGGAAGGACAAGTGGGCGACCGCTTCATCCGCGTGCACCGCAACGCCCTCGTGGCACGCCAGGCGATGCGGGCGCTGGAGCGCCGCCTGGACGACGAGGACGGGGGGGAGGGATGGGCGGTTCAGATCCGCCCGACCCTGGTGTGGCTGGCCGTGTCGCGCCGGCAGGTGAGCGCCGTGCGCGAAGCCATGGCGCAGCAGGCCTGAGCGCGCCCGGAAAGCACAAGGCCACCCGAAGGTGGCCTGGCTACGATCTCCCGCGGCGCTGGCGTCAGAAGCCGAGGCTGGCGAGCAGGTCGTCGACCTCGCTCTGGTTGGCCACCACGTCGGTGCGGCCTTCGGGGTTGATGACCGGGCCTTCGAGCTTGGGCTCGTGATGGGCCGTGAGCGCGGCCTCGACCTTGTGGGCCTGCTCGGGCGGGGCGGCCTGGACCAGCAGCTTCACGAGCTGGGTCTCGAGGTCGGACGCCAGCCGCACGACCTTGGCCACCACCTGGCCCGTGAGGTCATGGAAGTCCTGCGCCATCATGATGTCGGTCAGGTGGCCGTCGACCCGGTGGGTCACCTTCTCGACGTCCTGCACGAAGTTGAACACCGCGCCGCTGGCGACGGCCTTCACGGGATCGGCCGTGATCAGCGAGGCGAGCTTGCGGGTTTCGGTGGCGATGTGTTCCTGGTCGGCCTTGGCCGTGTCCACCAGGTTCAGCACCTTCTCGGCGGCTTCGGCCGTCTTGGTGGCGATGTAGTTCAGGCGGCTGCGCGCATCGGGCAGGTCGTCGACGTTGTGCTTCAGACCCGGCAGGACCCCCAGCATGTTCATCGTGTCGTGCAGCTGGCGCGTCAGGGTGCCCAGTTGCTGAAAGATTTCCGGCGAGGCCGCCGGCATCTGCATGTTGTCTGGCAGGTCCACTTTCATGATCGACTCCCCGATGTTCAGGCCGTGGTGGCCAGTTTTTGCATGATCTTCTGCACCTTCTCTTCGAGGGTCGCCTTGGTGAAGGGCTTGACGATGTAGCCCGCCGCGCCCGATTGCGCAGCCAGCACGATGTCTTCCTTCTTGGCTTCCGCCGTGACCATCAGCACGGGCAGGTGCTTGAGCCCGTCGTCGGCCTTGATCGCCTGAAGCAGCTCGAAGCCGTTCATGTTGGGCATGTTGATGTCGCTGACGACGAAGTCGAAACGCCCGTTCTTCAGCATGTTGAGTGCGACCACGCCGTCTTCGGCCTCTTCGGCGTTGACGTAGCCGATCTCCTTCAGCAGGCCTCGCACGATCCGTCGCATCGTGGAAAAGTCGTCCACGATCAGGAATTTCATGTCAGCAGGTTGGCTCATGGGGGTCGTCCTTGGTCAGTTGCCGGCCTGGCTGCCGGGCTCATTGCTGGTTTATCGGCCAGACAAATCGGGTCTTGAGGGGCGGATGTCGGGTGTGACGGGCTCGGTCGGCGCCGCCGGTGCTTCGTCGTCCTCGGTCGTGAGCGATTCCGCACGGGAGACGTTGAAGAAGCGGTCCTCGGCCTCGCGGTTCATCACGATGATGCTGATGCGCCGGTTCAGCGGGCTCTCGGGGTTGTCCTTCTCGTACAGCATGCTGGCGGCCAGGCCCTGCACGCGCAGAACCTTGGTGCCTTTCAGTCCGCCGGCAATCAGTTCGCGTCGAGACGCGTTGGCGCGATCGGCAGACAACTCCCAGTTGCTGTAGCCCCGTTCGCCAGCGCTGAAAGGTTTGGAATCGGTGTGACCTTCGATGGTCAGCCTGTTCGGAACTTCGTCCAGCACGCCGCCGATGGCGCGCAGGATGTCGCGCATGTAGCTGTTGACGTCGCTGGCGCCGCTCTCGAACATGGCGCGGTTCTGGTCGTCGATGATCTGGATGCGCAGACCTTCGGCGGTCATGTCGAGCTGGATCTGGGATTTGTACTTGGCCAGCCGGTCGTCGTTGGCGATCACCTCTTCGACCTTTTGTTTGAGCACGCGCAACCGGGCGGTCTCTGCCCGGGCCTGCTCCATCCGCACGGCCTTGCGTCGACGCTTTTCCTCGGCCTCGTCGGCGCTGCCTTTCTTGACCTGTCCCACCGTTTCGCTGAGGTTGGTGCCGCCGCCCTTGACGATCGAGGTTGCATCGCCCGCCCCGCTGCCCCCGAAGAACGCGATCTTCAGCGGGCTGTTGAAGTAGTCGGCGATGCCCTTCTTGTCGCCCTCGGTGGTCGAGCCCAGCAGCCACATCAGCAGGAAGAAGGCCATCATCGCGGTCACGAAGTCCGCGTAGGCAATCTTCCACGCACCACCGTGGGCGGCATGGCCACCCTTCTTGATGCGCTTGATGATGATCGGCTGGACCTTCTTGGAGTCACCGGCCATGGCGGGCTTTCACGGTATGCGAGGAGGAAGAGGGCTTGACGAGGATCACTTCTTCTTCACGTGGGTTTCGAGCTCGGCGAAGGTGGGCCGCTCGGTCGAGTACAGCACCTTGCGGCCGAATTCGATGGCCACCTGTGGGGCATAGCCCTGCATCGAGGCCAGCAGCACGGTCTTGACGACCTGGAACTCCTTGGTGCCTTCGTCGAGCTTCTGCTCCATCAGGCCGCCCAGCGGCTCCACCACGCCGTAGGCCAGCAGAATCCCCAGGAAGGTCCCCACCAGCGCCGAGCCGATCATGCCGCCCAACACCGCCGGTGGCTGGCCCACCGAACCCATGGTGTTCACCACACCCAGCACGGCGGCCACGATGCCGAAGGCGGGCAGGGCGCCGGCCAGACGGGCCACCGCCGCGCAGGCCGCGTGGCCCTCGTGGTGGTGGGTGTCGATCTCGTTGTCCATCAGGGTTTCGATCTCGTGGGCGTTCAGGTTGCCCGAGACCATCATCCGCAGGTAGTCGGTCACGAACTCGATCACGTGGTGATCGTGGCCCACGGTGGGGTACTTGCCGAACAAGGCAGAGTTGTGCGGGTCCTCGACGTCCTTTTCGATGGACATCAGGCCTTCCTTGCGGATCTTCTGAAGGACTTCATAGAGCATCGCCATGAGCTCCATGTAGCGGTCCTTGGTGTACTTCGAGCCCTTGAACAGCGGGCCGAACTGCGCCAGCACCGCCTTGACGGTCTTGGGCTGGTTGTTCACCAGGAAGGCGCCAATGGCGCCGCCACCGATGGCCATCATTTCGGTGGGCATGGCGTGAATGATCACACCCATGTTGCCCCCGTGGATGATGTAGGCGCCAAAGATGCAGCCCAGGCAGACGATGTATCCGATCGCGACGAACATGGTGGTGGGTCAGGTACTGGTCATGTCGGCATCTTCGGTCAGCGGGGTGGCGGCCGATGCCGTGAACAGCGCCGCACTCCCGCCGCTTATCCCGCTCAGGTTTCACGTGGTGACAAGCACGGGCCCGCGCACCAAGCAAAAAGGCGGGCCCGTCGAGGGGCCCGCCAAGTGCACGTCCATCCTGAGTCCGTGCCGGGAGGAGACAAGCAAGGACCGTCCTTCCAGACCGTCCATTCGGGATATCGGCCGTGCCGCGGCGGACTTGAGCGTTCCCGCCTGCGGCCCTCAATGCATCTGGATGCCGCCTGCCGCCTTGCCCTTGCCAGCGCGGGCCGGTGGGTTGCACAGGCCGCAGACAAAGTGGCGCGCGATTTCGTGGGGATGCGTCACAAAGTGGCCGCCACAGCGCGTGCAGCGGGTGAGGCTCAGCATGCCGGTGTCAATGAACTTCACCAGACGCCAGGCGCGGGTGACGGACAACATCGGCTCCAGGCCCTGCACCTCGGTCTGCTCCAGATAGAGCTGGTAGGCCTTGATGACGGCATCGATGTCGTCCATCTCGGAGGCCTTGTTGAGGTATTCGTGGATGTTCAGGAACAGGCTGGCGTGGATGTTGGGCTGCCAGGTCATGAACCAGTCGGTCGAGAAGGGAAGCTGGCCTTTCGATGGCGACTTGCCCGAGACTTCCTTGTACAGGCGCAGCAGACGCTCATACGAGAGATCGGTTTCCGATTCCAGCACCTGCAGGCGGGCACCCAGCTTGATCAGGGTGACGGCACGTTCGATCTGCTTGGCTTCGGTCAGCAGGCTCTTGTTGCGCATGACGGGTCCTCGCGGGCTGAAAACGGTCGGGATGTCAGGAAATCAGGCGGCTTCCTGGTGGCGGCCAGCCATCAGGATCGAAGCGTGCAGGCGGCTGACGGCGTCGTTGGCCTGGCCCTTGCCATGGTTGGTCAGCAGGGCCCACACCAGGTCGTCGTCCACCCGCATGCGGCAGATCAGGGTGTTGCTCGAGGCCATCTTGAGCACCTGGGCCGGCGTCAGCAGGGCCAGCAGCGAGGCCGTTTCGTCCGAGATGCCGAGGCGGAAGAGGGCCTGTTCGCGGTCTGCGCGGATGAGGCTTTGCGCCAGCATCAGGTATTGCAGGTTGGCTTCGCGGATCTCCATCAGGACTTGCTCGGTGTTCATGTCGGACTCCTAAAGGTTCTGGAAGGCGGGCTTGCTGGTCTTGTTTCGCCGATCGGTGTCGGCATGGAATGAATTCTGGTGACCCGTCCCGTTTTTCTGAATAGGAGGCCGCCTGTAAGGCGCGTCGGCTCCGACCTGCATGCCGTGTCGGAAAAAACCTGACAACGGTCGGCCCAAGGGGGGCAAAGCGGGGTGTTTGCCAGCCAGTAAAAAGCCCGGCGTGGCCGGGCTTGTTTCGCATCGTGGCGCTCGGGTGTGCGATCCGTCACGCCTTGCCGGGGGTCAGGCCCGCTCGGCGACCACGGGCTCCAGTGACAGGTGCACCGCCCGCTGCGAGCCGCCCGGCAGGCTGTAGCGGGCAATGCGGGCCAGCACGGTACCCAGCTGCCTGACAAAGCTTCCGGTGTGATACGGCACGCCATACCGGGCACAGACCTCGCGCACGCGCGGAGCCATCTCGGCATAGCGATTGGCCGGAATGTCGGGATACAGGTGATGCTCCACCTGATGCGACAGGTTGCCGCTCATCAGGTGGAGCAGCGGCCCCCCGCTGATGTTGCTCGAGCCCAGGATCTGGCGTAGGTACCACTGGCCTTTCGTTTCTCCTTCGACCGACTCGCGGGTGAAGGTGTAGATCTCGTCCGTGAAGTGCCCGCAGAAGATGATGGCCCACGCCCACAGGTTGCGGATCAGGTTGGCCACCGCGTTGCCGGCCAGGACCGCCAGGCCGAAGCCCAGGGCGTCGCCCGTCGCCACTGCCCCGATTCCCGCGCCCAGCAGGGGCCACACCACATAGTCGCGCCGGACGATGCGCCACATCTTGGCGCGCACCAGACGCCATTGCGGCTGGCACTCTGCCCATTTCTTGCGCCCGATGACCACCTTGTCGATCTGCATGTCGTGGATGGCCACGAACCACTGGAAGAAGGCGGCCAGCAGCAGCGTGAGCAGAAGCTGGAACGGGTGCAGCCAGCTCCAGCGCAGATCGCTCGACAGCCGCAGCAGCCCGTACCCGAAGTCGCGGTCCTTGCCGATCACGTTCGTCCACGTGTGGTGGGCGTAGTTGTGCGAGTGACGCCACTCCTCCTTGGGGCAGGTGTTGTCCCAGTCGAAGGTGTCGCCCTGAAAGCGCGGGTCGTTCATGAAATTGAACTGGCCGTGCATCACGTTGTGGCCCAACTCCATGTTGTCGATGATCTTGCTGATGCCCAGCAAGGCGGCGCCCAGCAGCCACGTGGGCGGAAACGGGCCGCACGCCAGCAAGGCGCGGCCGGCCAGCTCGGTGAGTCGCACCAGCCTCAGGATGTGACGGATGTAGCGTGCGTCACGCTCTCCCAGCGTGCGGCGGGTGTCTGCGCCGATGGCGTCAAGCTCGCGCTGGAACGCGTCCATCTCGGCCTGATTGCGGGGTCCGATCTGCACGGTGGAGGAGGGCATGGTGTGGCTCGGGTTCATACGGGTGGGCCGGGCTTCAGCCCAGCGATTCCAGTTCGAGGTCGGTCAGCGCGCTGGAGATGCACAGGCGGATTGGCTGTCCCTCGCCGCTGACATGGGTGCCGTGCAGCAGATCGCGCACGGTGCCTCGCTGCAGCCTGCAACTGCATTCATGGCAGAGACCCTGCCGGCAGCCGTGCTTGAGCACCAGTCCGGCCTGCTCGCCGGCTTCCAGCAGGGTGTGATGGCCGGCTGCCTCGAAGCGGGCAGCCTGGGCGGCGCGCTTCAGCACCACCGCATGCCGGGCATGCGGCGCAGCGTCCGGCCTTGCGACGGCGAAGGCTTCCAGCCGCAGCAGGCCCGGCTGGCCGGCCTGCTCCCACAGTTGCCGTGCGGCCTGCATCAGCGGGCCCGGGCCGCAGCACCAGGTGGGTGTGCGTGCCCAGTCGGGCGCCATTCGGGTCAGCAAGGCTTCGTCCAGCACGGGCGAGGAGGCGAATGACGCGCCGCCGGACGGCGGGGTGTGTGCGTGCGAGTCGACCGGCACGTAGCGGAAGGCCGGCCAGCTGCGGGCCAGCCCTTCGAGCTGTGCCGCAAAGATCCGCTCGGCGCGGCTGCGGGCAAAATAGACAAGCGTCACCCGGGTGGCGGGGGCGTGCGCCTGAAGGTGCAGCAGCATCGCCATCAGGGGCGTGATGCCGCTGCCGCCGCCGATCAGCAGAACGCGAGGCGGCGTGGTGGGCGGCAACGTGAAGGCGCCCGAAGGCGGACTCACTTCGACGTGGTGGCCCACCTGGAGCCGGTCATGCAGGTGATTGGACACCAGGCCGCCGGCCTGGCGCTGCACCGTGATGGCGAACCGGCCCGGTGCGCCCGCCACGGACCGTGGCGAGTAGGCCCGCCGATGCCGCACCCCGTTGATGTCGACGCCGACCAGCACATGGTGCCCGGGCTGCAGGCCATGGAAAGCAGGCCCGGCCTGCAGCTCGAACGTGGTGGCGCTGGCGGTCTCGGCGCGGCGGTGCACGACCCGGGCATGGAGCCGGTGCACGGTCCACAGCGGGTTGATCAGGGCCAGGCTGTCGTCGAACGCCGAGGCACTCACCCCCAGTGGGGCCAGCCAGGAAGCCAGATGGGCCGCGGCCACCGCGGGAAGAGAGGGGGAAGACAGTGCGGCCATGCAGCCAGAACTCCTGATCAGGCATCAACAACAACGGGCTCGCACGCCGGGTGTGCAATGAACCCCGTGTACCGAGGGTACGCAAGCCCCCCCGCGTGCACACGCGGGGAACTCCTCAAACAGCCGTATGAACCCCATGAATGGGGGCTGAGGTGGTGTGGTGCGACATCAGCCTGAGATGGTGAATAATGGGGACAGATCAACCCCCCCCCTTGTGCGCCTCTGGGCGCCCCTTCTTCATGGCGCGTTTGCCTCGTCTTGGCGTGGCCGGATGGCCCCATCTCGTCGTGCAGCGGGTGCACGACGGGCAGCTTCTGGCCCGTGACGATGCCGATCGCCGGGCCCTGCTGGTTGCGCTGCGCGAGGCCGCCCGCCTGCACGGGCTCGCCATCCACGCGTACGTGCTGTGTCCGGACCACCTGCACCTGCTGGCCACGCCGGCGCAGGACGACAGCCTGAGTCTGACGATGCAGGCACTCGGCCGCCGCTACGTGGCCGCCTACAACCGCCGGCATGGGCGGCAGGGTGGCCTGTGGTCCGGCCGTTTTCGGGCCACGGTGCTGGATCCGGCGCGGTTCTTGCTGCCCGCGATGCGCTTCGTGGAGCAGCATGCCGTTCGCGCTGGATTGGTGCAACGGGAGCAGGACGACGTGTGGAGCAGTGCCGCACACCACCTGGGGTTGCGCACCGACCCCCTCGTGTCCGATCACGCTTTGTTCTGGGCACTGGGCAACACTCCCTTCGAGCGGGAGGCCGCGTGGCGCGCGCAGCTGGCCGAGGGCCTGGGTGCCGACGTCCAGCATCAGTTCTCGGAAGCGATGAACAAAGGCTGGGCCCTCACGGACGACCAAGGAGCCGACACGCTGGCGCAGTTGGCGGGACGCCCCGTGCGACCGCGACCGAGAGGCCGCCCACGCAAAAAGCCTGTGGCACCTTGATTTGATATGTCCCCAATTAATTTCCGCGCCGTGTTGGTGCGTTCTTTAATTGTGATCCGACCCTAATTATTTCCGCTTGTGTGGGGACGATCCTCGGGGTATCCTCGCGTTTCCCCGTGTTTTGTCACACTCACTACTGGAGCGCCCACATGCCTCAGGCGACTTCGGGAACCTTGTTCCCCACCGACGCTGCCGTGAACCTCACGGCCACTGCCCAAGAAATCCAGGCAGCCGCTGAGCACGGCCTGTATGCCAACGCCGAGCACGACGCCTGCGGCGTCGGTTTCGTGGCGCACATCAAGGGCCAGAAGGCGCACAGCATCGTGCAGCAGGGCCTGAAGATCCTGGAAAACATCGACCACCGGGGTGCCGTGGGTGCCGATCCGCTGATGGGCGACGGCGCCGGTCTGCTGATCCAGATCCCCGACGAGTTCTACCGTGCCGAGATGGCCAAGCAGGGCGTCGAGCTGCCTCCGCCCGGCGAATACGGCGTCGGCATGATCTTCCTGCCCAAGGAAAGCGCCTCGCGCCAGGCCTGCGAACAAGAACTCGAGCGCGCCATCAAGGCCGAAGGCCAGGTGCTGCTGGGCTGGCGTGACGTGCCGGTCGATCGCGACATGCCCATGTCGCCGCTGGTGCGCGAAAAAGAGCCCGTCATCCGTCAGGTCTTCGTGGGCCGTGGTCCGGACATCCTGGTGCCCGATGCGCTCGAGCGCAAGCTGTACGTCATTCGCAAGACGGCCTCCAGCAAGATCCAGAGCCTGAACCTGACGCACAGCAGCGAGTACTACGTGCCCAGCATGTCGTGCCGCACCATCATCTACAAGGGTCTGCTGCTGGCCGACCAGGTCGGCAAGTACTACATCGACCTGCGCGACGAGCGCGTGGTGTCGGCCCTGGCCCTGGTGCACCAGCGCTTCTCGACCAACACCTTCCCCGAGTGGCCGCTGGCTCACCCGTACCGCATGGTCGCCCACAACGGTGAAATCAACACCGTCAAGGGCAACTTCAACTGGATGCGCGCCCGCGAAGGCGTGATGAAGTCGCCCGTGCTGGGCGACGACCTGAAGAAGCTGTACCCGATCAGCCTCGACGGCCAGTCCGACACCGCCACGTTCGACAACGCGCTCGAGCTGCTGGTGATGGCCGGCTACCCGCTGGCCCAGGCCGCGATGATGATGATCCCGGAAGCCTGGGAACAGCACGCGACCATGGACGAGCGCCGCCGCGCCTTCTATGAATACCACGCCGCCATGATGGAGCCGTGGGACGGCCCCGCCGCCATGGTGTTCACCGACGGCCGCCAGATCGGCGCCACGCTGGACCGCAACGGCCTGCGTCCCGCCCGTTTCCTGATCACCGACGACGACGTGATCGTGCTGGCCTCGGAATCCGGCGTGCTGCCCATTCCCGAGAACAAGATCGTCAAGAAGTGGCGTCTGCAGCCCGGCAAGATGCTGCTGATCGACTTCGAACAGGGTCGCATCATCGAGGACGAAGAGCTCAAGGCCCAGTACGCCTCGGCCAAGCCCTATCGCCAGTGGATCGAGAACGTCCGCATCAAGCTCGACACCATCGACGTCAAGGGCGCCGCGGGCGAGTTCAGCGAATCGCTGCTGGACCGCCAGCAGGCCTTCGGCTTCACGCAGGAAGACATCAAGTTCCTGATGGCCCCGATGGCCCAGAACGGCGAGGAAGCCACCGGCTCCATGGGCAACGACTCGCCCCTGGCCGTGCTGTCCGACAAGAACAAGCCGCTGTACAACTACTTCAAGCAGCTGTTCGCCCAGGTCACGAACCCCCCGATCGACCCGATCCGCGAAGCCGTGGTGATGTCGCTAGTGTCGTTCATCGGCCCGAAGCCCAACCTGCTCGACATCAACGCGGTGAACCCGCCGATGCGCCTCGAAGTGTCCCAGCCCGTGCTGGACTTCGACGACATGGCCCGCCTGCGCAACATCGAGAAGCACACCGGCGGCAAGTTCAAGCCGTACGAAGTCGACATCACCTACCCGGCCGCCTGGGGCCATGAAGGTGTCGAAGCCCGTCTGGCCTCGCTGTGCGCCGAAGCCGTGGAAGCGATCCAGAGCGGCCACAACATCCTGATCATCACCGATCGCAAGATGGACCGCGCCAACATCGCCATCCCGGCGCTGCTGGCCCTGTCGGCCATCCACCAGCACCTGGTCCGCAAGGGCCTGCGCACGTCCGCCGGTCTCGTGGTCGAAACCGGCACCGCCCGCGAAGTGCACCACTTCGCCGTGCTGGCCGGCTACGGTGCCGAAGCGGTCCACCCGTATGTGGCGATGGAAACCCTGGCCAACATGGCCAAGGACCTGCCGGGCGACCTGTCGGCCGAGAAGGCCATCTACAACTACATCAAGGCGATCGGCAAGGGTCTCTCGAAGATCATGTCGAAGATGGGCATCAGCACGTACATGTCGTACTGCGGCGCCCAGATCTTCGAAGCCATCGGCCTGAACAAGGAACTGGTCGACAAGTACTTCCGCGGCACCCCCACCCAGGTCGGCGGCATCGGCGTGTTCCAGGTGGCCGAAGAGGCCATCCGCAACCACAAGGCTGCGTTCGGTGACGACCCGGTTCTGGCCAACATGCTGGAGACCGGCGGCGAGTACGCCTGGCGCGCCCGCGGCGAAGAGCACATGTGGACGCCGGACGCCATTGCCAAGCTGCAGCACTCGACGCGCTCTGGCAAGTTCGACACCTACAAGGAATACGCCCAGATCATCAACGACCAGTCGCGTCGTCACCTGACTCTGCGCGGTCTGTTCGAGTTCAAGTTCGACCCGACCAAGGCCATCCCGGTCGAGGAAGTCGAACCCGCTTCGGAAATCGTCAAGCGCTTCGCCACCGGTGCCATGTCGCTGGGCTCGATCTCCACCGAAGCCCACTCGACCCTGGCCCTGGCGATGAACCGCATCGGCGGCAAGTCGAACACCGGTGAAGGCGGCGAAGACGAGAACCGCTATCGCAACGAGCTCAAGGGCATCAAGATCGTCAAGGGCACCAAGGTGTCCGACGTGGTCGGCGCCTCGCGCATCGAAGCCGACTACGAGATGCAGGATGGCGACAGCCTGCGCTCGAAGATCAAGCAGGTGGCCTCGGGCCGTTTCGGCGTGACCACCGAGTACCTGGTGTCGGCCGACCAGATCCAGATCAAGATGGCCCAGGGCGCCAAGCCCGGGGAAGGCGGCCAGCTGCCGGGTGGCAAGGTGTCCGACTACATCGGCAAGCTGCGTCACTCGGTGCCGGGTGTGGGCCTGATCTCGCCCCCGCCGCACCACGACATCTACTCGATCGAAGACCTGGC
>NZ_CAJYGK010000116.1 GCF_913773725.1 uncultured Aquabacterium sp. | reverse complement strand
TCCTTCAGACCGCCAGGCCCCATGCGCACCCGGAACGCCGCAATCAGCTCACGCACGGTCTGGTAAGCGTTCGACAGGCCCTTGCGCAGGTCATCGGCCGCCCCCTTCACGTCGGGCGAGGTGCCGGCCGACTGGATGGCACGCTGCAGTTGTGCCACCTGGATCTTCATGAAGGCCAGCGCCTGTGCCAGCGAGTCATGCAACTCGGCCGCGATGGCACCGCGCTCCTCCATCAGCGCGATGCGGCGCCCTTCGTGGCTGCGCCAGACGGCTGCAATCGCCATGGCGCACAGATTGGCAAAGCTGTCGGCAGCCTGAAGGTGGCCCGACCCGATCACAGCCCCAGGCTGGAACTCGATGGCCAGCACACCCACGGCGCCTCGCTCCCCTTGGACCGAAACGAGGATGGCGGCCGCTTCCCCTGGGGGCCCGCTCACCACCCGAGCCAGTCCCTCGCTCAGCATGGCGTTGTCCGTCCAGGCACCGACACATTCCGGCACCCCATGGGTGGCCACCACCGCCCGCCAACCGAGCAGGCGCTGTAGGTCGGACCCCAGGCGCAAGGCCACCGTGCGCGCTCCCACCGCCTCCTGCAGCCAGTGCATGGCGGTGGACAGGGTGGACTCGTTCAGTTCGGACCGACAGAACAGCCGCCCGGACTCCTGCATCAGCGACAGCGTCTTGGCCTTCAGCGTGTCCCTGGGTGCGCCCGGTGCCACGGCCTCGGTGGCAGGCCGGGGCACCGTGACAGGCGCCTCTGCCTCGCCCCGCCGGCGCAGCCCCCACACCCCCGCGCCAGCCAGCATCGCAGCCGCACTGAGCAGCACCAGAGACACCACAGAAGGCGCCGCCAACGCACCAGCCGCGGGGCATCCGAGCGGCGCCGCGGCCTGAATCTTGCACACACCCTCCAGTGTCTGCCACAGGCGGACGTGATCCCACCACATGGCCACACCCAGCACCCACAGGACCAGCACGCAGAGCCCGCAAGCCAGGCTTGCGGCGGCCGTGCGCCGGGGCGGCTGATCCAGGAAAGACAGCATGTCAGTGAACGCTCGCAACATCATGGCGCTCTATATCGGGCTGGCAGGGGGGCTGGCATTCGTCACGATGGGTTGGCTGATCGCATGGCAGGGCGTGGTCTTCGGGGCGGTGGCCGGGTTGGCTGGCCTGGTGTTCGTCGGCCTGGCAGCGACCCGCTCGGCGTCGTCCACCCCGATCGAACCCGCCGCCCAGCCCCAGAACAGCACCCCCACACCTCCCAAGCAAGGTGCGGGCCAGCACGTGGCAAGCTGCCTCAGTTGCCTGCAACCCGGCGAGTCGTGGTCAGGGGCGGTGCTCGATCAACTCCGTCTGGGCCTACTGATCGCCGATGGTGTCGGCGTGATCGAGTACGCCAACCAGAGCTGGGAGGCGCTCACCAGCCGCTCACGGGCCGAGACCCTGGGCCAGACCCTGTGGTCCTTTCTGCATCCCGAGGACGCTGCCAGCGTCAGCTGGGACTGCCGCCGCGTGGCGCAAGGTGAAGTGGCCGAGTTCAGCCAGGAGGTGCGCCTGCTGGACGCACGCCGCCGGCCGGTGTGGGTGATGTTCCGCGCTCGCCCCTGCACGCTGGTGTCGGGCAGCGCAAGCAAGCTCGCCGTGACCCTCGAGGAGATCACGCGCCGCAAGCGGCTGGACGAACAGCTGCGCTCCACCCGGCACTACGTCAACACGCTGCTGTCCAACGTGCCCGGCATGGTGTACCGATGCCGATACGACCCGTCCTACACGATGGAGTTCATCAGCGAGGGCTGCCTCGATCTGACCGGCTACGAACCCGATGACCTGATCGAGAACCGGCGGCTGGCCTATGCCAGCCTGATCCATCCCGAAGACCGCTCCTTTGTCTGGACGCAAGTCCAGGTGCACGTCGAGAAGCGCGCGGCCTACCAGGTGTCCTACCGGATCATCGACGCCACGGGACGGGTACGCTGGGTGTGGGAACAGGGGCGCGGGGTGTACTCCTCACACGGTGAGCTGCTGGCCGTGGAGGGCTTCATCACCGACGTCTCCGAGCGCAAGGGTGCCGAGGAGCGGGCCAAGCGCAAAATGTGGTTCGAAGCCCGCACGGGTCTGACCAGCAAGGCCATCTTCGAGGCGCTGCTCGCGCAGAGCCAGCAGCTCACCCGCCTCGGCGGCCCGCTGGCCGCGGTGCTGCTGGTCGAGTTGCCCCACGCCACCGCCGAGATCGAGCGCATCGGCCTCGAGCGCTTCGAGCAGGCCCTCACCATCCAGGCGCGGCGGCTGGCACCGGCAGCCGGTGCGGGGGCGATCTGCGCCTACCTCGGCAACCACCAGTTCGCCGTGCTCACCAGCGACTTCCGCCACCTTGGCCAACCGCGCGCCGTCGCGGACCCGCGCGAGATGCTCCCGCTGGTCTCTCGCATGGCCAGAAGCCTGCTTGATGCCCTGCAGGAGCCCCTGCGTCTGGACGGCCAGAGCGTGCGCCTCGACGTGGTCATCGGCATCACCCTGACCGCCTCACGCTACAACGACCTGGATGAGCTGATGACCGCCCTGCAGGAGGCCGCCAAAGCGGCTGCGGAACTGGGCAGCGGACACTGCGAATTTGCCGAGGAATGAGCCTCAGAAAGCGCTTACCACCTTTGGCGTAGCACCACGAGGGAATTGCGACACGACCCCTCTCCTTGCGACCATGACCTCAGTTTGAAGGCCGGCACAACGCCCCCTGTGCGGCCTCTGATCCAACTGGAATCATGTGGAAAGGAAGAGAGATGACACGAGTTGCAGTGATTGGTGCCGGCCCGTCCGGCATGGCCCAGATGCGCGCCTTTCAGTCGGCCGCGAGCAAGGGCGCAGAGATCCCCGAGATCGTCTGTTTCGAGAAGGCCTCGGAGTGGGGCGGCCTGTGGAACTACACCTGGCGCACCGGGCTGGACGAGAACGGCGAGCCCGTTCACTGCAGCATGTACCGCTACCTGTGGTCCAACGGCCCGAAGGAATGCCTGGAATTCGCCGACTACACCTTCGACGAGCACTTCGGCAAGGGCATCGGCTCCTACCCTCCGCGGGCCGTGCTGTGGGACTACATCAAGGGCCGCGTCGAGAAAGCCAACGTCCGCCCCTGGGTGCGCTTCGAGACGCCCGTCCGCATGGTGACCTTCGACGCGAAGACCGAGAAATTCACGGTCACCGCGCATGACCTGAAGACCGACACCATGACGTCGGAGCTGTTCGACTACGTGGTGGTGGCATCCGGTCACTTCTCGACCCCCAACGTGCCCTTCTTCCCCGGCCTCGACACCTTCAACGGCCGCGTGCTGCATGCCCATGACTTCCGCGACGCGCTGGAGTTCAAGGACAAGAACGTGCTGCTGATCGGCCGAAGCTACTCGGCGGAAGACATCGGTTCGCAGTGCTGGAAGTACGGCGCCAAGACCATCACCACCTCGTACCGCAGCAAGCCCATGCCCTTCAACTTCCCGGACAACTGGGAACAGAAGCCGCTGCTGACCCACGTCGAGAACAAGACGGCCTACTTCAAGGACGGCACGTCCAAGGAAGTCGACGCCATCATCCTGTGCACGGGCTACCTCCACTACCTGCCCTTCCTGCCGGACGATCTGCGCCTGAAGACCGACAACCGCCTGTGGCCGCTGGGCCTGTACAAGGGCGTGGTCTGGGAGAAGAACCCCAAGTTGTTCTACCTGGGCATGCAGGACCAGTTCTTCACCTTCAACATGTTCGACGCACAGGCCTGGTATGTGCGCGACCTGATCATGGGCCGCCTGTCTCTGCCGGCCACCACCGCCGAGATGACGGCCGACAGCCAGGCCTGGCGCAAGCGTGAAGAGGCCCTGACGACCGACGAATCGATGATCCGGTTCCAGGCCGACTACGTGCAGCAGCTGATCAACGCGACGGACTACCCGAGCTTCGACATCGAAGGCGTGATCCAGACCTTCCTGGTGTGGGAACAGCACAAGAAGGAAAGCATCATGACCTTCCGCGACCACTCGTACCGCTCGCTGAAGACGGGCAAGCAGTCGCCGATGCACCATACACCGTGGAAGGATGCGCTCGATGACTCGCTGGAGGCCTACCTGGCCAACGGCGAAGCCAGCACGGGCACCCATGGCTGACGCGGCCATCCCTCTGGCCCCGCCGCGGGCCAGCATCCTGCGGCAACCCGGCCTGCCGGCTGACGCTCCTGGCAGCCGGCGCCTCGTGGTGGCGGGTCAGGGCGTCACGATGGCGCCGGTTCAGGCCGGCGACACCGTGGTGCTGACCAACCGCGAAGGCGGGCAGCGAGGCGAGGTGACCCTGGTCGACACACAGGGGCGGTTCGCTCCTGCCGGCCTCGGGCTCCCGCCCGAGACGCCGCGCTGTGTGCTCGACATGCTCGCCGATGCCGCGCATGCCGATGTGCGCCGCGTGCGGGATGCACTGACACGCCGCGGCGTGGCGCTCGCATCCATCGAAGGCCACGCCTGCTTTTCGCCAACCTCGCCGGCGGGTGAACAGATCGAGTTCACCGTTCAGCACGACGGACTGCTTCTGGTTGGCGCGCCGGCTCCGGACATGGCGGTGGACCTGACCGACACGGCCACGCCGATCGACGTTCACATCACACGCGCCGCTGCAGACGCCGGGCCCACCCCGCTGCCCGAGCCCCTCGCAGCCCCGCTGCAGGACATCCGCATTGCCGCGGGCACAGCCCAGGCCTATGTGGTCAAGGCGGGGCAGTACATCCAGGTCATCGACGTGGAAGGCCGGCAGTGTTCCGACTTCCAGGCCTTTGCACTCGACAAGGTGCAACGTGGGCTGGACCGGGGCCTGGATGCCACCGTGACCCGCACCTTGCTGGGGCGCAGCTACCCCACGCCAGGCCTGCCCTCCAAGGCCTTCGACCGCGACTGCACACCGTTGATCGAATTCGTGCAGGACACCGTGGGCCGCCACGATGCCTTTGCCACGGCCTGCGGGCCCCGCTACTACGACGACATGGGCTACCCCGGCCATGTCAACTGCAGCGAGAACTTCAACCTGGCCCTGGCCCCATACGGTGTCGCCCCGCGCCCTGCGTGGGAGGCGATGAACTTCTTCTACAACACGGCGCTGGACGAGCACGAGCAGCTGCACCTGGACGAGCCCTGGTCGCGCCCTGGCGACTACGTGCTGATGCGCGCGCTCACCGACCTGCTGTGCGTGAGCTCGTCCTGCCCGGATGACATCGATCCCGCCAACGGCTGGGAGCCGACCGACATCCACATCCGGACCTACGACGCCGCGTTGCAGTTCCCTCGCGCCATGGCGCACCGCATGACACCCGATGCCGAGCCTCGCATGACCCGAGAAACCCCCTTCCATCCCGCCACGTCGGCCCTCACGACGCACTACACGGACTACCGGGGCCAGTGGCTGCCCACGCGCTTCCTCAACGAGGGGCCGGTCGCCGAGTACTGGGCGTGCCGCGAAGGCGTGGCCGTCATGGACCTGAGCGCGCTGCGCAAGTTCGAGATCACCGGCCCTGACGCCGAGCCCCTGCTGCAGTGGTGCATGACGCGGGACATCGGCAAGCTGTCCGTCGGCCAGATCGTCTACACCGCCATCTGCCATCCCCACGGCGGGATGATGGACGACGGCACGGTGTTCCGCATGGGACCCGACAGCTTCCGCCTGGTCTGCGGCGAAGACGTAACCGGCATCTGGCTGCGGGAACAGGCTCAGAAAATGGGCTACCGGGCCTGGGTTCGCTCGTCCACGGACCAGCTGTGCAACCTGGCCGTTCAGGGCCCCAAGTCGCGCGAGCTGCTCAGCCAGATCCTGTGGACCGCACCGGCCCAACCCACGATCGAGCAACTGCAATGGTTCCGCTTTGCGCCGGCCCGCATCGGCGGTTTCGAGGGTGAGCCGGTTGTGGTCTCCCGAACCGGCTACACCGGCGAGCTCGGCTTCGAGGTCTTCTGCCACCCGCGGCACGCGCAGCGCGTGTTCGACGCAATCTGGCAAGCGGGCCAACCGCTGGGACTGAAGCCCCTGGGCCTGGACGCGCTGGACATGCTGCGCATCGAAGCCGGCCTGGTGTTCGCGGGCTACGAGTTCTGCGACCAGACCGATCCCTTCGAAGCCGGCATCGGCTTCACCGTGCCGCTCAAGACCAAGGCCTGCGATTTCGTCGGTCGCGACGCCCTGGTGCGCCGCAAGGCCGCGCCCCGTGGTGTGCTGGTGGGCCTGGCTCTCGGGGCCAACGAAGTGGCCGCCCACGGTGATGGCGTCTACGTCGGTCGCGCTCAGGTCGGTGTCGTCACCAGCGGCATGTACTCCCCGATTCTGCAGCGCTCGATCGCGCTGGCGCGGGTCGATGCGCACTACGCCGAGCTCGGCACCGCGCTGGAAGTCGGCAAGCTCGATGGACAGCAGAAGCGCCTGCCTGCCCAGGTCGTGCGCTTCCCGCATTACGACCCGGACAAGCTGCGCGTGAAGTCCTGAAGCCCGCCCTATCCCTCCCCTTGCAGACCGGTGCATCCGGCCAACCGAACCATGTCTGATCCCCGTACCTATACCCTCACCCTATCCTGCCCGGATCGCCTGGGCATCGTCGCCGCCGTGAGCCAGTTCGTCACGGCGCGCGGAGGCTGGATCATCGAAGCCAATCACCACGCCGAGCAGGAAGACAACGTCTTCTTCATGCGCCAGGTGATCCTGGCCGATTCGCTCAACTGCAGCGTGGCGCAGTTGCGAACTGCCTTCGAGCCGCTGGCCAAGTCCTTCGGCATGACGTGGTCCATCTCGGACTCCGCCGTGAAGAAGCGCATGGTGGTGATGGTCTCCAAGCAGGAGCACTGCATCTATGACCTGCTCGGCCGCTGGCATGCCGGCGAGTTGCCGGTCGACATCCCGTGCGTGATCTCGAACCACGAGACCTTCCGCGGTCTCGTCGAGTGGCACGGCATCCCCTTCCATCACGTGCCCGTCACGCCGGAGAACAAGCCGCAGGCCTACCGCCAGGTGATGGACATCTTCGACACCGCGCAGGCCGACCTCATGGTGCTCGCGCGCTACATGCAGGTGCTGTCGCCCGAGATGTGCGAGCGCTATGCCGGCCGCATCATCAACATCCACCACTCCTTCCTGCCGAGCTTTGTGGGTGCCAAGCCGTACCACCAGGCGCACGACCGCGGCGTGAAGCTCATCGGCGCAACCTGCCACTACGTCACGGCCGATCTGGACCAGGGTCCCATCATCGAGCAGGACGTCATCCGCATCGACCACAGCGACCTGATCAGCGATCTGGTCCGCTATGGCAAGGACATCGAAAAGGCCGTGCTCGCACGGGGCCTGCGCTTCCATCTGGAAGACCGCGTGATCGTTCACAAGAACAAGACCATCGTGTTCCGCTGATCCGGCACTGAACACACAGCCGGGCCGCTGCCCCCCTCTGAGTCCCCTCCCCGTTTCTGGCTTGAGTTAGGAGATGTTCATGGCCTTGTCCCTTACCCCTCGTCTCACGCGCGTTGCCGCCGCATGCGCCCTTGCCCTGCCGCTGATGGCCGTTGCCGACACACCGGCCTACACGCTGACCACCAACATGGGCCTGGTCAGCGAGTATGTGTTCCGCGGCATGACCTATTCGCAAGGGCGTGCTGCCGTGCAAGGCGGCATCGACTTCGCGCACCAAAGCGGGCTGTACCTCGGCATCTGGTCGAGCAGCGTCAGCGGTGAGCCCCTCGGTGGTGCTGTCTCCGAAGTCGACTACTACGGTGGCTACAGCGCTGCGGTGGGCGACTTCACCTACGACGTCGGCCTGCTGCAGTTCACTTTCCCGCGCGGCAAGCTGGCGAACAATGTCAGCCTCGGCACGCTGGAAGTCTATGGCGGCATCACCTGGAAGATGGTGAACCTGAAGTACTCGCGCACCCTGGGCGACTACTTCGGCTTCAACGAGGAATCGGGCTACCGCGCCGGCTCCAAGGGCTCGGACTACATCGAGGCCAACATCAACTATGAGTTCCTGCCGGGCTGGACCGCCAACCTGCATGCCGGTCGGCAGTCGGTTCGTGGCAACACCGAGTTCAACTTCTCGGACTACAAGGTGGGCGTCTCGCGCGACCTCGGTGCCGGCTGGGTCGCCTCGCTGGCCTGGATCGACACCACCGGTGACGCGATGCTCTACACCTACCCGTCCGGTGTGAACGTGGCCGCAGCGAAGTGGGTGGCGTCGATCAAGCGCACCTTCTGACGCACCCGAATCCGGTGGCGCGCTCGCCCTCTTGCCGGCGCGCTTCTTGCGACAGACCAAGCCGGAGCCTCCACCCATTTCATCGGTGGAGGCCATCTGCCCAGCCTGCGGGGTCTGCACCGTGCGTCGGCCGGACCTCACCCTCCCTCAAGTTGCCCAACATGGAGCATTCGATGTCCACACCCTCTCTTGTCCGGCGCAGTCTTGCGGCCGGCCTGCTTGCCACCTGCAGCGCAGGTGTCCTGGCCCAGGCGGCAGCCGAGCCGGCCCCCACCCTCAACACCGGCGACACCGCCTTCCTGTTCGTCTGCAGCCTGGTGGTGCTGTTGATGACCCTGCCCGGTCTGGCCCTGTTCTATGCAGGCCTCACGCGTGTGAAGAACGTGCTGTCGATGCTGATGCAGGTCTTCGCCGTCTCCAGCCTGATGGCCCTCCTGTACGCCATCTACGGCTACAGCCTGACCTTCGTGGACGGCGGCAGCCTGCAGGCTTTCATCGGCGGCACCAGCAAGTTCTTCATGAACGGCATCACCGCCGATTCGCTGCAAGGCACCGTCCCTGAGCTGCTGTACTTCCTGTTCCTCACACTGTTTGCCGCGATCACGCCAGCCATCATCTGCGGCGCCTTCGCAGAACGCGTGAAGTTCTCCGCGGTGATGGTGTTCATGGTGGTGTGGCTCACCATCAACTACGTTCCCATGGCGCACATGGCGTGGGGCGGCGGCTGGGTTGCCGGCCTGATCCCGCAGGACTTTGCAGGCGGCAACGTGGTTCACGTGAACGTGGGCATCGCCTCGCTGGTCGCGGCCTGGATGGTCGGTCCTCGCCTCGGCTGGGGCAGCACCAGCATGGCACCGCACAACATGACGATGACCATGACCGGCGCGTCGCTGCTGTGGGTGGGCTGGCTGGGCTTCTGCGGCGGTTGCGCCCTGGCCGCCAACGGCTTTGCCATGCTCGTTGTGGTGAACACCTTCCTGGCTTCGTGCGCTGGCGCCCTTTCCTGGATGGTTGTCGAATGGATCCACCGTGGCAAGCCGAGCCTGCTCGGCCTGCTGTCCGGTTCGATCGCGGGCATGGTGGCGATCACCCCGGCCTGCGGCTTCGTCGGCCCGATGGGCGCCATCGTGCTCGGCATCGTCGTCTCTCCGATCTGCGTGTGGGCGGTCGACGTGCTCAAGCCGCTGATGAAGCTCGATGACTCGCTGGACGTCTTCGGCGTGCACGGCGTCGGTGGCATCGTGGGCGGCCTGCTGACCCCGATCTTTGCCTTGCCGGCCCTGGGTGGTGTGGGCTTCGCCGAAGGGCGCGACCTGGGCACGCAACTGGCCTATCAAACGGGTGCGCTGGGCTTCAGCATCCTGTACTCGGCCGTCACCAGCCTGGTCGCCTTCATGGTGGCCAAGGTGGTGTGCGGTGGCCTGCGCATCGACGAAGAGCAGGAAGTGGACGGCCTGGACGTCTCCTCGCACGGCGAGGTGGGCTACAAGCTGAGCAACTGAGCCAGCACCGGCCAATCTCGTTCAACCAGGCCGATGTCGCATACCGCGGCATCGGCCTTTTTTCTTTGCCAGCGCATCGCCGGAGCGGGCCGAAGGGGAACGCGCCAAAGACGAAGGCCCCGCAACATCGGTTGCGAGGCCCGGTTCAGATCGGAAAAATGAGAACGCTGCTCAGGAAGCGACCGGGATGCCGAGGCGGTGCAGCTTGCGGTACAGCGTGTTGCGGCTGATTCCCAGCACCTTGGCCACGCGGCTGACGTTCCAGCGGTGCTGCTCGATGAGCTTGAGCAGCGCCTCCCGCTCGCCCAGCTGAACGGGATTGAGTGTCGCCATGATGTCCTCGTCGGCATCGGCATCCACGTCCATGGTACCTGCTGCGTCTTCCTGCGTCACCCCGCCAGCCGGCATGGCCTCTGCGGGAGCGGCCCACACCAGGCCACCAGGCTGGCATGTGGCCGGCATCTGGCGCTGCAGGAACGGCAGGTGCTCGGGCAACACCATCACGCCGTCCATCAGGGCGACCGCCGTGCGAAGCACGTGCCGCAACTGCCGCACGTTGCCGGGCCAGGCGTAGCCCATCAGCAGGGCGTCCGCTTCGGCGCTCAGGCGCACCTCGGCCCCGGCCTCTTCGGCCAGGATGCCCAGGAACAGGGCGCGCCGGTCGCTGCGCTCGCGCAGTGCGGGCAGGCTCAGCTCGATGCCGTTGAGGCGATAGTAGAGGTCTTCCCGGAAGCGGCCTTGGGCCACCAGCTCGGCAAGATCCCGGTGACTGGCACTCAGAAGCTGAAAGCTCACGTCCTGAGCCTCTTCCGATCCCAGTGGCGTGACCCGCCGCTCATCCAGCACCCGAAGCAGGCGTGCCTGCAGGTCCAAAGGCATGTCGCCAATCTCATCCAGGAACAAGGTGCCCTTGTCGGCCTGCAGCACCTTGCCACGCCGGCCACTGCGCTGCGCACCCGTGAAGGCCCCGGCGCGGTAGCCGAACAGCTCGGCCTCGATGAGGCTTTCGGGGATGCTGGCGCAGTTCACGGCCACGAACTCGCCGGACGCATGCGGGCTGTGCTCGTGCACCAACCGGGCAAACACCTCCTTGCCGGATCCGGTTTCGCCGTGCAGCAGCACGGGAATGCCTTTCTTGATCACCTTGCAGGCGGTCTGCCAATGGCCCATCAGCCGGGGATCGCCCAGCTTCTGCCCCACGGTGGCGTGCGGGTGCGGCGCCGACGCAGAGGAGGACTCGTCGCGTGGAGCCAGGGCTCGCCGGGATGTCGCCGACGACGGCTCCACACCCGCCGGCCGCCGGGCCAGGGCGAAGTACCGGTTCGAGCCGCTGACCTTGAAGGTGACGACCGGATGGAAGGACGCCTGGGCGCTGCGCTCGATGAGGTCGTCCAGCGACGTCTCGAACACCTCGTCCAGCCGCATGCCGATCAGGTCCATGGCGGCCGTTCGCCCGAGCTGGAAGAGCGCGCTGCGGTTGACCGCCAGGATCTGGCCGTCCGGCGCCACGGCCAGCCGGCCTTCATGCAGGGTGTGGATGAACTCCGGCCGGGTATGGAAGTGAACCGGGCAGGCGTGCGGAAAGGACCGGTCCAGCAGGCGGTTCTCGATCATGCGGGCCGTCATGTCCAGCAGGACCAGCACATGCTGCTGGGGCATGAGCGAACGGCTCGTCACATCCAGCACGCCGGCGGGTCGGCCCTCTGCATTGACCAGGGGCACAGCGGCGCAGGTCAGCGATCGGAAAGGGGGAAAGAAGTGCTCTTCGCGGTGGATGGTCACGGCCCGGTTGGCCGCCAGGCAGGTGCCCATGCCGTTGGTACCAGCCTGCGCCTCGCTCCAGACGGCCCCCACGCGAAAGCCCATGTCGTCGAGGTCCCGCCCGAACTCGGGCGAGGCCACCATGTGCACGATCATTCCGTCGGTGTCGGTCAGCACCACGGTGGAAAACGGGTCGGCCAGCTGCTGGAACAGCGTGGTCATCTCATGGCGTGCGCAGGCGACGAGGTCGGACAGTCGCGCCTGACGCTCGGCCAGCAAGGCCCCGTCATAGCACAGCGGGCGCGGCCGTCCGTCCGGGCGCAGGCCGTGTGCTTCGATGCAGCGCGCCCAGGACTGGCTCGCCACATCGCTCATGCTCAAGGCCTGCGCGCCTCGGGCCATCACCGTGTCAGCCCGGGGCGAGAGGACGGCGCTCATGGCTCACTCCGGCTGGGTGCCAGGACCCAGATCCCGTCCGTCATCGAACTGCGAGAGCCACGTCACCGCCGTGGGCAGGTAGCGGGTGAGCCCCTTGTACTCGGCCAGGGGTGCAGGCAGCGAGCCCAGCACCCGGTGCAGGCGGGCACCCCAGCGCGGCTGGGTGCACAGCTCTTCCAGGCTGGCCAGGTAGCAGCGGATGCTGAAAAGCATGCCGTTGCTGCGGGGCAGGCGGAACATGGTCTGCAGCTCCACGCGCAGGTGCACCTTCTTGCCGACGTTGTCCGGTGTGACGGAGGCCCGGTCGGTCCCCCATTCCGGATAGGTCTCGGGCGAGGTGTCCAGCCGCGGGTTGACCGTCATCGTCCAGTTCAGACGCCGTACCGGACGCCCCTGTTGCAGCATCATCAGGTACTTCAGCGCGCGGTCGAACACGCCCATGTCGTGCGCCAGCGGTACGGGCGCATGCCATTGGTGGAAGCTCATGCCGACGTCGAAGGTCAGCGACCAGTCGGCCTGGGACGTCACCATCGCGGCATCGGCGAAGAGGGTGCCTTCGCGCTGGTCCAGCACCACGAAGTCGCCCTGAACCTGGCGGGTGATGTACTCCAGCGGCCCCTGGGGCAGCGTGCTGGCATCACCGAAGATGAAGTCCTGGCGCAGCCCGAGCGGCCGGTTGGTCCACACCCAGCGGTTGCCGTCGCGCAGCAGGGCGAAGTGCTCCGGGTAGTCGGCCGCCAGCGAGGTCATCAGCAGCTCCAGCGTGTCCCACTCAGCCTCGATCATGTGCGGCAGGCTGGCACAGCGGCCCGGATCCCGCGCCAGGGTGATCGCCCGGTCCCGGCATTCGGCCACATAGTGCTCGTCGATGTCGAACGCGTGCTCGTACACCGATCCCACCGGGCCCGGCACATGGGGCTCCATGTTGACCGAGTACATGTAGCTGTCCTGCGGGAAGGGCAGCGGGAAGCGCCGGATGGCCTCCGGTGAGTTCTTGAACGTGTAGTCGTCCCGAAACGATTCCTGGGCGAAGGCGAGGGTCATGATGAGGCCTTGGTTGAGTTCAGAGGTCCAGGGTCAGGCAAGCGCCCTTGAAGCGCGACACACAGGGCATGACGAGCTTGCCGGCCTGCTTGTCGGCATCGCTCAGGTAGACGTCGTGGTGCAGCAACTCGCCATCGGCCGACAGCACCGGGGTCTCGCACTGCCCGCAGGCGCCGCCGCGGCACAAGGCGTTGACCGGTGCACCGCATTGCTCGAGCGCCTCGAGCAGGGACAGGTCGGCCGGCACGGTGATGCGCTGGCCGCTGCGGGCCAGCAGCACATCGAAGGGCTCGCCCGGCTCGGCCGATGCGAAGCGTTCGCTGTGGAGGTTGGTGGCGGGCCAACCCATGGCGGCCCCGCCCTCCATCGCGGCGCTCACCATGGGGGTCGGGCCACAGATGTAGAAATGCGTGCCCAGGCGGCGGCCGGCAAACAGCGTCTTGAAATCGATGCGCACGCCCTGGCTTTCATCGTAGTGGTGCACCTTGCCCGGTGCCAGGGCCTCCAGCTCGGCGACGTAAGCCGCGTGCGCCGGCGAGCGCCAGGCGTAATGCACCTCGAAATCGGCCCCGCGTCGGGCCAGCTCGCGGGCCTGGGACAGGATCGGTGTGACCCCGATGCCACCGGCCACGAGCAGGTGGCTGCGGGCCGTGCTGATCAGCGGGAACAGGTTCATCGGCGCGGTGATGTCGAGGCGATCCCCCACGCGAGCCTGTTCATGCAGCCAGGCCGACCCACCCCGCGAGGGCTCCTGCCGGCGCACGGCGATGCGCCAGCTCATGCGCTCGTTGGGGTCGCCCAGCAGGGAGTAGGGATTGCGGCGCGGACGCTCGCCTGCCGGCACGCTGACGACCACATGGCTGCCAGCCGAGTACAGCGGGAAGGGCTGCCCGTCCGCACGGCGGAAGGTGAACTCGCGAATGCCCGATGCCACATCCCGGACGGCATCGATGACCACGTGAAAGGACGACTCGTTCATGACTGAAATGGCTCCGCTTCGGGGATGAGCCCGGGTTCCTCGGCATCGATCTGGAAGGCCATGTAGGCGCCCAGCTGACGGGAGAAGTGATCACGCACGAACAGCGTGCGGCCGCATCCGCTGCAAGGGGCAACGGTCGCCGTGACATCCGGCGTGGTGGTGCGGCAGTGCACGCAGAACATGGGCCGGGCCGGCGCCCCCGCACGCTCACGCTGGATCTCGGCCTCGCCCAGTCCGGCCTTGGCGGCACGGCGCGAGGCCTCCCAGACCAGGTGTTCGTTGCCCAGCAGGTACAGGCGACAGCCCATGCTGGCGCGCTCCAGCTCGGCCGACAGCACGTCCAGGCCCGCCTCCAGGTCCGAGGCCACGGCGCAGGGCACGCTGACCCGAAGGTCGAGCTCTGCGCCTTCCGGCGAACGTCCGACGACGATCACCGACAGGGCCGAAGGCAGATCGTCCAGCAGCCGGGAGATCTGGCCCGCGTGCGCGGCTTCGACCAGCAGGATGTGCCGGAGACCGGATGGGTCCCACTGCAAGGGCTTGTAGACGGGGGTGCTGTACATGCTGTGACCCGGTAAGGGCAGAAGGTTGGAGATCAGGCCAGCTTTTCGGGATGGGTGCGCAGGCGACGGGGGTCGTAGAACGGCGTGCGGACCACGGTGGCCTTGAAGTCGCCCGACTGGCTGCGCACGGTCAGGCTGGTGCCCAGCTTCAGGTGGGTGGGCTTGAGGTGCACCATGGCCAGCGACTGCATCAGCAGGCGGCTGTAGCTGGCGGTGGTCACGACACCGACCTGCTGCGACCCGTCGAAGATGGGCGCGCCCGCTTCCACAGCGGCGTGGTGGTCCACATGCAGACCGGCCTGCTTCACACGCTCGCGGCCCTTGAGGTGAGCCAGGGCCTGCTTGCCGATGAAGTCGGCCTTCTTGTCGAGGTCGACGGCCCAGTCCATGTTGACTTCCCACGGCGTGGTGTCGCCTTCCGGCATCTCGAACGGGAAGAACAGCAGGCCGCCTTCCACGCGGGTCAGCTCCAGGGCGTTCCACGACGCCGGGATCACGCCAAAGGGCTTGCCTGCTTCCAGGATGCTGTCCCACAGGAAGACGGCGTCGGCGCGGCTGCAGTACACCTCGTAGCCCAGCTCGCCCGAATAGCCGCCGCGGCCGATGATCACCTGCTTGCCGAAGATGGTCGTGGGGAAGTGGTTGAAGTAGGGCAGCCCGGCCAGGTCGCCGGCCACATGGGGGGCCAGCACGTCACGCGACAGCGGGCCTTGCAGCGACAGGATGTGAACATCCTGGTCGGACACGATCTCCACCTGCTTGCCTTCGGCCAGGCGAGCCAGGGTCTGCGGTGTGGCGCCGCTGCCATGCGACACGCGGAAGCGATCGGCTGCATCGCGCATCACCATGATGTCGTCGACCAGCGCGCCGCTTTCATTGACCTCGGCCGACAGACGCGCCGTGCCCGGCTTCAGGCGGGTGATGTCGATGGCCAGCATCTGGTCCAGCACCGCTTCGGCATCCGGGCCGCTGACCTGAACGATGTTCAGGGCGGACACGTCGTACAGCGCAGCGCGCGTGCGGGTGGCGATCACTTCCTCATGGGCGTCGCGGTTGTAGCTCCATGGGATCGGCATGTTGTTCCAGGTGTCGCCGTCCAGCTTCGAGCCGAGTTGACGATGGCGCTCATTGAGCACGGAGTTCCGTTGCATTGCGTGTCCTCGTTGGTATCCAGATCAGATGGATTCATTGTGGAGATCCGCCTTGCCGGAGGAAATTGTCGGGAGGGGGTACCGCTTTGGTGGTAGTGGCCTGTCCGGCACAGTGCCCCGGGGCCGCGCCACACACTGTGTCCTGGGGTCGCGACACTGTGTCGCCCCGGGGCGCGGCGGCGGGCCCGGGGCGCATCCCCGAACGGCTGAATCCCCTGCGGGCACACCGCGCGGCCCGGGCTTTGCTATGTGAGCGTCATCTCTCCACCGACCGGCTCACGACGTGAACGCGCTCACCGCCCTGCCTGCCCTCCCCTCGCTCGCCGCCCTGCCCGATCGGCCTGTGGCGTCAGCGCAGGTCGTGCAGGTGCAGGCACCGGCCCGTCTCCATCTGGGCTTTCTCGACCCGGGTGCGTCGCTGGGACGGCGCTTCGGCAGCCTGGGGCTGACCATCAACGGGCTGGCCACCGTGATCGAGGCACGCCATGCCGACCGCGACAGCGTGTCGCTGGCCCCGGGCGTGCCCGAGGCGGAAGGCGCTCGCGCCCTGAGCTTCCTCCTGCGCACACGCCAGGCCCTGCCGGACAGCCGACCCGTGGCGCTTCGGCTGCAGCATCTGCTGCCCGAGCACCAGGGCTTCGGCTCCGGCACGCAGATGGCCCTGGCCATTGCCCATGCGGTGGCCTGCCTGGAAGGACACGCGCGCAGTGCCGCGGAACTGGCGCGCGCCACGGGCCGCGGTCTGCGGTCCGGCATCGGGATTGCCTCGTTCGAACAGGGCGGGCTGCTGCTGGATGGCGGCCCGGGACGCCACGCGGCGCCGCTGCTGTGCCGCCTTGCGTTCCCCGAGGACTGGCCCGTGCTGCTGATCAAGGAGCCCGCCTCGCGGGGACTGTCCGGCGAGGCCGAGCGACAGGCCATCGCCAGCCTGCCCCCTTTGCCGCGTGAACATGCCGCGGCCATCTGCCACCGTGCGCTCATGCAGGTGCTGCCCGCGGTGAGCGAGTCCGACTTTGCCGCCTTTGCGCAGGGGGTCAGCGCCATCCAGCGCCTGCTGGGCGGGCATTTCGCCCCGGCACAGGAGGGCCGCGTCTGGGCCAGCCCGCACGTCGCCCCCCTGCTGGACGCACTGGAACGCCAGCACGGCGCGGCCATCGGCCAGAGCTCGTGGGGACCCACCGGCTTTGCCATCTTCCCCTCGCTGGCCCGCGGCCAGGAAGCCGTGGCGTGGGCCGCGCAGCAAGGTCTCATCTCCGACGCAATCGCACTCCAGTGGGTGTCGGCCCGCAACCGCGGCGCCGATGTGCACTGGCTTCCTCACTCTGACTGAACCACCTGGCGCCGACCATGGAAAAGCCCTTCATCCTCCACCTCTTCACGCCCGAGGCCCGCGTCAGCCCGTTCGACGTCAACATGGCGGTCGACGCCGGCTACCAGGTGCTGATGCCCTACACCGGCGTCGAGCTGCCGATGGTCGTCGGCCTGACCCACGACGCCATCTTCTCGCGGGGGCCCAAGGGCGTCAGCCGCACCGGTCTTTTCATTGGGGGACGGGATGTGCTCCTGGCCGCCGACATGCTGGAGGCCGCGCAGAAGGCCATGGTGCCGCCGTTCGTGGTTTCGGTGTGCGCCGACCCCAGCGGGGCCTACACCACGGCGGCGGCCATGGTGGCCAGCGTGCAGCACCACCTGCGTCGTCGGCATGAGCGCTCGCTCGCCGGGCTGCGGGTGCTGGTTCTGGGCGGCACAGGCGCGGTCGGTCGGATCGCCGCGGTGCTGGCCGCACGCGAAGGCGCGACGGTCACCCTGTCGAGCCACACGGGGCAGGCCCATGCTGGCCAGGCCGCGCGGGCCACCGGCTCGCGCTTCAATGTGTCGCTGCAGGCCTGCTCGGGCCAGCATCCGGAGGACGTGCTCTCGGCTCTGCAGCGGTGCGACGTGGTTCTGGCCACGGCCGCTGCGGGCGTGCGGGTGCTGTCGCTCACGCAACTGCAGCAGGCCCCCAGCGTTCTGATTGCGGCGGACCTCAACGCCGTGCCCCCCTCCGGCATCGAAGGCCTCGGCCCGCTGGACGACGGGGTGGCCCTGGGCGGCGGGCAGGCGGTGGGCATCGGCGCACTGGCCATCGGCAACGTGAAGTACCAGGTGCAGCAGCAGTTGCTCCGCCGGATGCGCGAGGCCAGCACGCCGCAGTGTCTGAGCTTCGAAGACGCACACCGGGTGGCCTGCCAGCACCTCGGGCTGGTGGCAGCCTGAAGACCGCACGGTGGCCACGCTGATCGTCGCCGGGCTGAGCGCCCGCATCATGGCCGAAGCGGCCAGCCAGGACGGCTGGGACGTGGTTGCCCTCGATGCCTTTGGCGACACCGACACCCGCCGATGCGCCGCTGCGTGGCATGCGATCGGCCAGCCCGACGGCATGGGCGTGTCACCGGAGCGCACCCGCCGAGCCCTGGCGCAGTTCGCCGCCGATGCGGACGTCATCGGTTGGGTGGCG
Organism: uncultured Aquabacterium sp.; assembly: GCF_913773725.1. Taxonomy (GTDB): domain Bacteria; phylum Pseudomonadota; class Gammaproteobacteria; order Burkholderiales; family Burkholderiaceae_C; genus Aquabacterium. Next base: position 5,110 of record NZ_CAJYGK010000116.1, on the reverse strand, counting down.
GGCAGCGGCTTCGAAGGACTGTCTCGCTGGCTGGCGGACACACCGCTGCCCCTGATCGGCACGCCGCCTGCCGCGCTGCAGCGCCTGCGTGACCCGCTGTGCTGGTTCACCGCGCTGCAGGACCTGGCCCTGCCTTGCCCGGACAGCCGGCTGCAGCCGCCCGCGCAGCCCCGCGGCTGGCTGTGTAAGAGCCTGCACGCATGCGGGGGCAGCCATGTTCGACCTGCTTCAGAGCAAGACACACCGGCACCGGGCCGGTACTGGCAGCGCTGGCACCCGGGTCAGGCCATGTCCACCCTGTTTCTGGCGCATGCCGCGGGCACCGTGTGCCTGGGCCACAACCTTCAGGACAGCCGACCGGGACAACTGGGCGAGGCACCCTGCCCCTGGCTGTACCAGGGCGCCATCGGTCCGGTCAGCCTGCCCACGTCGGTGGATCACGCGCTGCGCCACGCCATCCAGGCCCTCACCCACCACTTCGGCCTCAGAGGCCTGTGCAGCCTGGACTTTGTCCTTGATGGCGAATCGATCCGCCTGCTCGAAGTCAACGCCCGCCCCACGGCCACCTGGCCCCTCTACGCCGAGGCAGGCCCGCTGATGAGCGCCCATGTCGCGGCCAGCCTGGCTCAGCCGCTGCCCGCGCTGCAAACGCCGCCCACCCCTTCGGGCCTCACCACGCTGTTCACCTCGCGCCCGCTTCAGATCACCTCGGCGGTGCACGACGCCCTGCTGCAGCGGCCCTGGGTGCACGACATCCCGGAGCCCGGCACCCGCCTGACGGCCCACATGCCGCTGTGCACGCTGAGTGCGCAGGGAAGCCACCCGGCCGAGGTGCGCGCCCGGCTGTCCGCCCGCCGCGACACGCTCCAGAGACATCTGGCCACACTGCCCTCCACAGGACCCTTCCATGTCAGCCCTGCCCCTCGCGCCTGAACACCTCAGCCTCAACCGCCTCGCCGAGCCGCTGGTCGACCAGTTGCTGGACGAGGCCGACACCCTGGGCCTGTCGGTCCACGTCAATGACCGCGGCACCCGCCTGGTGGACGCGGGGCTCGCCGTGCCGGGCAGCCTCGACGCGGGGCTGCTGGTGGCCCGGATCTGCATGGCGAACCTGGGCCAGATCCAGCTCCGGCATTTGCCTCAGGCCGGCTGGCCCACCTGGGTCGAGATCGACAGCGCCCATCCCGTGCTGGCGTGCCTGGGCAGCCAGTACGCGGGCTGGAGCCTGTCGGCTTCGAAGGAAGAAACCGGGGGCAAGCGCTTCTTCGCCCTGGGGTCGGGTCCCGCCCGGGCTCTGGCTGCCAAAGAGGCGCTGTTCGACGAACTGCGCTACCAGGACCGCGCCGACCGGGGCGTGCTCGTGCTGGAGGTGGACCGGGTTCCGCCCACGGTGGTGATCGACAAGATTCTGGCCGACTGCCACCTGCCGGCCGATGGGCTGACGCTGATCGTCACCCCCACCACCAGCCCGGCCGGAACCACCCAGGTGGTGGCGCGGGCCCTGGAAGTGGCCTTGCACAAGGCCCACGAACTGCACTTCCCGCTGGAGAACATCGTGCATGGCCGCGCCCTGGCCCCGCTGCCTGTCCCCAGCCCCGACGGCCTTCAGGCCATGGGGCGCACCAACGACGCCATCCTGTACGGTGGGCAGGTTCACCTTACGGTGCGCTGCGACGACGACGAAGCCCGTCAACTCGCCATGGCCCTGCCCTCATCCAACTCGCCGGCATACGGGCGCTCCTTCGCCGACGTGTTCGAGGCGGCCGGCTTCGACTTCTACAAGATCGACCCGGCCCTGTTCGCCCCAGCGGAAGTCTGGGTCAGCAACCAGCAGAGTGGCCACACCTTCCATGCAGGCCATTGCGACATGGGCCTGCTGAGACAGCAGTGGCTCAAGGAGTGAGCGTGATGAACCGCGTCGCCATCATGACCGACACGGTGGGCTGGCATTGCCGACGCCTGCAGGACGCGCTGCAGGCCCGCGGCATGGTGGGTCACTGCGTGGACCTGTCGGCCTGCCGCATCGACACCACCGCCTCCTGGCATGGACTGCAGTTGCCCGGCTTCGACCATGCCCTGCCCCAGGCCGTCATCGTGCGTGCCGTGGCCGGTGGCACCTTCGAGCAGGTCACCAAGCGACTCGGCGTGTTGCACGCCTTGAACGACCTGGGTGTGCCGGTCTACAACAGCCCCCGCGCCATCGAGCACAGCGTCGACAAGTCCGCCACCAGCGTCCGCTTGCATGCCGCAGGCATTCCGACCCCGCCCACCTGGGCCACCGAGTCGCCCGCCGAGGCCGAGCGCATCGTGGTGCGGGAAGCCGCTGCCGGCCGGGCCGTGGTGGTCAAGCCGCTGTTCGGCTCGCAGGGCAAGGGCCTGGCACTGGCCGGGTGGGTCAACGGCGCCTATCAGGCTCTGCCACCGCTGGCCACGCCGCTGTATGGCGGCATGGCCTATCTGCAACGCTACCTGCCACCGGTCAGCGAGCCCGGCTTCGACTGGCGCGTGCTCGTCATCGGCGGACAGGCGGTCGGCGCCATGCGGCGCGTCAGCCGGCACTGGGTGCACAACATCGCCCAGGGGGCACGGGCCGAACGCCAGCCGCTGACGCCCGAACTGGCGGAGCTGGCCGAGCGTGCCACGGCCGCCCTGGGGCTGGACTATGCCGGCGTCGACCTCATGGCCGCGCGCCTCGGTCCGCAGGGCCCGACGGACCTGCAGGTGCTGGAGGTCAATGGGGTGGCAGCCTGGCAGGGGCTGCAGCAGGTGATGGACCAGCCTCTGGCGCCGCTGATCGTCAACGACCTGATCGACCGCAAGATGGCGCAGCACGGTCCGGCCATCCGCATCGCGCGGCACCGCCCATGAAGGCCCGCGCCGAAGTGGCCTTCCGGCTGGCCTGCTGTCTGGACGTGGCGGTGCGCAAGCCGGGCAACGTCAGCCTGGCGAGCCCCGGTCACGGCATGGCGGCCCGACACTTTCTGGACAGCGCCCGGGTGGCCGGGCCGGTCTTGTTCCAACCCGGCGCGACGGTCGGCGCCCGCATCGAGCAGGCCGTGTCGGCCACGCGCGCCGTGGCAGGCTGCAACACCAACCTGGGCATCGTGTTGCTGACCGCCCCGCTGGCCGCAGCGCTGGAGGCGGCCCCCGATGAGCCGGTGGCGACCGGGCCCTGGCAGCAGGCCACCGAAGGCGTGCTGCACGCCCTGACCCGCGACGACGCGGCAGCGGCCTTCCGCGCCATTGCCCTGGCTGCACCGGGTGGCCTGGGCAAGGTGCCCGATCAGGATGTGCACGCGCCCCCCACCGTCACCCTGCGCGACGCCATGGCGCTCGCCGCCCCGCGGGACCGCGTTGCCATGCAGTACATGCAGGCGCATGACGATGTGTTCCACCCGCTGCTGAACACCTTGCGCACCGCTTGGCGACAGCGCATGGAGAGCGGCCCGCCAGGGGGGGATGGGGCCCGAGCCGCACTCGTTCACAGCGTGCAGATGACCTTTCTGCATGCACTGAGCCACTGGCCCGATTCGCATGTGGCGCGCAAGCACGGCGAGGCTGCCGCGCAGCAGATCATGACCGAGGCCCGCCCCTGGCTGGCCAGGGGCCACAGCGGCGTGGGGTTCGACGGCCTGCTCGCATGGCAGGACTGGGACAGCGCACTCAAGGCCCGGGGACTGAACCCCGGCACCAGCGCCGACCTCACGGTGGCGACCCTGCTGGTGGCGGCCCTGACCGAGCCCGATTGGGCCGAGGCGGCCATGGCCCTGGTCGGGGCCATGCCGGACTGATCAGGCTGAGACCGGGCGAACGTCCGGGCTCTTGATGCGAGCCCGGGGCGGCGCGAAGTCACCCGCGCGGCGTTCGATGACGACGCCCACCGCCACCACATCATCGAACTTGCGGGGCTTGGCCACCGCCACCCGCGTCCACACCGCGCCGAACTCCATCACCAGGATCCGGGCCACGTCCTCGGCCAGGGCCTCGAGCAACTGCACGCCGTGCTCCGCCAGCAGGCGCAGCACCCGGCCCCGCACCACGCTGTAGTCGATCGTGTCGTGGATGCGGTCCGTCGCGCAGGCATGGGAGCGGGGCAGGCCCGCCTGCAGGTCGATGCGGACCGGCTGCGTGGCTTCCAGCTCGTCATCGTGGATGCCGATCACGGTGTCGGCCACGAGGCCCTCGATGAAGATGATGTCCAGCGCTTCGCCGGGGACGGGGTTCGCATGCCGGGGCAGTTGTCCGACGTGCAGCAGCTCGAGGCTGGTCATGGGGTGCTCCTTGTGGTCGCCTGTTGGCCACCGATCCAACTGAGGGGGTCTGCCCGGCTGGCACGGCTTGTGCACCTGCAGGCGAGAACACACCCCGTTCTGCAAGTTGCATGCCCCTGACCACGCCATGAATGCCCCCTGCCCTTCCCCCCTCGCTGGCAGCCGCATCGCCTGGGCCATCACCGGCTCGGGCCATGGCCTGGTCGAGTCCCTGGCGCTGGCCAGAAGCCTGCCCGATGTGGACCTCTTTCTGTCCGCCGCGGCAGAAGAGGTCCTGCCCCAGTACGGCCACACGCTCGATGCCCTGCGCGCCGACTTCAAGGTCTTCCGCGACAAGAGCGCCAGCGCCATCCCGGTGGGCCAGCTGTATGCCGGCGTCTACCACACCGTCGTCATCGCCCCGGCCACCAGCAACACCGTGGCGAAATGCGCGCTCGGGATCTCCGACACGCTGCCCACCAACATGCTGGCCCAGGCAGGCAAGCTGGGCATCCTGAGCATCGTCTTCGCCTGTGACACCGAGCCCGTCGTGGTCACCCGCGCACCGCATGACTGGGTGACCCTGCGGCCCCGGCGCATCGAACTCGATCATGTTGCGCGCCTGCGGGAGCTGGACCATTGCCAGGTCGTGTGCAACATCCCCGAACTCGAAGCGGCCCTGGCCGCCCGGCGCAACAAGGTGTCCGATACATGGAACACATCGTCTTTCTGACGGGGCACCTGGCGCACCCTGCGCTGGAACGCGTGCTGCACGGCCTGGCCCCGACGCCCTTCACCTGGGAGATCCGCGACATCGGCCTGCAGGTGGCCGCCCTGATGACGGCGGACATGATCCGCCG
>NZ_CAJYGK010000115.1 GCF_913773725.1 uncultured Aquabacterium sp. | reverse complement strand
GTGCTCACGTTGATCACTCCTGCACCCCACTGCTGCAAAAAACAGCAGGGTAGGTGGATAACGTGGCTCAAAATTGGGCGTGACGGATGCCCTTTAGTGGCTCAGTTTTGCTCGTGATTCAACAGCCGGGGGATCAGGTGCGCGTACTTGGCGTTGGTCGCACACGTCCTGATGGTCGTTTCTGTCTTGCCAATGAGGGAGGCAAGTTGCTCGATGAACAGAATCCGTGGCAGATCGGCAGGCGGGGCCACAGGCAGCAACGAAGGAGCGATGCAGACGGGGGCGAATCCCTCTGCCACAGCTTGCGCGACCGGCTTGGTTGCGCTTTTTGACCGTGCGGGGCGTGATGAGTCGCCAGTACGGGCGACCGGAGATGATCTCGGCATAGGAGTCTCACAAGCAAACGCGCTTGCGAGAGCCGGTGCTGTTGGTTGCGGCGCATCAAGTTCAGAAACTTGACGTTCTTCGCCGCACCTCACGGGGCCTTGATCACTTGGGCTTGATGGCAGGTGTCGGTTGCGCTTGCGCACCTGCATCTACACCCTGGCGGGTACACGCCGAGCGTTGAGTTGCTCTTTCGACCAGGTTATCTCTCAGTTGGCCTGATCTCCCTGCCTCTCGCGCCTTGGGCTACACAGCGTTCTTGTAGGGCGCTAGGCAGGAGCGCTGTTATGTCCACCCATGCATGACAGTATGGGGAAATTCACAGCATCGTCAAGCGGTAAGCCTTGGCCTCGCCAACCCACGGCGCCCCCCAGTCAAAACCACATCGACTTGTTGGGCCATTCTTGGGCCATTGAGGGCCAAGATTTACTCCGAATCGGCATTCATGACGATCAAAAGCAAAAAAGCCCAAGTGCTTGATTCACTAGGGCTTTTCCGTTTTTTGTCTGGTCGGGGTGAGAGGATTCGAACCTCCGGCCTCTACGTCCCGAACGTAGCGCTCTACCAGGCTAAGCTACACCCCGTCTCTGATCCGCTGCTCAAGAAGAGCGCTTGATCGAGTCAGACAGCAATTCTAGCATGGCTTCTCGCCATTGCGACGCAGGGAGTGCATCCAGGCAACGTTTTGCCACGTCGGCCTGGGCCTCGGCGGCCTCGCGTGTGGCTTGCAAGGCCCCCGTGGCCTTCACGATCTCGATGATCTGCGGCATGCGCTCGACCTCGCCGTGAACGATGGCTTCCCGGATCAGGGCCGACTGCTCGGGCGTGCCGCGCTGCATGGCCACCAGCAGTGGCAGGGTCGGCTTGCCTTCGCGCAGGTCGTCGCCAATGTTCTTGCCCAGTTCGGCCGTGCTGCCTTCGTAATCCAGCAGGTCGTCGATCAGCTGGAAGGCGGTGCCGATGGCGCGGCCGTACGACGCGCAGGCCTCTTCGATCTCGGCCGGCGCATCCGAGATGACGGCGCCCAGGCGGGCGCTGGCCTCGAACAGCTTGGCGGTCTTGTATTCGATGACACGCAGGTAGTCGTCCACCGAGATGTCGGGGTCGTGCATGTTCATCAGCTGCAGCACCTCGCCCTCGGCGATCACGTTGGTGGCCTCGGCCAGCACCTCCATCACGCGCAGGCGGTTGGTCGACACCATCATCTGGAAGGCACGCGAGTACAGGAAGTCGCCCACCAGCACGCTGGCCGCGTTGCCGAACAGCGCATTGGCCGTCTTGCGGCCCCGACGCAAATCGGATTCATCGACCACGTCGTCGTGCAGCAGCGTCGCGGTGTGGATGAACTCGACCACCGCGGCCAGTTCGTGACGGTGCGGCGTGTCCTCGCCCAGCGCACCGGCCACCAGCAGCAGCAGCATCGGACGCACGCGCTTGCCGCCGGCACTCACGATGTAGTGCGAGATCTGGTTGACCAGCGCCACCTTCGAGGCCAGGCGCTGGTGGATGACCTCGTCCACCAGGGCCATGTCGGCGGCGGCAAGGGCTCGGTAGCTGGCGGGTGGCGTGGTGGAAGCGGTCACAAGCGCAAGGGGTTGGGAGGTAACGGAACGCGTCATTATAGGAAGGCAGGCCGGCCGCATCCGAGGCACCACAGTGGCTGGCGGGTCTGCAGCCGGTGGCCGACAATGGCAGGTCCAAGGCCTCCTGATCCACACCATCATGAACAGCCCGCACACCGCCCCGCTGGCGCACGCGTCGCATCCCGCTTTCACGCCCGCCCTGAGCCTCGCCATCATCGGCGCCGGCCCGGCCGGGCTGAGCCTGGCCCTGCAGGCGGCTGCGGCGCTGCCCAAGGCCCGCATCACCGTGTTCGACGCCCGCAGCGCCAGCAAGGACATCTCGGGCGACGCGCGCACGCTGGCCCTGTCGCTCGGCACCGTGCAGGAGCTGCAGCGCATGGGCGTGTGGGATGCCATCGAGCAGGCCGGCCAGACGGCGCCCATCCGCGAGGTGCACGTCTCGCAGCAGCAGCCCACCGTGCTGTGGCCCGGCGCGCAGCAACCCCAGGTGCGCATCACCGCGCAGGAGCAAGGCGTGCCGCGGCTGGGCGTGGTGTGCAGCTACGGCACGCTGGTGGCGCCGCTGCAGCAGGCCTGGCTGACGGCGGTCAGCGCCTCGCCCGAACGCCTGGCCATGCGCTTCGACACCCCGGTGCGCGGCTTCAAGCCGCTGGGTGATGACGGGGTCGAGATCGATGCCGACATCGCCGAGCGCTTCGATCTGGCCGTGGTGGCCGAGGGCGGCGTCTTTGCCGACCAGGCCAAGCTGCAATGGCCGCGCGGCGTGAGCCACGATTACAACCAGACCGCGTGGGTCGGTCAGGTCCGACTGGATGACACCGGCACACCCGGCACGGCCTTCGAGCGCTTCACGCCCTCGGGGCCGGCCGCCCTGCTGCCGCTGCCGGACGGCGCGATCGAGCCCGGTGGCCCGGTCGGACGACGCGCGGCCCTGGTGTGGTGCGTCAACGCGGCAGACGACCCCGTGCGCGACCTGACGCCGGCGCAGCGCCTCACGCTGCTCAACACCGTGTTCCACCCGGATGTCGGGCAGCTGATGGCCCTGTCACCGCTGAAGGCATTTCCGCTGGGTCTCAATGCCCACCGCCGCCTGGTGGAAGACGGCGCCGTGGTCCGCATCGGCAATGCCGCGCAGACCATGCACCCGGTGGCGGGCCAGGGCTTCAACCTCGGCATGCGGGACGTGCACGAACTGCTGGCCGCGTTGAAGGCCGAGACCTGGGCGCCGCCCGCAGGCACGCAAGGCACGCTGCAACTCGATGCCACCGCACGCGCCAGCCGCGTGCAGCACGCGCTGCGCCGCTTCGAACGCCGCCGTCAGCCCGACCGCTGGGCGCTGCTCGCCACCACGGATTTCCTGGCGCGCAGCTTCACGTGGCCGGCCCCCATCCTCGCCACGGCGCGCGGCCTGGGCCTGGGCGCCGTGCAGGCGCTCGGCCCGGTCAAGCGCCTGGTGGCCCGCTCGATGATGTTCGGCTGGCGCTGAGCCGGCGGCCTTCCGACCCGCTCGGCGCATCCGCCGGGCGGCTCAGGGTGCGGCCCATGCGGCCGGAGCGGGGACAGCCAACCGATCCGGCGCCGCCGTCGACCCACCATGGGCCAGCGTCAGGGCCCAGGCAGCGATGGCGGCGAACAGGGTGTGCTGCAACAACTTCTTGCGCATGAATCGGCTCCAGGAATCAGTGCGCCCATCCTAGGCAAGCCGCTGGCTGGCAATGCACCAAACAGGGCACCTCCGACCGTGCACTTCAGCACGATTTGTTCCCCTCCCCCCTGGCAGCCGCAGGCGCACTGACCTCCAGCCCGGCATCGCAACCGATGCCCGACGCGATCACGCGGCGCACCCAGCGGCGCCACAGCCGGTGCCACCACGCCGGACGCCCGCCATCGGCAGACGGGCCGGCCGTCACATCGGCCTCGCCCATCAGGCCGCAGACATAACGACCGCCCGCATCCGACCACTTCAGGGCCGCACAGGCCCCCGTGCGCCGGCGGCTCACCAGCACCCCCACCGGGCACGGCTCGGCCAGACAGCACACGCCACAGCCATTGCACGGCTGGCCTTCAGGCGGCTTGGGCGGTGCCTCGGGATGAATGTGGATGACTTGCTCGCGCGCGGGCATGGCGGCAGCATACGTCGGGCCACCGGGCGCCATCGCGGGAAATGGGCCCCGGGCTCGTCAGGGGCCTCACCGGGTCACCATTGAGACGGGAGCAAACCGACGGCGTGCAACGGCCGGGCCCGTGCGAGACAATAGCCGGATGAACACCGCCGCCACCTCCCTCGCCCCGTCGGCCGACCTGCCCGTCGACCAGTACATGGACGCCGTGGGCCGCGCCGCCCGCGTGGCCGCCACGGCCATGGCCGCCTCCAGCACGGCCGCCCGCAACAACGTGCTGCTGGCCCTGGCCGGCCAGATCCGCGCCCACGCTGGCGAACTGAAGGCCCGCAACGAGGCCGACATCATCGCCGCCGAAAAGAACGGCCTGGCCGCCCCCATGGTCGACCGCCTGCGCCTGACGGACAAGGTCATCGAGACCATGGCCGAAAGCTGCGAACAGGTGGCTGCCCTGCCCGACCCGGTCGGCGAGATCACCAACGTGCGCCGCCGCCCCACCGGCATCAGCGTGGGCCAGATGCGCGTGCCCATCGGCGTGTTCGGCATGATCTACGAGTCGCGCCCCAACGTGACCATCGAGGCCGCCTCGCTGGCCATCAAGAGCGGCAACGCCTGCGTGCTGCGTGGTGGCTCGGAAGCCATCCACTCCAACCTGGCGCTGTGGAAGCTGGTGCAGGCCGCGCTCACGCAGGTGGGCCTGCCCGCCAACGCCGTGCAGCTGGTGCAGACCACCGACCGCGCCGCCGTGGGCCAGCTCATCGCCATGCCGCAGTACGTCGATGTCATCATCCCGCGCGGCGGCAAGGGCCTGATCGAGCGCATCAGCAACGAAGCCCGCGTGCCGGTCATCAAGCACCTTGATGGCAACTGCCACACCTATGTCGACAGCGAGGTCGACCTGGACCTGGCCGTCAAGGTGACCGACAACGCGAAGACGCAGAAGTACAGCCCCTGCAATGCGACCGAATCGCTGCTGGTGCACAGCCAGCAGGCAGCGGCCTTCCTGCCCCGCATCGGCAAGGTGTTTGCCGACAAGGGCGTGGAAATGCGTGCCGATGCCCGCGCCAAGGCCATCCTGGCCGACGTGCCGGGTGCCAAGGTGGTCGATGCCACCGAGCAGGACTGGTTCGAGGAATACCTGGCCCCGGTGATCGCGGTGAAGGTGGTCGACTCTCTGGACGAGGCCATCGCCCACATCAACCATTACGGCTCGCACCACACCGACGCCATCCTGACCACCAACCACCCCAACGGCATGCGCTTCATCCGCGAGGTGGATTCGTCCAGCGTGATGATCAACGCCTCGACGCGTTTTGCCGACGGCTTCGAATACTGCCTGGGCGCCGAGATCGGCATCAGCACCGACAAGTTCCACGCGCGCGGCCCGGTCGGCCTGGAAGGCCTGACCTCGCTGAAGTTCGTGGTGCTGGGTCAGGGCGAAGTGCGCAGCTGATCGCAGGGGGCGCCCATCGCCCCGCCACTCCCCCCGACCGGAGCCCGGCCCCATGCCGGGCTCTTGCTTTGATCTCCTCATGGACCTCACGCCGCTCAACGTCGCACTGATGCTGCTCGCCTCCACGGCCGCCGGCCTGGTCGATGCCATCGTGGGCGGCGGGGGGCTCATCATGGTGCCCTCGCTGTTCGGGCTGTTCCCGCAGGCCGTGCCGGCGACGCTGCTGGGCACGAACAAGGCGGCATCCATCTGGGGAACGGGCTGGTCCGCCTTGCAGTACGCGCGCCGCGTGAAGCTGCCATCGGCCCGGCTGATGGGCGCGCTGGTGGCCACCGTGCTGGGCAGCGTGGTGGGAGCCTGGCTCGCCACCCGCGTGCCGGCCGACCGTTTCCGGGCCGCGCTGCCGGTGGTGCTGGCCGCCGTGTGGGGCTACACCCTGTGGCGCAAGGACCTGGGGCACACCCACCTGCCGCACTGGACCGCCCGCACCGAAACGCTGATCGCCACCGCCATCGGCGGCGTCATCGGGTTCTACGATGGCGTGTTCGGCCCCGGCACCGGCAGCTTCTTCGTGTTCGCCCTCGTCCGTGGACTGGGCTGGGATTTTCTTCACGCCAGCGCGGCCGCCAAACGCCTGAACTTCGCCACCAACGCGGCAGCGCTGGCCTGGTTCATCCCGCACGGCCATGTCGTGTGGGCGCTGGCGCTGCCCATGGCGGCGGCCAACGTGCTGGGCAGCAGCATCGGCACCCGGCTGGCGCTGCGCCATGGTGCCGGCTTCGTGCGCCTGGCCTTCCTGGTGGTCGTCGGAGCGCTGATCCTCAAGACGGGCGTGGACGCCTGGCTGCGCTGAAGAACCGGCTCATGCTCTGAGCCGTTGTGCCATCAACGCGCGGCAGGCCCGCTGTACGGCATCCATCCAATCGCACCCGCGTGCAGACTCTGCACGATCAGGCGCCCGCCGGACTCGGTCGCCGCCGTGGTCTCCGGGTAGCCGCCATCCGGATCCTGCAGGTCGTCCACGATGCGGCCCTGTTCGTCGAACGCCAGCACATGCCCATACGGCTTGGGAACCGGCCACATCGACCGCGGCAACCGCAGCGTGAACGCGCGGATGAACGGCCGCGGCCCGCCCGCGTCGATCACCGGGCTGCGCGGCTTCGTCAGGCCCACCCAGATGCGCCCGCCCTCCCCTGCGGTCAGGTTGTCGGGAAAGCCAGGCAGGTTGTCGATCAGCACGGTGGCGGCCTGCTGGCGCAGCGCGTCATCCAGCGTGGGCACGCCGTTGTCGCCCGCGCCCGTCCGTACCAGCGACAGCTTGGCCAGGTCCACCTTCAGAATGCGGTAGGTGCCGGTCTCCGACAGGAACAGGCTGCGCCCGTCGCGCGAGAACGCCAACCCGTTCGGGAAGCACAGCCCTTGCAGGGCCACGCGGGCCACTCCCAGGGCCGGATCCAACGCGATCAGGCGTCCGCTGCAGCTGTGCTCGAGGATGTCGAGCACGCTGGCCTCGAAGGTGCTGCCGACCGCTTTCGCCCCGAAGCGCCGCGAGGCGTCGGTCAGCCAGATCGTGCCCCGGGCATCGACCTTCACCGCATCGGCATAGCGCACCGGGTCATCCGGGCCGGGGTGCTGCACGCGGTCGAGCAGGGTTTCGACCTGGGCCTGTGGTCCGCTGCCGGTCACACGAAGCAGGCCGCGCATGGCGTCGGCGACCAGGAGACGCCCTTGCGGGTCGAGATCCAGCCCCAGGGGGCGTCCACCGGTGTTGGCCACCAATTCGCGCGTGCGGCCATCGAGCGACAGCTTCAGCACATCGCCGTTGTCCAGCCCGGTATAGAGCGCATCCGGCGTGGCCAGGATGTCCTCGGGTCCGTGCTGCCCCTCGGCCAGCGGCCAGGTCTGCAGGCCCGCCAGGCGGGTGTTGGCGGCATGGGCGCCGGTGTAGCCCGCGTCGGCAGGTGGCTGCCATGCGCGGGGCTGGATCGGCACAGGCCAGAAGGCCAGGTAGGCCGCCAGGGCAATGACGGGCGTGGCCCAACTGGCCAGCGCCATGAGGCGACCACGCTGGCGCACGGGTGGGGTCGAAATCATCGGTCAGATCCTCCGTGGGAAGGCCGCAGTGTCGCCGACCGATCCATGGGGCTCGGTGCGGAAACACCCGCCTCCCCCCTGACCGGATGGGCGCGCTGGCACGGCGCCATTGAGGCCCCCTATCGACGCGATCCAATCACCCGACTGGACTGCCAGCGGAGGCCCTCAGACAATGAGAACCATTCTCAAACGCATCGCCTCCAGGAGTTCCCCATGGCCAAGACCGCAACATTCGGCGTGATGCACGTGCTGACCTCGTTCACCGTGACCTACGCGCTGACCGGCAGCATCACCATCGCCGGTGTCGTGACCTTCGTCGAGCCGCTGGTCAACACCGTGATGCACTACTTCTTCGACAAGTACTGGGACCACCCGGTGGCCCGCCGCGTGCGGAACCAGCTGGCCCGTATCTGCACGGCGCTCAAGGTGCCCACGCGGATGCCGGCCACGCAGACAGAGCGGGCATGAAAAAGGGCGCCCCATGGACGCCCTGATGCGGTGCGCGGTCGGGCCGCCAGAGTCCGGCCCGGCCGAGATCATTTCTCCACGAAAGCGCGCTCGATCACGTAGTCGCCCGGCACGCCCTGCGATTCCGACACCTTGAAGCCCGCGTCGTCCAGGATCTGGCACAGATCCTTCAGCATCGAGGGGCTGCCGCACATCATGGCGCGGTCGTTCTCCGGGCTGAGCTGCGGCAGGCCCACGCCCTTGGCCAGCTCGCCGTTCAGGATCTGGTCGGTCAGGCGGCCCTGGTTGCGGAAGGGCTCACGCGTGACCAGCGGGTAGTAGATCAGCTTTTCCTGGATCAGCTCGCCCAGCAGTTCGTGCTGCGGCAGTTCCTTGCTGATGAAGTCGTGGTAGGCCAGCTCGCTCACGTAGCGCACGCCGTGCACCAGCACCACCTTCTCGAACTTCTCGTAGGTGTACGGGTCCTGGATGATGCTCATGAACGGCGCCAGACCGGTGCCGGTACCGAACAGGTACAGGTTCTTGGCCGGAGTCAGGTCGTCGACCACCAGCGTGCCCACGGCCTTGCGGCCAACCAGGATCTTGTCGCCCGGCTGGATCTTCTGCAGGCGCGAGGTCAGCGGGCCGTCCTGCACCTTGATCGACAGGAACTCGAGGTGTTCCTCGTAGTTGGCGCTGGCCACCGAGTAGGCGCGCATCAGCGGCTTGCCGTCGACCATCAGGCCGATCATCACGAAGTGGCCACTGGAGAAACGCAGCGACGGGTCGCGCGTGGTCCGGAAGCTGAACAGCGTGTCGTTCCAGTGGTGGACGGAGGTGACGGTTTCTTCGTTGAACGCGGCCATGATCGGATCGGATCTGAAAGAGCTTGGCGAGGGCAGCCGGGCGCACACCGCCCGTCTGTCAGGAAAACCCTGTATTGTCGCCCAGAATGCAGCGCCCCACCGGCGCGGTCGCCGGGGGCCCCGTATCCCTGGGGCCTTTGCCGCGCTTGCGCTATGCTGCATCACAGCAAGTCCCCCGCCCGCGCCTTTCGCGGACGCCTGTCGCCGTTGCCTGCATGAGCACCCCGTCTCCTTCCGACCTCGACCCCCGTACCGCCCTCGTCGTCTTCTCTGGCGGACAGGATTCCACCGTCTGCCTGGCTTGGGCCCTGTCGCGCTACAGCCAGGTCGAAACGATCGGCTTCGACTACGGCCAGCGCCATCGTGTCGAACTGGTCTGCCGCAACCGGGTCCGCAGTGAACTGGTCAGCCACTTTCCGCAGTGGGGTGCACGGCTCGGCATGGACCACGTGATGGACCTGCGGCTGCTCGGCCAGCTGTCCGACACGGCCCTGACCGAAACCCGGGCCATCGAGATGCAGGCCAACGGCCTGCCCAACACCTTCGTGCCCGGCCGCAACCTGCTGTTCCTCAACTTCGCGGCGGCACTGGCCTATCGACGCGGCGCTTCGGTGCTGATCGGCGGCATGTGCGAAACCGATTACTCCGGCTACCCGGACTGCCGGGACAACACGCTCAAGGCGCTGCAGGTCGCCATCAGCCTCGGCCTGGACTCGCCGATGACGATCGAGACCCCGCTGATGTGGCTCACCAAGGCGCAGACCTGGGCCTTGGCAGACCAGCTGGGCGGCCCCGAGCTGAACGACCTCATCGTCGAACACACCCACACCTGCTACCTGGGCGAACGCCAGCAACGACACGACTGGGGCTACGGCTGCGGCCTGTGCCCGGCCTGCGAACTGCGCGCCCAGGGCCACGCCGAATGGCTGGCCCGTTCCCGACCTGCTGCCTGACGACCTCTGCCGCCGATGTCCATCTCCGAAGTGATCCTGTTCGCCCTGGCCGCCGTGGTCCTGTTCTGGGCCGTGGGGGCCTACAACCGGCTGGTCCGGCTGCGCAATGAAATCGCCAACGCATTTGCGCAGATCGACGTGCAGCTCAAACGCCGCCATGACCTCATCCCCAACCTCGTCGAAACCGCCCGCGCTTACCTGCAGCACGAGCGCGACACGCTGGAGCGCGTGACCGCGGCCCGGGCGCAGGTCGTCGCTGCCACCGACCTGGTCAAGAACCAACCCAACCAGCCGGGCCCGATCAAGAGCCTGAACCTTGCCGAGGGCGCGCTGGCCGGTGCAATGGGTCGCTTCATGGCCGTGGTCGAGGCCTACCCCGAGCTCAAGGCCGACCAGCAACTGCATGACCTGCGAGAAGAGCTCACGCACACCGAAAACAAGGTCGCGTTCTCGCGCCAGCTGTTCAACGACGCTGCGCTGGACTACAACAACGCGGCGCACCAGTTCCCGGCCAACCTCATTGCCGGCCTGTTCGGCTTCAAGACGGCCGAGATGCTGCAGTCCACACAGACCGATGCCGAACGCGCGCCGGTTGCCGTGCGCCTTTGAGCGAACAAGCCACTGAGCCGATGAAGTTCCGTCGTCATCAGGAGGCTGCCGATCACCGCAGCCTGCGGCTGTACGCGTGGTTTGCGGTGATGCTGCTGGCGCTCGTGATGGCAGTCAACGGGCTGCTGGCTCTGGTGTGGCGGTTGGTGGCCCCCCTGGCCGACGGCTACCCGGCCCTGTTCTTCGAGACGAACACGGCCGTGATCGCCCTGTTCGTGCTGGGAGGCTGCTGGACCGAGACACGCCGTCTGCGCGACGGAGGCGGTCCACGGGTCGCCCACTGGCTGGGCGGCCGGGAGGTGGCCGAAGCCGAGGACGCGGCCCAACGGCGACTGCTCAACGTCGTGGACGAAATGGCCCTCGCCAGCGGGCAGCCCTTGCCCCGCGTCTACCTGCTGCACCGCGAAGACACCATCAACGCGTTTGTCGCAGGGTGGGCTCCTCAAGACACGGTGCTGTGCGTGACGCGTGGCGCACTCGAGCGGTTGGATCGCAGCGAGTTACAAGGCCTGGTGGCCCACGAGTTCGGCCACATCCGATCGGCTGACTTGCCCCTGTTCATGCGCCTGTTGGCGCTCGTTTGGGGCCTCTCTCTGGTCCACGGCTTCGGCCGCTCGCTGATGGAGCCGGGCGATGACCAACGCCACAGCCCGCTGGCCTGGGTCGTCGGGGCTGTGCTGGCCGCAATCGGCTGGCTGGGCTGGCTGGCGGGCCGCGCGCTGCAGGCAGCCGTGTCACGACAACGGGAATTCCATGCCGACGCCAGCGCCGTGCAATTCACCCGCTCGCGGGATGGCCTCGGCCAGGTGCTGCGCAAGGTCTGGCACGACCAGCAGGCGCACGCGGCCCGCCTGCACACCCCAGCAGCGGGCCTGGTGGCCAGCATGCTGCTGCATCAGCCCGCACAGGGCTGCCTGGCCACGCACCCACGGTTGTCAGAGCGCATCCGCCGTCTGTATGGCCGCCTCATGCCACCGCTGCCCGCCATGCCGGTGCGGGTCGACGCGGAACCACGTCGCCCCAGACCGGCCGTCGCGGCCGACGGTCGCGTGCTGGCAGCGGCCCCGTCTGCCACGCAGGCCGACGTGCACGCCCTGGCCCTGGCCACCCCCGACGACCGTGATGCGCTCGACCGCCTGCGACGGCTGGCCGGCCCCAATGAGCAACGCCTGGCGGTGCTGGCCCTGATGATGGATGCGGACAACGCCCGCGAACACAAGCTCTGGCGGAAGATGGCCGAAGGCCTGCCACATTCCGAACGCATCCTGACCGACGTGCGCTCACTGCTGCCAGGACGGCGCGTGCCCGAATTCGAGCGCCTGACTGCGCGCATGAGCGGAGCCCCGCTGGACCAGCGCCGGGCCGTCGTCGAAGCCGGCCGCGACTTGCTGAGGGCGGACGGCCGCGTCAGCCCACGCGACCGCCTGTGGTGGCTGAGCCTGCGTCACCGTCTCAATGACAGGCAGCGTGAAGCCCCGATGCTGCGGCCCGTCACAGGGCAGGGGCAGGACCTGAGCCAGCTGCCGTCTGATGCGCGGCACGCGGTCGCGAGTCTGTCGGTCTACCTCGCGCGCATCCTGCCGGAGGCAGAGGCGTCACCACCCACCGCTCAGCCCGACGCCGGGCCGACACGCTCCGAGCCGGCCCAGGGCTGGTTGATGGGCGTGGGCCAGCGTCTGGGCAAGGCCGACATCGCCGACCTCTCCTCACCCGACGCGGACCGCCTGATGCTGGCCCTGACCTCGGTGCAGGAGCTGTCGTGGATGGTGCGCCCGCTGCTGGTCAAGGCCTGGGTCGAGGAGGCCGTGAACCACAGCCCATACGGCGTGATGAGCCAAGCGACAGCCGATGCACTGCGGCTCATGGCCGGGCTGATCGACGCCCCGCTGCCCCCGATGCTGGCGAGCCATTACCCACGAGAAGCACCGGAGCGGCCCGAGCACAGCCGGTGAGCCACCTCGCTCGGGCCTCAGCCCTCGCCGGCCCGCGGCAGCCGGGTCAGCCCCAGCAGGGCATTGCGCAACTCTTCAGGCGCGGCTTCGCCGATGTACATCCGCAGGTAGATCTGATAGGCCAGCTCGTTGTTGATGGCCGAAATGGGCTCACCTTCGATTGCCAGCTGCTTGTTGTTGTGGAAGGCCATCCACCCGGTGCCAGGTACCCAGTCCAGGTTGACCACGTCGCCCTTCACCACGCGCTTGACGTTCGCGTAAACGGCACCGATCTGTCCCACGACCGAGATCAGGCGCTTGAACTCGTCCGGCGTGGCCGCCTGCTTGAAATCCGCGATGAAGATGCGCGAGATGGTGGACGAGGTGAATTCGCGCAGGATGTTGAGCTGGATGCGCCGCACACCGTTGAGCCGGTAGATCGGCTCGGCGGTGGTGCGCTTCTCGGGCAGGTACAGGGCCGTCACGTCGGCCTTGTAGTAGCCACGCTTGCGCACGCCCGCGCCATTGAGCACCAGCTTCTGGCCATGGGCCATGATGGTCTCGGGCAGTTCGACGCCCTCGATCTCATAAGCCGCAGCCGCCTGCGCCGAGGTGGCACACCAGGGCATCAGCGCCGCCCCGGCAGCCCCGGCCAGCAACTGGCGGCGGCGCGCATCCATCTGCCCTTCGGGCAGCCGGTCATCATGCATGTCCCTTACCTCCGGACAGGAGACGTTGATCGAAGGGTCAGAGCGGCTTGGACAGCGTCAGCCAGAACGCCTGCCCCTCTGTGCGGTTGCGGGCGTTGAACTCGCGCATCAGCTTGCCTTCTAGCATGAACTCGCCGCCATTGCGGATCCACGCCACGGCAGGACCCGCGGCGTTCACGCTGGCCTTGTTGCCATCGACCATGGCCTTGTAGCCGCCGAGCTCGGCCTGCCGCGCGGTGCTGAAGCCGCCCAGCTTCTGGGTGTCGGCCGACAGCTGCCGCACGAAGTAGCCCTGCAATCCGACGCGCACGTCTTCGGACACGAAGGCCATGGCCTGCCAGTCGAAGTTGAACATGTGGCCCGAGAAGTAGCCATTGTCCTTGTTGCGGGTGTTGAAGGACAGCACCGCGCGGCCGGCCAGATCCCAGCCATCGCCGATGAAGGCGTACTGGAACGAGGGGCGGAAGGTGAAGAAGTTGCCGTAGCCGGGGTTGGCGCGACGGGTGGCCTCGTAATCGCCCGTCGGCACGACGATGGTCGGCGCAAACGACGCAGACTGATGGTCCCCGATTTCCCAGTGGATGACGGGAGACAGCTCGATGTCACCCAGGCCGGTGGCCTTGCTGTCCTGGGCGTTCGCCGCAGCCGAGACGTTGGCGGTGATGGCTCCGGCGCTGCCGGCCAGAGCCGGGTGCAGCGTGAAGTTCGAAACAGACAAGTCTGCCTTGCGCTGCACCAGCGGAATCATCACGGTGAAGCCCAGGTTGCCGCCCAACAGGCGTTCGGTGCTGATGTAGGTGATGCGATTCAGCGCGGCACGGGCGTCCGCGTGCAGGTCGGTCTGGTAGCTGACCGGCAAGCCGGACACGGTCGTGCCGCCGCGCGCGGCGTTCCCGTCGTTGCCTTTGAGCTTGCTCGCGTGATAAGAGACGATGGCCACCTGGCCGTACCAGCCCGGCACGATGGGCGAACTCATGTCGCTGCCACCGACCCCGGGGGAATAGCGCTGCAGGCCATTGTCGGCCGCGTGGGCCGCGGTGGCGGCCGCCAGGGCCATCGCCAGCGCGGCAGCCCGGATCGGGGCCGCGGTGTTCGGGGTGAACTGACTACGGGGGCAGACCATCACAACTCCTTCATGCATTCTGTGTACACCGGCGTACCAGCGCAGGCGCACCGGGTCCGAGCAGCTAACTGTGCCGAGCTGACCGACATTCTGGGCCGCGCCTGTCGCCCACGAGCGACATCAGAAAACGGAAATTGTCACGAAACGGCCCGATGGCCGCTCATCCGAGGGTCGGGACTACCCCAGGGAGCTCACTCCCCCTCGCCGAACTTGTCGTTGATCAGGGCCACGAGGGCCTTCATGGCGTCCTCTTCCCGGTCTCCATCACATTCCAGCTCGACCGAGCTGCCCAACCCGGCGGCCAGCATCATCACGCCCATGATGCTTTTGGCGTTCACGCGCCGGTCATTGCGGCTCATGAATACCTGGCACGGGAAGCTGCTGGCCAGCTTGGTGAGTTTGGCGGAAGCGCGGGCATGCAGGCCCAGCTTATTGCTGATGGTGACGGTGGTCTTGATCATGGGTGGCCTGGATGACCTGGTTGTGCGGGCGGCTGGTGGCGATCTGCATGACCCCCTGCGTGCCTCCCGCGACGGCGCGGGTGATCAGGGTGTCAAGCGGCTCAGCCGCGTAGTTCAGGGCGCGCCACAGCATGGGCACGTTCGCGCCGGTGATGACCTTCACACGCACACCGTCCGCCAGGCGCTGGACGGTGTTGCAGGGCGTGGCCCCGAACACGTCGGTGAGGATCAACGCCTCGCTGCGTTCATCGGATTCGATCGCCCGCGCCAGCAGCAGCCGGGCCTGCGCCTCGATCTCGTCGGGCGGCAGGTTGGGCTGGACGTCCAGGACCTGCAGGGTCTGGGCCGCTTCCGGGAAGCAGTGCGCCGCTGCCAGCTTCAGGGCTGAGGCCAGGGGCGCGTGCGCGATGATGAACAAGCCGGGCATACAGGCAGCGATTATCGGGCGCTCATTCAGGAAATTGAAAGCCTTGCAGGAAGGTGTCTGCCACATCGTCCCCACTTTCCAGCGCTGGACGCTCTGCCGGCTGCCAGACCACCGCCTGGAACACGGTCAGGCCGTGGGCGAAATGCCACGCGTTCACCCGCATCTTCATCGGGCGCCCCAGGCCGTCCGGCCGCTCGGTACGAAACGCCAGCGCCCGCGCCGCGGGCTGCGGCGTCATGCGAGGCACATCGACCCCGACTGGGGGGGACTCCGCGGGCCGCACATCGGGGGCGACCAGGGTCGCCGCGGCCTGCAGGTTGCTGCGCAAGGATTGTTGCAGCCCCTCCAGCGCCGGGGTGACCTCCCGCACGTCACCCAGCCGGGTGTAGGCCAGCGACCAGCTGGTGCCCTCGTGCTGGCACACCAGCATCTGCACGCGCCGCTCCCCCGCCAGCCCGGGAATGGCCACCATGCGACTGGCCGAATCCGGCTTGCAGGGGAAGCGCGCCTGCAGACCGTCGGCGTCGGGCGGTTTCATCTCGCGCCAGTCCGGGCCGCGCCCGCATCCGGTCAGCGCGATCAGCGCCAGCGCCGCCGCGAGAGACACGGCCGGCCTGCCAGCACGGTAGAAAGGCGCCATCACGTGGCGCAGCATCGCGGTATCAGTCATGACTTCATTATCGGGATGGGGCATCACCTTCACCCATGCGTGGGATGGACAGCCGCCCCTCGCGCCCGGAACACTGGCTGCCTGCCCCCCAACCATCGCTCTTCATGCCCATGCCCCCCCACAACCCGCCGCTGTCCGACCTGCTTCGCGGGCTCGGCGTCGGCAGCGGGGGCGGCGCGGAAAACCCCGCCCGGAGCGCCCCGCCCGACCCGGCCCCGCCGTCGGACGACCAGGCTCGATGGCACGAATTGGTGGCCCAGGTGGGCCGGGAACTGGCCGAACCCCTCACGGCCGCACTGGAGCGGGTCACCACCCTCACCACCACGGGCAGGATAGACCGACTGGGTCTGCGAGCGCTGCGTGACGAGGTGGACCGCGCCCGCCAGGCCGGCATCTGGTGTCAGCAGATCGCGCGCCTGGCCTCCGGTCGGGTGCGGCAGCAGGCCGAGCGGGTGCACCTGACCCACACGGTGCAAAGCGCCTTGGCCTACCGAACCCGGGAAATCCACGCCCGGGGCCTGCAGCTGTCGCAATCGCTGCTGCCGCTCGAGGTGATGGCCGATGCGTCGATGCTGTTCGCGCTGTTGAACGCCGCCGTGGACTGGTGCCTCGATGTGGCGCAGGGCACCGTCGAGTTGCGTGTCGACCAGCGCGAATGGCCCGCCCATGCCCGGCTGACAATGCGGCTGCGACACCGCTCGCCGGACGAGGGCGCGCCCGCTGGCCCGGATGCCGTGGCCCAGCGACTCGACACCATGCACTGGCACCTGCTGGACCAGACGGCCCGCACCATGGGACTGCCGCTGGAGCGCCAGGTGGACGCCACCCACGCCCGGATGACGCTCGAGTTTCCGCACACGGTGAATGCGGTCATGCCCCAACTGGACGACGACGACCGCGATCTGGGCTTTTCCTCCTCCGTGAACTCGAAGCCGCTGGCGGGCAGCCACGTGCTGGTCGTGGCCAGCCGACGTGACCTTCGGGTGCAGATCCGGGAAGCCACGCGCAGCATGGGTCTCGTTATGGACTTCGTGGGCTCGATGCGAGAGGCGCGCGCCTTCTGCGACGAGGGGCTGCCCCATGCCATCGTTTTCGAGGGGACGTTGCGGGGACGCGCCTTCGATGAACTGGCTGACGGCATCCGCCGCGAGGTCCCGGAGTTCGTGTTCATCGAGGTGACCGAGCACGGTGACACTTTCGAAGCGGCCTCCATCAGCGAGACCGGCATGGCTCGCCTGGGAGCCGACTCGATCGCCAGCAACCTGCCTTCGGCGCTGGTTTACGAGCTGTCGCGCATCATGTGAGCCATCGTGCAGATCAGGCCGTCTCGCTCAGCAATTTGTCGAGCAACTGGTGCAAAGCCTTGAAGTCCGGCTCGCCCACATAGCGTTTGACCACCTCACCGCGGCGGTTGACGACAAAGGTGGTCGGCGTGAACTGCACCGGTCCGAACGACTGGGCCAATCGCCCGTCGTGATCGATGGCCACGCGGAATGGCAGCTGCCGTGACTGGGCAAACTGCGCAACGTAGGCCGGCGGGTCGTATTCCATGGCGATGGCCAGCGTCTCGAGCCCCCGGGCCTTGAAGCGCTCGTGCGTGGCCACCAGCTCGGGCATCTCTTTCACACAGGTGCTGCAACTGGTCGCCCAGAAGTTGATCACCATCACCTGACCCTTGAGATCGCCAAGCTGGTGACGCCCGCCATCGAGCTGGGTAAAGGGCAAGGCCGGCAGGGTGCTGCGCGCTTCTTCACCGCACCCCGCCAGGGCGGACGCCAGCGCCAGACCGGGAACAAGCGCCAGCAGTTGGCGGCGACGGCGGAACGTCTCGGACTTCATGGGACACACCTCATCAACGGGTGCAGCGCACCCGGGCAAACAGACCGACATTGTGGCGCCATCCCGTGCCCGCGGCCTCAGGAGGGCTTCCGGGGTACCGCGCTGGACGCCGCGGGAGCGGGGGGGCCAGCACCTGGGGTGTCGCGGATCCTGCCGCAGCCTCGGCGGCCTCGGCCTGGAACGGCACCTTTGTCACCTGTGGCTGCGCCCAACTGCCGGTAACGTGGAACGCCTGCGAGCTGGCATCGCTGACCTGCTTGCGCAACAGCACCTGAGCCAGGAACGTTCCCAATCCCACCACGGGGTTGATCGCCGCATAAGCCAGCGAAGCTCCGCCGGCGTTGAGATCGGGCAGCACATAGACATGCAGGTCCTGCGTCTCCCGCGCCAGGTCGGCCTGGCCTTCCATCAGCACGAGCGCCTGCACGCCCCGCATGCGCAGCGCACGCGTGCGGGCCACACCTCGGTCGATGGCCACCTGGCCGTCGATCCGGTCGAATGCAAAGCCGCGCTGGAAAACGTCGCGGAAATCGAGCGTCAGGCGTCGCGGCAGCGACTGCAGGCTCAGCACGCCCAGAAGCTTGGCCATGCCGGGGTCGGCCTTCAGGAACTGCCCTTCAGCAATCTGTACGGCCACGTCGCCGCTCATGCTGGCGGGATCCGGCTCCAGCGGCGACCCGGCCCAGCTGACCTGACCGCTCAGGGTGCCCCGCCCGCCACGCACGGTCTGGGGCTGTCCGAGGCGGGCCAGCAGCGCGCCGCTGTTGCGCAAGTCCAGCTGGAAATCGAAGGCCGATCGGGGGCGCGTGGCATCGCCAGCCGTCGCGGTCCACTGCCCGCTGGCCCGCAGTTCGGCATCGGGGTTGCTGATCCGGAAGGTGTCCAGCCGCCACTCCGGCAAGCCTGTCCGCCCGGGCTGGGTCGACGGTCGGTTGACGGCCTGCACCTCGATGCGCCCCAGGGGCACCCCGCGCCACTCGAAGTCATCGATCAGGATGTCGAGGGCCGGTACGGAGGTGGCTTCGGTCCGCTGCAACAGCCTGGCGCTGGCCTGCGCCGTCAGCACCTCGGCTTCGGCCTCGGGCACCGACAGCCGGGACAGCCTGGCCACCAGGCGTCCGGCCCGCATGGCACTGCTGCGCGAAGACGTGTCACCGAACCACTCCAGCTGGCCGGCCGCCTGCCGCGACGTGAGCTGCACGCGCCACACGCCGGGATCGGCATGCGCCACCGTGGCCTGCAGATCGCGCAAGGTTCGCCCCTGCCAACTGAAGGCCCCGGTGCGCACCGTCAGGGTCTCCGGCAGGTAGTCGTCCAGGTCGGCCGAGACATCCGGGTTGGCGCCCCCCGTCGCCACCGAAGAGAGCGGCGCGGGCAGGCCGATGGTCGACACCCGCTGACCCGGCTCGGTGGCATCCCAGACCGCTTTCCATGCATCAACGTCCAGCGTTGACAACTGGGCCTGTGCGGCAATCCCGGTAAGCGGCAGAACCGGCTGGGCCATGGGGCCGGCCCCAGGTTGCTGCAGGCTCATGACACCACGGCGCACGAGGGCCCGCGGCCCGCTCACGTCCCGGCGTAGGTCGACGTGGAGCCAGGGCGTTCCGCCAGCCAGCGGGGCCGCCCCACCGAGGTCCACCAAGATGGCATCGGCGTGCCCCTGTGGGTCATCGGCACGGTGCACCACGCGCAGCGGCCAGCTGACACCGGCCGGCTTGTGCAACGGCGCCGGCAGGTCGATCGCCAGCCCTTGCAGGGTCGACGTCACGACCACTTCGGGCTGCCCACGTCCCGGTCCGGCATCCGGCACCGCGACGCTTACAGCCACGGGAGTTTCTCCCCTGGCACGCAAACCGAGCCGTTGCAGCGCGGGCCATTCGACAGCCTGCTGCAGGGCCTCGCCGGACAGTTGGCCACGTGCCTGGATCCGCGTGCGCCCGGCCTCGTCGACGCCTCCTTCGACAGCAAAGGGCTGGCCCCACAGGTGGGTTTCAGCCTGGATCTGCAGCGTCTGTTCGGTAAAGGCAATCCGGCCCTTCAGTGCGTGGAAGGTCGGCACGCCGGGCATGAGTCGCAGACTGGCAGCATCCCGCTCGGTGAGCTGCACCTGTCCCTGGACGCGGGTGTCCGCCGTACGGTTCAGCGGGATGTCGAGCGACAGCCGCATCGCCCCCCGCCCTGCGGCCTCGGACCGCGCCATCACGTCGCCGGTCCAGGCGCCGACGGGCGATGCTGAGAGGAAGCGCAGCATGTCGTCCAGCGGGCCGTCTCCACGGCCCTCGATGACCAGATGAGGATCGTGGGCTCCGAGGTCATCGATGCGCCCCTGGACCTCGTGCAGCCTGAAGCCTCCGGTGCCCAGCCCCCCGAGGCGCCCCCGCGCGCCCCGGATGAGCAGACGTTGTCCTTCGAACCGCAGCTCGCCATCCAGCGCAGTGAAGGCCGGCCAGGCTCCGGCATCGAGGTAAGCAGGCACGTAGTCGAGGTGCAGCTGCCGCACGGGCACCGTCACCCGAAACCGCCCGCCCTGGTCATCCTTGAAGGGAAAGCTCCGGAGGTCACCGCGAACATCGAAGGTCACCTTTTCGCCCAACCCCTGCCGCAGGGCGTGCTGGACGTAATCGCGCGCGTCCTGCGGGATCTCCAGGGGCAGGTAGCGCCACACGCGGTCCGCGCGCGCCTGCTGCAGCTCCCCGCTCAGCTGCAGGCGCCCCGGAAAGCGTGCCGAGCCCTCCCCTGTCTGCCATCGGCCCTGGAGCCGCCCGCGCGCATCGGGGTTGGCGAACTCCGCGTCCTTCACCACCACCGACATCGTGCCCGGGCGCTCGCCCGAATCTGGCTGGTGCTGCCACGTCACCCGCGTCTGCAGCTTGTCCAGCGGGACACGAGGCTCCTGGAACACGCCCGGGAAGGCCACCCACCCGTCCCGAAGGCGAAGATCGGCCTGGCCTCCCTGTTCCGTGGCGGACACGGTGACATCGGCCCCGGCCAGACCCGGTAGCCCGGCAGCGTCATCGGCCTGCCAGCCCAGCCCTTGAACCTGGCCCGCCACGGCGTAGCGTTGTGGCGCATCGGGCACGCCATCCCACTGCCAGCGCGCGTTCGTCACCACGCCCTGGGGCGACAAGGCCGCCAGGGTCTGGCGCAAACCGGCAGACAACGGCAGGCGGTCCGCCAGGCGGGCCAGCAGCGCCAGATCCAGACGGTCCGCCCGCGCATCCCCGCCTCGGGTCAGGGCCCACATCTGGTCGGCAAGCGGGACCGGTGTCGAGGCTGCGGCGGCAGGCCAGGGCGCATGCCGCCATACCAGGGAGGCCTGGCTGCGGGGCCAGTCCAGGCCGTCGTCCAGCTCGAAGGCCAGGTCACTCCAGGCGAGCCGGGTTTCCTGTGTCGTGCGGGACATCGCCAGTCGACCCTGCCACCGCCGGAAAGACAGGGGTTGGAGATCCGGGGCCAGTTGCACGCTCACCGAAGCCAGGTCCGCATCCAGGGAACCGCCCTCCCATTGCCCGCGCACGACGTCCAAGGTGGCCTTCACCCGCCCGCGCCCCCCGTGAACGGTCAACGGCAGGCGCACGTGCTGCCTCAGCGCCTGCACATCGACACGGGGCAGCGTGATGGCGAGTTCGCCGCTCCAGCTGAGCACGTCGCCGGGGCGGGTGGTCTGCAGGGCCGCAGGCACCCAGCCCCCGGCGTGCGAAGGCCCCTGGCGACCGCCCCCCATCCAAAGCGGCTGCTGAAAACGCCCACGCAACTCCAGGCGCTCCCCGAACGACGCCGGCGGCGTCGCCTGCAGCCGCCAGTCGTGCACGCGGCGCCCGACACCCAGACGGTTGCTTAGACGCAGATCCACATCGCGCAGCGCCAGCGGAGCACCCCCCTGCTGCTCGTCCTGCCAGGACACCGTTCCGCGTCGGATTTCGATGCGGGACTGGCTCATCACCCAGTCCAGCATCGCGCCGTCTCCCGCAGTCGATGGCGTCTGGTCCAGCGGCAGGCCGGCCACGGTCCAGTGCCCCTGCAGGTCCCGCCGCACGACCAGTTCAGGCGCCTCCAGGATCAGGCGCCCCAGCACCAGCTGGCGCTGCCACAAAGACAAAGGCGACAGGGTCAGGGGCGACACGCGGGCCGTGACCTCTGCCAGACGCAGCCCGACGCGGCCCTGTGCGTCCAGCAGCCGCACGTCGCTCAGCGACAGCACGGGCCACACACCTTGTGCGTGCCCCGACACCCGGCCAATCTGAACCGGCATCCCCAGCGCCCGTGTGGCTTGTTCGGCCAGCGGCGCGCGCCACTCGTCTGCACGGGGCAGAATCAACCACAGGGTGGCCGCCCAGGCCAACACGAAGACCGCACATGCCCCCAGCACCACCCAGGCCAGCCAGCGCATGCCGCCCAGGCCCAGACGGGCCGCCCGGCGGACCAGTCCCGATGACGGAACCGCCCGGGGAAACAACGACGACGGCACGGGTGCATCAGCTTCGGCACCGCGCTCGGGAACAGACATGGACATGGGCGAACGATCTCAGTCGATCCCCCTACAGCCAGAGCGTCAGGCTTGGCCTACCATGGCAACTCAAGCACCCGGGATCGACAACCGAATACCCTAGCACAGACCACCCGCGGCGCCCCTGGTTCCATGTTCGAATTCCCCTTTGACGCAGTCACGACGGCGGCCCCCGCGGCCCACAGCCGTTACGTTCAACGCATTCGTCGCCGCTACGAGGCTGAAGTCCGCGACTTCGCCTCGGCGCATCCGGGGCTGCCGCGTTCGGCCGACATCCGCACCCTCATCGACGTCTTGCGTGCTGGCGGACGGGAACTGGGCTCGGCGCTGCGCGTGGCACGGCAACTGGTGCTGGAGCGGCTGGCGACGCTGGACGTCGAGCAGGGCGCTGCCATGGCGGACATCACCGCGGCCATGACCGAACTGGCCGAGGTCACCCTCGACATCGCGCTGCAGGCCGCGCAGGACGAGCTCGATCAGCGCCACGGCGCGCCGCTCGATCCGCAGGGGCGCCGCGTCGACATGTGGGTGGTCGGCATGGGCAAGCTGGGCGGCCGCGAGCTGAACGTCTCGTCCGACATCGACCTCATCTACGTGTACGAGGAAGACGGCCAGACCGCCGGCGCCCCCGATGGCACGGCCCGCATCAGCGTGCACGAGTATTTCGCGCAGGTGGCGCGCCGCCTGTCCACGCTGATCGGCGACACCACCGAAGACGGCTTCGTGTTCCGTGTGGACCTCGCCTTGCGCCCCAACGGCAACTCCGGCCCGCCGGTCGTCAGCCTGGCCATGCTGGAAGAGTACTTTCTGGTGCAGGGCCGTGAATGGGAGCGCTTTGCCTGGCTCAAGAGCCGCATCGTGGCGCCCCGCGCCGCCATGCCGGGCGGCGAGCGCCATGACCGCGCCCTGGCCCTGCGGGACATCACCATTCCCTTCGTCTTCCGCCGCTACCTCGACTACGGCGTCTTCGAGGGCCTGCGCCAGCTCCACCGCAAGATCCGCGACGAAGCCAACCGCCGCGCGGCCGGCCGCCCGGAGCGCGCCAACGACGTCAAGCTCTCGCGCGGCGGCATCCGCGAGATCGAGTTCACCGTGCAGCTGCTGCAGGTCGTGCGCGGCGGCCAGTTCCCCGAGATCCGCACCCGCAGCACGCTCAGGGCGCTGCAACGGCTCAGCGCGCGCGGCCTCATCCCGCGTGCCACGGCCAACTGGCTGGCCCAGGCCTACGTGTTCCTGCGCCGCGTCGAGCACCGCATCCAGTACCTGGACGACCAGCAGACCCACCTGCTGCCCACGCAGGACGCCGACCTCGCCTGGATCGCCACCAGCCTGGGGCTGCCCGGCCGCAAGATCCTCACCCCGGCGCCGCCGACCGACGCCCCCTGCAAGCCGGCCGACGACGCCGACTGCCAGGGCGCGACCTGCCAGCTGCTCGAAGCCCTGTGCAGCGTGCGCGAGTTCGTGGCCACCGAGTTCGATGCCTTGCTGCACGATGGCCGCAGCCCGGCCCCGACCGAAGGCTGCAAGTCCTGTGGCGGCCCGCCCCTGCCGGTGGACAGCGACGACTTCATTGCCAAACTGCCCGAGCCGATCGCCGAACGCGTGCGGTCCTTCGGCCAGCAAGCCAAGGTGGCGATGCTGCCCGATGCCGGCAAGCTGCGGCTGGCCAAGCTGATCGGCCGGGCCACCCGCACCGCGCTGGATGAAGGCCCCGACGGGCGCGCCCCCCTGGGTGCCGATGCGGTGCTGCATTTCATCGACTGGCTCAACCCCCTGCTGCGCCGCGACAGCTACCTCTCGCTGCTGGCAGAGCGCCCGGACGTGCAGAACCGCCTGCTGCGCCTGCTGGGCCTGGCCAAATGGCCGATGCGCTACCTGCTGCGCCACCCGGGCGTGATCGACGAGCTGGCCGACCCGCGCCTGATGGACGGTCGCTTCGACGCCGCGGCCTATCAGCAGGAGCTGGCCGAGCGCCACCGCGCCTGGGCACGTGCCGGCCAGGCCGACGAGGAAGCCCTGCTCGACACCCTGCGCCGTGCGCACCATGCCGAAGTCTTCCGCACCCTGGTGCGCGACGTCGAAGGCCTCATCACCGTGGAACAGGTCGCCGACGATCTGTCGGCCCTGGCCGATGCCACCGTGTCCACCGCCATCCAGTGGGCGTGGGGCCACCTGCAACAGCGCCCCGGCAAACAGGGCGCGTGGGCCGTCAACCACGAACCGCATTTCGCCGTCATCGCCTACGGCAAGCTGGGCGGCAAGGAGCTGGGCTATGGCTCCGACCTCGACGTCGTCTTCCTGTACGACGACAGCCTGGACGACGCCGATGCGAACGCCGGACCCGACACACCCAGCGCGATCGACGCCTACCTGCTGTTCGCGCGCAAGCTCATCACCTGGCTGACGCTGCGCACCGCGGCCGGCGAGTTGTTCGACATCGACACCGCGCTGCGCCCCAACGGCAATTCGGGCCTGCTGGTGACGTCCTTCCATTCGTACGACGATTACCAGCGCCAGCGCGGCAGCAACACCGCCTGGACCTGGGAACACCAGGCCCTGACGCGGGCGCGCTGGTGCGCGGGTGAGCCCGCCCTGGCCGAGCGGTTCGAGGCCACCCGGCGCGGCGTGCTGGCCACCGAGCGCAATCCGCTCGCCCTGCGCGACGAGGTCCAGGCCATGCGCGAACGGCTGCGCAGCGCCCACGCCTGTCCGCCCGACCAGTTCGACATCAAACACAGCCCCGGCGGCATGATCGACGTGGAGTTCGCCGTGCAGTACCTGATCCTGGCGCACAGCCACCGCCATGCCGCGCTGCTGGACAACGTCGGCAACATCGCCCTGCTGCAACGCGCCGAGGCAGTCGGCCTGCTGCCCGCTGGCCAGGGCGAGGCCGCCGGCCAGGCCTACCGCGAGCTGCGCCGACTGCAGCACCGCGCCCGCCTGGACGAGGCGCCGACCCGGCTGTCGGGCGAGGCCCTGACGGCCATCGAGCCCCACCGGCAGGCCGTGCTGGCCCTGTGGAAGAGCGCTTTCCCGGCCGATCAAGCGTCCGCCGCGGGTGTCTGAGCCGACATCGGCCCCCTCCACGGCATACAGCCGGGCCGGCTGGCTCGGCCTGTGCGCCCTGCTTGGCGTGCCGGCGATGCTGCTGGCCCCGGTTCCCCTCTCACTGCCACCGACCGAATGGCCGCCGCTGGCCCAGGCCCTTGCCTGCCAGCCGGCCCTCGGGTGGGCCCAGCCCCTGCACAGTTGGTGGACATCGGCCTGGTTGCACGGCAGCGATGCCCACCGTGCAACCAACCTCGGCGCCCTGCTGCTGCTTGCCATCATGGGCGGGCTGCCCGCCCTATCCAGGGGGGCCGCGCTGGCCTGGTTCCTGGCCTGGCCGCTGACGCAAATGGGCCTGCTGCTGCAGCCCGACCCCATCGCGTCCTACGCCGGCCTGTCCGGCGTGCTTCACGCGGGGCTGGTCGTGGTCAGCCTGCACGCCCTGGCAGCCAATCACCCCCGTTTTCCCCGCTGGATGGCCGCCTTGCTGCTGCTGGGTGTGGTGGCCAAGCTCATCATGGAAAACCCCTTCGCGCACCGCCTCGTCCAGCCCGCGGGCTCGGATATAACCGTGGTCCCCTGGGTGCACCTGAGCGGCACGGTCGCCGGTCTGCTCTGCGCCCTGTTCACCTGCCTCTGGCGACCTTCCGTGAGCAATACGACATGAAAGTCCCTGTTGAGGGCCCTCATTTGAGCGGGCACCTGCCGACGTCAGGGGAACTTCGACACGGCCCGCCGATCAGCGCAAGGGTGCAGGTGTCCACACCCGCATCCCATCCAACCGACATACCATTCAGAACGACCATGCAAACCCGTCTGTCCGCCTTTGCCCGTTCCCGCTCGATGCGCCTGATGGCCCTGTTGCCTGTCGTCGTGGCGGCATCCCTCGCCGCCGGCTGCGGCGACAAGAGCAAGCCGGAAGGCAAGGCCAGCCAGGCCGCCGCACGGGTCGACAACACCGAGATCACCGTCCATCAGATCAACCAGGTGCTTGAGCGCCAGCAGGGCCTCAAGCCCGAGCAGGCCGAGGCCGCCAGCCGTCAGGTTCTCGAAGGCCTGATCGACCAGCAGCTTGCCGTGGCCAAGGCGGAAGAGCAGAAGCTCGACCGCGATCCGCAGGTCGTGCAGATGCTGGACGCCATGCGCCGCAACGTGCTGGCCCGCACCTACCTGGAAAAGGCCGCCGCGGCCGCTGTGGGAGCCCCGACCGCAGAAGACGTCCGCAAGTACTTCGATGAGAAGCCGGCGCTGTTCTCGCAGCGCAAGGTCTACGCCATCCAGGAGTTCACGGTGCCGGTCACACCGGACGTGGCCAAGCCGCTGATGGACAAGCTCAAGGAAACCAAGGGCCAGCAGGCTTTCGTCGATGTCCTGAAGAACAGTGGCGTGAAGTTCACCGCGAACCAGGTCACCCAGGCGGCTGAAGGCCTGCCGCTGGCCATCGTCGACAAGCTGGCCCAGGTCAACGACGGCGAAGCCCTGTATGTGACCGCCCCGGACGGCTTCAAGGCCATGCTCGTGGTCGCCAGCAAGCTGCAGCCGGTCACCTTCGAACAGGCCAAGCCGGCCATCGAGCAGTTCCTGACGGCCGAGCGTCGCCGCGAATTCGTCAAGAACGAGGTCAAGAACCTGCGCGCCGCCGCCAAGGTCGAGTACATCGGCAAGTTTGCCGAGAAGCCGGCCAGCGGCGCCGCAGCGGCTGCGCCGGCCTCGGCCGAAGTGGCACCGCCCGTCGCCGACACAGCCGCCTCCGCAGCGCCGGGTGGTCTGGATGCCAACGCCCTGAACAAGGGTCTGTCCGGCCTGAAATGATGTTCCGGCGTGGTTGAACACCCGCTGACCGCCCGCACTGTGCCCCCCAGGGTGCAGGCGGGCATTGTTCTTCACTGCATTACCTGACCATGAGCTTTGCTGATTTCCTGCGGGTCCTGCGCGCCAGGTGGGTGCTGGCGCTTACCACCTTGCTGACCATCATCGGTCTGGCCCTGGTGGGCAGCCTGCTGTGGCCCAAGAAGTACACGGCCAAGTCCGTGGTCATGGTCGACATGAAGGTGGACCCGGTCGCGGGCACCCCCTCCATCGGCGTGATGCCCTCGGCCGCCTACCTGGCGACCCAGGTCGACATCATCGAAAGCGGCCATGTGGCCCGCAAGGTGGTCCGGGCGATGAACCTCGCTCAGAGCGCGGCGATGCGCGAGGAATGGGCCAGTGCGACCCGCTCGCAAGGTGACTTCGAGGCCTGGCTGGCCGAGCGCGTCGGCAAGAACCTCAAGGTGGCAGCCGCACGAGAGTCCAACGTCATCGAGATCGAATACGAGTCCACCGACCCTAACTTTTCGGCGGCTCTCGCCAACGCCTACGCACGGGCCTACATCGACTCGACCGTCCAGTTCAAGACCGCACCGGCCCGGCAGTACTCCGACTTCTTCGAAGAACGCGCCCGCCTGGCTCGCCAGAAGATGGAGGCTGCCCAGGCCAAGCTGTCGGCAGCCCAGCAGGAGCGCGGCATCGTCGTCACCGACGAGCGCCTGGACGTCGAGACCACCAAGCTCAACGACCTCTCTGCGCAGCTGACTTCGCTGCGCGGTGTCGTCGCCGATGCATCGAGCCGCCGCAGCCAAGCGGCCGCCAACGCCGACGTTTCACCGGAGGCCATGAACAACGCCGTGATCGCCACCCTCAAAGGCGACCTGGCCAAGCAGGAGGCCTTGCTCGACCAGTCTCTGGAACGTTTCGGCGAACAACACCCCACCATCGTCGAGCTGCGCGCCGCGATTGCCTCCACCCGCGCCAAGATCCGTGCTGAGGTAGGCCGCGTCAGCAGCAGCCTGAGTGCCACCAGCCAGATCAGCTCGTCCCGGGCCGCTGCCATCCAAGCCGCCTACGAAGAGCAGCGCCAGAAGGTGCTCAAGATGAAGCAGGATCGCAACGACCTGCTCGTGCTGGAGCGGGAGGTCGATGCAGCCCAGCGGGTGTTCGACGCCATCCAGGCCCGCCAGAGCCAGATGAGCCTGGAAGGCAGCAACAGCCAGACCAACATCGTCGTGCTGGGGCAGGCCACGGCCCCGGTCTCGCCCAGCTCGCCGCGCCTGGCCCTCAACCTGGTGCTGGCCACCATCGTGGGCGGCCTGATCGCGCTGGGCCTGACCATGGGGGTCGAGTTCATGGACCGCAAAGTCCGCTCGGCCACCGACATCATCACCCTCGTGGAACTGCCTGTCATCGGCACGCTGCCCGGCCCGCGCACGCGAGCCAGCCGCCTGCCCTGGCTCAATGGTTCCGCACGCCCGCCCGGGAACGCGCTCAAACCCGCCTCGTCCGGTGCCTCGCAGCGCTTCGGTAGTCTGGGATAAGCCATGCAAGACACCCATCACAAGAACTTCTCTGCCTCCAACCTGGGCGTGCCCGATTCCCGCTTCCCGGAAACGCAGCAGCTGGGCGGCGAGCCGACCATCGGCGAACTGATCAGCCGGGCCAACAACCTGTCGCCGGACCAGATCGAGCAGATCCTGACCTACCAACGCGAAAACGGGGTTCGCTTCGGGGAGGCCGCGGTGGCGCTCGGCCTGGCCAACACCGACGACGTGATGTGGGCCCTGGCCCAACAGTTCCACTACCCGTACAGCGGCGAGCACGACGACGCATGCAGCGAAGAACTGGTGGTGGCCAAGCAGCCGTTCTCGCCCCAGGCGGAGTCCTTCCGCACCACCCGCAGCCATCTCATCATGAAGCTGTACAGCGGGGTCGGGCCGAGGAACGCCCTGGCCGTGGTCAGCCCGCGGGGCGGAGACGGGAAGACCTATTTCGCCGCCAACCTGGCCGTGGCCTTTTCGCAGCTGTCCGGCCGTACCCTGCTGATCGACGCCAACATGCGCAACCCGCGGCTGCACGAGGTGTTCAACCTCAAGCCGGGATCGCCGGGTCTGTCCAGCATCCTCACCGGTCGCTCGGTGTCCAACGTCATCCAGTCGGTCAAGGCCCTGCCCAACCTGTTCGTGCTGCCGGTCGGCACGGTGCCGCCGAACCCGCTGGAACTGGTCGAACGCCCGGCCTTCGGCCTGCTGATCCGCGAGCTGCTCACCAAGTTCGACCGCGTCATCGTCGACACGCCGGCGGCGTCCCAAGGCATGGACGGTGCGGTCATCGCGGCCAAGTGCGGCGCGGCCCTGGTGATGGCGCGTCAGAACGTGACCCACGTGGCCGACATGCAGGCCGTGGTCTCCACGCTGCGGATGTCCGACATCGACATCGTCGGCAGCGTGCTCAACGCCTACTGACGACGAACACCGGCACATGCGCCGGCACACGCCTCCCGGAACCCCGTGGCCACGCAGGCTACGGGCTCTCGCATTCTGCGGCCTTCAGGTCTGGCTGGTCAGCTTAGGAGGCACAGCTGCCTTCGCCGCTCCTCCGCCTTGCCCGGAAGGCCCCCGCGTCGTGCCGTCAGCCCCGGACGGCCGGGCCATCCAGCACGCGATCGACCGGGCCGGTGCCGGCGAGGTGATCATGCTGAGCGGCCACTATCGGGTGGACCGCACGCTGCGCTTGAAGTCCGGCACCCAGCTGTGTGCGCAGCCCGCTGCCACCCTTGAGTGGGCAGACGAAGCCCGCCCCGGCATGCTGCTCGACGCCACCCGGGCCGACCGCACCCGCGTCCAGAATCTGATCCTGCAAGGGCGCGGCATCGCGCTCAAAGGCCGCGGCCACCATGTCGAAAACAACTGGGTGCGGGGCATCACGGGTGGGCAGCAACACGGCCACGCCGCCTGGAACCAGCGGCACGGGGTGCTCGTGGTCGACCGGGCCGAGCAACTGCGCGTCGTCGGCAACCGCTTCGAGGACATCGTCG
This sequence comes from uncultured Aquabacterium sp., assembly GCF_913773725.1. Lineage (GTDB taxonomy): Bacteria > Pseudomonadota > Gammaproteobacteria > Burkholderiales > Burkholderiaceae_C > Aquabacterium. Next base: position 234,356 of record NZ_CAJYGK010000115.1, on the reverse strand, counting down.
ACACCGGCATCATGGCCTACGGCCTGCGCGACAGCACGCTCAGCGGCAACCACTTCCTGCGCGTGCGAGAAGGCATCCACCTCTGGTCCTGCGGCGACACCCTCATCGCCGAGAACACCGGTGAGGGATTCACCGCCATGGCGCTGGAAGTGCAAGGCGACGACCTGCCCGGCCTGCGCATCCGCGACAACCGCTTCGGCAACTGGCGGGCAGACCACGATGCGGGCTACCACGCGATGTCGGTTGTCAGTGGCATTGGCGCCGTCATTCAGGGCAATGTCGTGGATGCCAGGCCCACACTGGGGGCCACACTCGAGGTGGGCGGCGTCGCCCCCGAAGTCAGGCAGAACACATTTTCGGGCGCGCCACTGGTCATCGCCACCGCTCCCGACGCCCGCATCCAGGGAAACACGCTGCGCGGGGCCGGCATCGTCAAGGACGTGAACCGGGTCCGGGGTGGCCAGCTTGCCATCCGCGGCAACCGCATCGAACAGGCCCCGGGGGCCGCGATCACCACCGACCAATGGCGCGGTTACGACCGCATCGACATCAGCGGCAACACCATCGTCCGGCAGCAGAAGGCCAGCGATCCGCCCTTCATCGGCATCCTGCTGACAGGCACCGACAAGGCCCCGCTGCAAGTCACCGGCAACCGCATCACCTTGTTGCCGGGTGAGGCCCACCCGGCCCCCATGGCCTGCCTGGGTAATTCGGGCTTTCAGGGCGACATGCGGGGCACGGTGGTGGCCGACAACGTGTGCGAGGGCCGCGGCCACGGTGTCTTCGTGCGCACCAACTCGCAGGGCGGGCACCGCGGCGTGCGCTACTTGCGCAACACGCTGCGGGATCTGCGCCAGGGCATCAGCGGCGACAGCAGTGGCTTGATGGCAGAGCGCAACCAGCTCGAACGTGTTGCGGCCGATCCGGCAGGCCTGGAACGCTGAGCCCCGCGGTCGGCAGGCAGCACCGCCACCAGGTCGGCTCCGACCAGCCCCCTCAGGTCATCGGCGGACGCCACTCGGCGCCCGAACCGGTTGGCCATCAAGGCGGCCAGGACGGCAAACAGCCCACCCGCGCCCAGCGCCGTCGGCCAAACCACCTCGGCCCGCGGAAACCAGGGCTCGTGGGGCAGCGGGGCCGCCTCCACCAGCACCATGTCCGACTTGCTCGCGTCACGGTTGTAGGCCAGCGTCGCCATGTTGGTCGCCATCACGATGTAGTCCTCGGCCGCCGCGTCAAAGCGGGACTGCGCCTGCTTGAAAGCGGCCCGATCGTCCAGCGAGCCCAGCAGCCGGTCCCGGGCGGCCACGCCAACCTGGTCACGTTGCAGCCGCGCACCCTGCTGGATGTCCGCCATCGCCCCCATCGAGCGGCTCAGTTGCGCCAGGTGGGCCTGGATGTCCTGCTGTGTGCGCTGGATGGCGGCCTCCAGCGAGGCCACCGCGGGGTGGTTCACGCCCTGCTGGGTCATCGTGGCGTCACGGCGGCCGCTCAAGTCGGCCAGGCGCACCCGCAAGGACTGCAGGACCGGGTCGTCCAGTGCAGCCCGAGAACCCGGCTCCGCCTGTAGCACTTGCGCGGTCGCCAAGGCCTGCCGAGCGGCCACCAACCCTTCCACAGTCTGCCGCTGCAAGGCGCTGTCCGCCACAAAGCCGGGATCGGTCAGCCCCTCCAGCAGCACGCCCGAGCGTGTCGCCACTGCGGTCAGCTCGTCGTGCGCGGCCCGCATGCGCGCCAGGCTGGCCTCCAGGCTTTGCGCCACGGGCGATTCCAGCGCTTGGTCGTCCAGCTTGTTGAGGCGGTCCACCGCAGCCACCAGCTCTTCTGCGTACGCATTGGCCATGGTCCGGGCAAAGCCGGCGTCCGGCGCGGCATACCCCACCTGCAGCAGGTAGCCCCCACGGCCGGCGCTGGGCACCAGCCCGCCCTGAGCAAGCCGGATCAGCCACTGCTGAAAGGAGCCCGCAGAAGGCCCCTGACGGACCCACGCCTGGCGCAGGATGTCGACCTCTTCCAGCTGCAGGCGCCGCACCACACGCTCGGCGACCAGGTCGCTCATCAGCAAGGCGGCACGCGCTCCAATGACCATGCCCGCCCCCTCTGCCTGCACCGCTCGCACCGGCGAAGGCTGGGTGTCCGTCAGCACCAGTGCGGTCGCCAGGTGATAGCTGGGCAAGGTCACCCAGTAACCCAGGGCCACCAGCTGGCTGGCCGCAAACACGGCCAAGGCCAGCTTGCGGTGCTGCGTCAGTGCACGCGACAAGCCCGTCCTCATGATCCACACTCCTGGGCAGCCACTCGGCCACCGCTTTGCGCCACGCGACGAACCACGTCCAGAACCCCCGTAGCGCACCGGGCCCAGCTCAGATCATGCGCCACCCGGTCGGCCATGGCCCGTGCCCGCTCGCCGCGTACGCTGGCTGGCTCGGGCACCGCCGTGATCTCGCACAGGGCCCGGGCGGCTGCAGCGGCGTCGTCCACCGGCACCAGGGTGGCGAGGCCTGCACACAGCTCGCGGTGTGCAGGGATGTCCGAGCACACGACCGGTGCCCCCGCACGCAGCGCCTCCAGGGGAGGAAAGCCAAACCCCTCGATGCGGGACAGAAACAGAAAGGCCCTCGCATGGGCATAGAGCCCCGACAGGGTCTCGGCCGACACGGTACCCAACGCGGCCACACCGGCATCGAATTCGCCGCTCACACCGACCAGCTTCAGCGGGAGGGCCGCGGCTCCGCACTGCCGCCGATAGGCTGCATAGGCCTGCAGCACCCCCGACAGGTTCTTGTGGGGCAGCCCCGACGCCAGCGCCATGATGTAGTCGTCGTGCTGAGATGCCGGCGCGGGCAGCGGGGGCACGCCGTTGTAGACCACGCTCACCCGCTGAGCCGGGGCACCTGCCTCACGCAACGCCGCAGCCGTGGCCCCGGAGATCGCGATGATGGCATCGGCCGCCTGCACCGAGTGCATGAGCCCGGCTTTCACCAGCCATCCTTCGAGGCGCCCGAAGTGGCTCGGGTGATGCCGCAGGTACCAAAGCGGGATCAGGTCGTGGATCACGCACACCGTGCGCAGCCCGGTGAGCCGACGGCCCAACCCCGGTGTGAAACCCTTGGGGGACAGGTAGACCGCATCCGCACCGCGACCGCGCGCCCACAGCGCCGCACCGAACTGAGACCACCAGAGCCGCCTCACGCGCCCCGGCATGCGGGACGCGTTCTCATGCAAGTGCACCGTGGACGGCAGACCGAGGGCGCGGAAGTCCGCGACGTTCTCGCCATGGCAGACCACGTCCATCGTTTCACCGGGCCGGAGCTGAGCCGCCATCGCCCCGCACAGCTGCAGCGCGTAGCTGTAGATCCCTTTGCTCTTTGCAGAGTGAGGGGTCAGCTCAAAGGCATCAAACACCAGTCGCACGGCCTGCTCCCGGCCGGATCTCCACCCGGCGCGTCACGATGTAGTACTCCATGCTCACCATGCCTGCCACGATGTAGAACATCGCGGCGATCGAGGGGGACTCGAAGTTGGGCTCGGACAGGCTGGTCAGCAACAGCATGCCCATCAGGATGAAGCCCCACGCAGCAAAGCCCTTGAAGTGTCCTGCGTCGTCCTCACCCAGGCCGGGCAAGCGGGCCCCCAGCCAGGCTCGCCGCATCGACCCGAGCACCACGGCCCCCCACAGACCGAAATAGACGATGCCCCCACGCACCAGGCTGGAGATGAAGCTGTTGTGCGGCTCCCGCACCACCACACCTTCGCCGTTCTCGCCCGGCGACATGAAGTTCGTCAGCGCGGGGCCATAGCCCACTCCGAACACCATGCGGTCCGGGCTGGCACGCCACATGTCGAGCGAAGAAGCCCACCACACCATGCGTTGCTGCACGCCGGTTGCCCCGTACTCATCACCGTGCTTGCCGGAGATCGACAGAAACCGGTCCACCACGGCAGACAGCGTCACGTCCGAGATGCGCCCCGGGATCTTGATGTTCAACGTCTCGACCAGGGCCAACACCATCACCAGGGCCACCATGCCGGCCGCCACCGCCGAGAAGGCGCGCTTGTAGCCGAAGAAACCCAGCACCACCGGCAGACACAGGATGATCAGATAGAGGTTGCGCGACTGGGCCATCACGACGACCAGGATGGTCTCGACCAGCACCAGCGCGATCCACAGCGTGCGCACCCAGGTGCGCCGCGGAAACACATGCGGGATGGCAAACCACGCCACCAGCACCGCAATGGCCGTGTAGGGCGACGTCACATGTGCGCCGAGCACCGGCACGGCCTGCTGATAACTGCTGAACGAAGGCGAGATGGCCTTGATCCACGGCGAGATCGGCCAGGTCAGGCAGTACAGCCCGCCTGCGACGAACCAGATGCGCAAGAACCGGTCGCGCCATGCCAGCCAGACACCCCGGTGCACCCCCAGGGCGACGACGGCCATGCCCGCCACGAAAAAGACGATGTCCACAACGGTCAGCACGTCGCGCAGGGCCGCCATCCTGTACTCGAAGAAGTCGCGATACAGGTGATAGGCCGGCGGCAGGATCAGGGCCGCCATCGCAAGCCAGAACGCTGGCGTCTTCGACAGCCAGCGGTAGGTCATGGGCAGCAAAATCACCAGCGCCAACAGGCAGGCACCTTCGGCCAGCGTGATCTTGGCCGCGCCAGCACCCACCACGATGTTGGTGAAGCCGTAGTTCAGCACCAGCTGCCCCAGCGTCACCGATAGCACCATCCGCACGTACCACGGTGCGTCGGGGGCGGCGAAACTGAAGCCGGCCAGCAGCACCAGGACCAGCAGCGCGTAACGCAAGACCACCAGCCCGACAAACGGGCTGCCGACCAGGAAGTAAAAGCACAGGGCCGGCAGAACCAGGCCGAACAGGGCGAACAAGCCCACGTCCGACCAGGAAGGCCAGGTCAGCGCCGCCACCCGGCTGCGCCACATCGTCATGGTGTTCATGTCTTTGCCTCTGCGGGTTGGCCCACCAGTGCAGGCAGGTGCGCACACGCGTCCTCGTACACCGCCGCGGCGCGGTCTGCCCACCCCATGCGTCGGGCGCGCGACACAGCCTCGTCATGCATGGCCTGGCGGGCCGGTGTCGACAGGCTGTGAAACGCCGCGATGGCCTGCGCCAGACCCGCCACCACGGCAGCCTGGCTGCGCTGCTGCGTCGACACGACCATGCCGGAGCCCGGTGTGACGAAGTGGGCGGGCCCCCCCAGGTCCAGGCAGATCACGGGCAATCCGCGGGACAGCGATTCCATCACCACCGTCCCGCCCGAATCGTGCAGGCTCGGGAAGAAGAACGCGTCGGCCTGGTGGTACAGCGTCATCAGTTCGGCCTGGGGCAACTTGGGGATGAAATGCACCCGGTCGTGCAGCCCCAGCGCTGCCGCCCGGGCACGCAGAAAGCCATCCAGTTCGCCCTCGCCCACGATGGTCAGGTCCACGTCGACGCCCTGGTCCAGGGCCGAGCGGAGGGCCGGCAGCGCGAGGTGCAAACCCTTGAACGGGATCAGCCGGCCGGCAAACAGCAGACGCGTGCGCGCCTGCCGTTGAACCGGCTGCGATCGGGGCACCACGTCCATCACGCCCACTTCGTGCGCCACCACAGCCTTCGCCCGCAGGCTGGCGGGCAGGAAGGCCAGCGTGTCACGCGTGCGGCAGTAGAGCCGGTCGGCGCGAGACCAGGCGAGCCGGGTCGGCGCATCGAGCCAGAAGCTCCAGAGCACAAGGGTGCGCAGCGCCTCCTTCAGCCTCGCCTTCCACGGCAGGCCAGCGAAGAGGTGTGCCGGCGCGGTTTCGGCCCCACCCAGCGGTCCGACAATGAACGGCACGCCCAGGCCACCCAGCCAGGACGGGTAGCGCAGCGAGCCCCATGTCAGGTGGTGAACCACATCGAAGGCCTGTGTGCTCAGCATCTGCTTCACCACGGGGCGGACGTGCCACTGCCAGCGCAGGTAGTAAAGCTGCGAATTCATCATCTGCTCGTGAAACGGCCCCGATCGGGGTGCCAGGTCCACGTAAACCACCGACAGCCCGGGCACGGGTCGCCGCGCCAGTTCATCGTCGACATGGGCTCGGAAAGCGGGGTGCGTCAGCACGGTGACATCGTGCGAGCGCGCCATCGCCACAGCCCAATGCCACCCCACGCCACACTCGGACCCGAGCAGGGGGGAGAACGCAAAGGCCGACAGCAGAATCTTCATGGGCGCCCCTTCTCACCGCACGTGGACATCACGCGATCCGATAGCGATCCAGCGCCGCAATGTACTCGGCCGGCGGCCGCGCCTGGTAGCCACCATGCAGCAACTTGACGCCGATGCGTCCCGCACGACCCAGCCATGACAGCGGCTTCTGCGGCAGCCCGGCCAGCTGAGGCAGTTCTCGCACACGCAACCGCGTGTCCTCGACGCGCCCCGCAGGCTTCAGCGCACGGGTCTTCTGCTCCGGGTAGTCGCGCATGCAGGCCAGGTACATGTCCACATAGCGAGGCCGGGTGTGCTGAGCGAAGCGCAGCCACAGGTCCGAATCCATGCCCAGGTTCCACGACTCGTCCAGCCCGCCCACCTTCTCGTACAGCGAGCGCCGCCAGAACGTCGCCGGCTGCGCCAGGTAGTTGTGGTCGTACAGGAAGACGAACTTGCTCCAGGGCATCTCCTTCTTCGGCCGGATGTACTGACCGGCTGCATCGATCCACAGCGCGTTGCCATAAATCATGTCGACCTCAGGGTGGGCCTCGAAGTAGGCGGCCACGCGGTTCAGCGCGTCGGGCAACAGCAGGTCGTCCGAGCACAGCCAGCCGAGGATGTCGCCGGTCGCCCTGTCGAAGCCCTTGCGCAAGGCGTGCGTCTGCCCCCGGTCCTTCTCGGAAACCCAGTAGGCGAGGTGCGCCTCGTGCCGGCGAATGACCTCGACCGACTCGTCGCGCGAGCCGCCATCGATCACGATGTACTCCAGATCGCGATAACGCTGGTCGAGCACCGAGCGCATCGTCGCATCCAGAAACTTCCCCTGCTGATACGAGCAGGTCACCAAAGATATCTTCATTCTCCCTCTCGCAAGTCTCACATCGCACTCACAGGGCGCGGACCTGACGGCGGAACACCAGCAGATGCCACACCGTGGGCACGATCACGCCCATGTTCGACACCCACACCGCGCCCAGCAGACCAAAGGCCGGAATCCACCAGGGTGCCAGCGCAAACGACACGATCGTGCCGGCCACGTAGGACCAGAAAATGTGCTCCGTCTGACGGATCACCAGACCGCCCGACTGAGACACCAGCGACAACATGCCGATCAGGGGCCCGACAGCCGCATGCGGCAGGACCGCTGCGGCCTCCTGAAAACGCGCCCCGAACAGCACCATCACCAGCCACTCGCCCAGACCCACCAGCACGCCCACGATGAGCGCGGCCAGCCCCAGGATGGTCCAGGCCGACCGCCCCAGGTAGGCTCGCATGGCCACGGCCCCCCCGTCCTTGAACCGCCGCGCGGTCTCGATCGGGAGGTGATTGCCGAGCGCCTGCCGGACGATGTTCAGCCCGTTGAGGATGGAACCCGCCGCGTTGTACTGCGCCACCCACAGTGGCTTGCCCCACTCGGCAATCTGGAACGGCACCAGCATGAAGGACCCGAACATGAAGACCTGACTGAAGCACACCCAGCGCGACTCCGCCCAGTGCTCACGGGCCGTTTCGCGCAGCGCCGCACGGGCCGGCCAGACCGTCTCCCGCATCGCGAGCGGCAGGCTTCGGTACGCCAGTGCCGCCGACAGCAGAAAGGGCAGCGCGGCCAGCCACATCACCCAGGCCACGGGCAAGGTTCCCCCGTGCATGAGCCCCGCTCCCGCGATGATCAGCAACTGCCCACCATAAGCCAGGCCGTCCAGCCCGCTGATCAGGCGCATCCGACGCTGGGCGAACAACAGGCGCCGCAAGGTCTCCTGCAGCAGAAAGGACGCTGCGAACACGGTGGCAGCAAGCGCCATCGCCTGCGAAGGCAGGTAGCGCACCGCCACCAGCGCAAACAGCACTCCGATCAGCGGCCAGCCCAGCACCTGCAGCATCAGCACGGCCTTCAGCCGGGCGCCGACACGGGCTGCATCGTCACCCACGGCATCGATGGCCATGGGCTGAGTCAGGTAGGCCCGGTGCAGCGCGCTCACGAACCACACCAGCGTCACCGCCAGGCCGTAGGCCGAAAAGTCGGCCAGCGACACCAGCCGGGCCACCACCAGCGTCAAGGCGAAGTTGCAGGCTGACACCAGGACCTGATCGCCCAGTGCCCAGACAACCGGCGACCGGGACAGCCGAGCCCAGATCACTCGTGGTAGTCGTAAGCCTGGAAGCCAGCCAGCTTCACCAGGTTGTCACGCTTGGCGCTGGTGTAGTCGCTCTGCACCATCTCGCTGACCAGCTCCTGCAGCGTGATCTTCGGCTCCCAACCCAGCTTGGCCTTGGCCTTGGACGGATCACCCAGCAGGGTTTCGACCTCGGTGGGCCGGTAGTAGCGCGGGTCCACGCGCACGATCACATCGCCCGGCTTGCACTTGGCCAGCATCTCGCCATTCACCGGCTCGACCTTGACCACACGCCCCACCTCGGCCTCCGCCTCGCCTTCGAAGGCCAGCGTGATACCCAGCTCCTTGGCAGCAAACTCCACGAACTGCCGCACGCTGTACTGCACGCCCGTGGCGATCACGAAGTCTTCGGCCTGTTCCTGCTGCAGCATCAGCCACTGCATCTCGACGTAGTCCTTGGCGTGGCCCCAGTCGCGCAGCGCGCTCATGTTGCCCAGGTACAGACAGTCCTGCAGGCCCAGCGCGATGCGGCTGATGGCCCGCGTGATCTTGCGCGTCACGAAGGTCTCACCGCGCACGGGGCTTTCGTGGTTGAACAGCACGCCGTTGCAGGCGTACATGCCATAGGCCTCGCGGTAGTTCACCGTGATCCAGTAGGCGTACAACTTGGCCACCGCGTAAGGGCTGCGCGGGTAGAAGGGCGTGGTCTCCTTCTGCGGGATTTCCTGCACCAGGCCGTACAGCTCGGAGGTCGAGGCCTGGTAGAAGCGCGTCTTCTTTTCCAACCCCAGGATGCGGATGGCTTCCAGCAGGCGCAGGGCGCCGATGCCATCGGCGTTGGCCGTGTACTCCGGCTCCTCGAACGAGACCGCCACGTGGCTTTGCGCCGCCAGGTTGTAGATCTCGTCAGGCTGCACCTTCTGCACGATGCGCACCAGCGAGGTCGAGTCCGTCAGGTCGCCATAGTGCAGCACGAAATTGCGGTTGTTGACGTGCGGATCCTGGTACAGGTGGTCGATGCGGTCCGTGTTGAACAGCGAAGAGCGGCGCTTGATGCCGTGCACCTCGTAGCCCTTGTTCAGCAGGAACTCCGCCAGGTAGGAGCCGTCCTGGCCGGTGACGCCTGTGATCAGGGCGACTTTCTTGCTCATGTCCGAAACTTTCTGTGTTCAATGTCCAAAAAAACGTGAGCGCATGTCCGGAGACATCGCCCGCTCCAGATCACGCGCGAACGCGTCCTGCAGCGCGAATTCGGCCGCCTCGTCTGCACCGAGAGACGACATGCGAACGAGCATGCCGTCCACGATCATGCCTTGCATGCCGTAGCGCAGCTGCTGCAGCTTGCGGCTCAGGCCGGGCACAGCCACCGAGTCGGACAGCGTGACCCAGTAGGTGACCGGCTCCTGCCGCTGCTGCTTGATGCCCACCATGCGCATGGCGGGAATGCTGTGGCCGGACAGCGGCAGCGCCGTCACCCCCCGCGCCGACACGGAGAAGCCCTGTGCGTCATAGCAGAACTCGGGCCGGTGGGCGGCCGAGTTCCACGAGTTCTGGTTCCGCCCGTATGCCAGCGACAACATCACCCGCTGCCCCTTGCTGTTGACGTAGGTCCGCGACAGCGTCTGCGAATAGAACTGAGCCAGCGTCGCGTCCAGTGTGGGATCCGACACCACCGGCGCGGCATCCACCGCCTCCACCCAGTCGCCGAACTGCCGCGGGACCACCTCCTGCAGGTTCAGCGCAGGCAGCTCGTCGGCCATCACCCGGTGGGGTCTGAGCGCTTCGGCGCCGCCCACGGCCGCCAGCATGGCCACCAGCGCCACGACGGTGGCCACGCCCACGCGGCGCAGGTCATCGAACTTCCACACGGGCGCCTCCATCACGGTCAAAACGTGCCGCCAGCAGGCGGTCGAACAGGAAGGTCAGCACCAGCGCGATCGCAAACAGCACCATCCCGGCGAAACCATGCGCAAACCCCTGGCCCGCCTCGTCCCCGAGATGGTAGGTGATCAGCACCAGCACCAGCACGCGGGACACGTTGGAAACAAACGAAATCGGGACGATCATCAAGGCCAGCAGCACATTGCGCACCTTGGACTGGTAGCGCATGATCTTCATGTAGAGCAAGCCGAGGGCCTCGAGTGTGAACAGCGAGTTCAGCCCCGAACAGGCATCGGCCACCAGCAACTGGTAGGGCCCGATCACCAGCACCACGCCCGAGCGCCCGATCGGGTAGCCCGCCAGATACAGGATCTTCTCGGCCACCACCGACACCGCGTGTTTCAGCGGCATGGTGATCGCCTGCACGAAAGCACCGGGCAGCGGCACCGAGAACACGAGGAAGAGGATCGGGAACCAGGCCCGCTTCAGCGCCGACCAGCCGTGCAGCACGAGCAGGCCTGCCGCCAGCACAAGGATCTGGGAGCCGGCTTCCAGCTCGATGACCGACTGGGAACGCCCCACCACGAAGCAAAGCAGCCCCAGAGCCAGCACGCCGAACCCCGACGCCAGCGCCGGCCGGGACGGCCCCGCAAAGATCTCCGAGCGCCCCGTCCAAAGCAACCAGGCGCTGGCGGCCACGATCAGAGGCCCGTGGCCCTGCTCGTCCGTCGCCCAGGTGGAATGGGCGAGTTGCGCGTACGTGGGCCCGTACATGCAGGCAAAGCCGACAAGCAGGAGCACCACGCCCCAGGCCAGCCCGGGCGTGGCGAGAGGGGGCGCTGGCGGCATGGCGGACGCACCCGGTGATGGCGTGACTTCAACAGACATGGCGAATTGTTACCCGCTCAGCACATAAGTTCCCCAAGCCGGCGCTACGTGACTACCCTGCCCTGACCCGCTCTCCCACGGCGACGCCACCCCTTTGGCCATTGCGCCCCCCATGATCAGGTGGGCACCCTGACCACAAGTCCCAGGGCAACTGCCGCAAGGCGATGCGAGGACCGCCCCTGCTCCGGCAAGCCGCCACTTCGCCGGGCAGGCAGGCCGAGGCGGCATAACACCCCCAAGTAAGGGCCGAACAATCACCGATCCACAAAGGAACAAAAGGCGCACCGCCTCGCGACGCGGTCACACTGGCAGTAAGTCACAGCATCGCCTGCCCCGGTCGCGCTCCGACGCAGTACTCTTGAACTGAAACCCCCTGTTTGCGCTGGCTGGCCGCAAACCGTACCGATTGTTTCTATGTTTCACTTATGTATAGATGATCGACATGGGCCAGCCAGTCGGCGCGAGGCGGGCGGCGCGCAAAAACCCCTGGACTTGCAAGAGACGTGACACCTTGCCCGATTCGCCCGCAAAGACCGAGCAGTTACCCTGAACTTTCGCGTACCACCCGACTCCTAGAATCAGTTCGCAGCCCGTTCAACGGGCACTTTCAACTGCCCCGCGGGGTACCCATGCGACATCCTGATCCCAATTTCGGCTATCCCTCGCTGACCATCCCGGACAAGCGCTGGCGTGCGCCGTCCCGAGCCAGCGAGTCGCCGTTGAACAAGACCGCCCCCGTCAATCACTTCATGAGACAAGGCGCTTTCGTGCTCGACAGCCACATCGACGCCGTCACCTGGGACGAATGCATCGCCCGTGTGTCGTCGTGGGCGGCCCTGCGCCAATCGCGCTATGTCACGCTGTGCAACGTGCACTCGGTGGTGACCGCCAGCGAAGACGCTGACTTCCGTCGCGTGATCGGCCAGGCCGACCTCGCCCTGCCCGACGGCGCTCCCATCGCCTGGGCCCTGCGCCGCGAAGGCCACACCGAGCAGACCCGCATCAGCGGACCGGACCTGATGTGGCGCTACCTGGCCGAAGCCGAGCGCCTGCGGCAGAAGGTCTTCTTCTATGGCAGCACCGACGAGACACTCGATCAGCTGCGTGCCCGGATCGTGTCGAGCTTCCCGCATCTCCAGATCGTGGGCATGGCGTCGCCGCCGTACCGTGCGCTGTCTGACAGGGAAGACCAGGCCTACGTGGACCAGATCAACCGATCGGGGGCACACGTGGTGTTCGTCGGGCTGGGCTGCCCCAAGCAGGAAAGCTGGATGGCCGCGCACCGTGGGCGGGTCCATGCCGTCATGCTGGGGGTGGGCGCGGCCTTCGACTACCACGCGGGCACACTGAAGCGGGCGCCAGGCTGGATGCAGAAGATGGGGCTGGAATGGCTGCATCGGCTGGGCAGCGAGCCTCGCCGCTTGGCGGGCCGGTATGTCCACACCAATTCGGTGTTTGTCCTGCGCATGCTGAAGTCGGTTCTGCTGGGTCGTCGCCCTGGCAAAGGACAGGAAGTCTGACGATTCGGGTCCTTTGTCCTTCTACGCCCCTCACGCCAGCCTGAACGCCGCCTTGTCGCGGCGTTCTCGCTTTCAGAGCGGCACCGGCACCGCCCGATGCAGTCGCTACACTGCCTCTCGCACACCGACACCTTCTTCCTGCTCACACCGACACCTCATGGACAAGCAAGCAAAGATCTTCGTGGCCGGCCACCGCGGCATGGTGGGTTCGGCCATCGTGCGCCGACTGGAACAGGCCGGCTACACGCAGGTGCTGACGCGCAGCCGTCAGGAACTCGACCTGCTCAACCAGCAGGCGGTGCACGATTTCATGCACGCCGAGAAGCCCAACTACCTCTTCATCGCGGCCGCCAAGGTGGGCGGCATCCAGGCCAACAACGTCTACCGCGCCGACTTTCTCTATCAGAACCTCGTCATCGAGGCCAACCTGATCCACGCGGCCCACACGGCCGGCGTACAGCGCCTGATGTTTCTGGGCTCGAGCTGCATCTATCCGAAGCTGGCGCCGCAGCCGCTGAAGGAAGACTGCCTGCTCACCGGCCCGCTCGAGCCGACGAACGAGCCCTACGCCATCGCCAAGATCGCCGGCATCAAGCTGTGCGAAGCCTACAACCACCAGTACGGCCGGCAATACATCAGCGTGATGCCGACCAACCTGTACGGCCCGAACGACAACTACGACCTGAACAACAGCCACGTGCTGCCCGCCCTGATCCGCAAGGCGCACGAAGCGAAGCTGCGAGGCGACCAGAGCCTGGTGGTGTGGGGCACCGGCACGCCCATGCGCGAGTTCCTGTACGCGGACGACCTCGCCGACGCCTGTGTCTACCTGATGGAGCAAGGCTATGACGGCCCGCTGGTCAACGTTGGCACGGGCACGGACGTGACCATCCGCGAGCTGGCCGAGACGGTGGTAAAGGTGGTGGGTTTCGAAGGCGACCTGAGCTTCGACAGCAGCAAGCCGGATGGCACGCCGCGCAAGCTCATGGACGTGTCACGCCTGACGGGGCTGGGCTGGCAGGCTCGGACCGGACTGGAAGAAGGCATCGCCCTGGCGTATCAGGACTTCCTGCGGCGCCAAGGCTGACGCCGCCAGGTGGGCCCCGCTCGGGGCGCCCACCGGACACGCGCCGGTCGCAGCCCTCTCAAACGCGGTAGAAGCCGCGGTACCAGCGCACGAAGCGGCCGACGCCTTCGGTCAGGCCCACAGCGGGATGGACCCCGGTCCAGGCTTCCAGCGCCTGCACATCCGCATAGGTGGCGGCCACATCGCCCGGGGCCATGGGCTGCAGGTCCAGCTGTGCCTTGACACCCAGGGCCTCTTCGAGGCTGCCGATGAAGTCCATCAGCGCCACCGGCTGGCTGTGGCCGATGTTGAACACCCGGTACGGCGCCCAGGAGGCGGCCGCCGAGGGGTTCATGCGGTCGAAGGCCGGGTCGGGCTGCGGCAGGCGATCGGCCGTGGCCACGACACCCGCGACGATGTCGTCGATGAAGGTGAAATCACGCTTCATGTTGCCGTGATTGAACACCTTGATCGGCTCGCCGGCCAGGATGGCGCGGGCAAACAGGAAGGGGGCCATGTCCGGCCGCCCCCACGGGCCATACACCGTGAAGAAGCGCAGGCCCGTGGTGGGCAGGCCGTACAGGTGGCTGTAGGTGTGGGCCATCAGCTCGTTGGCCTTCTTGGTGGCCGCGTACAGGCTGACAGGGTGGTCGACCGCATCGGTTTCCGCGAACGGCATGCGGGCGTTGCCACCGTAGACACTGGAGCTGCTGGCGTACACCAGGTGCTTCACGCCATGATGGCGGCAGGCCTCGAGGATGTTGACAAAGCCGACCAGATTGGCCTGCGCGTAAGCGTGCGGGTTGGTGATCGAGTAACGCACGCCGGCCTGCGCCGCCAGGTGAATGACGGTGTCGAACCCCTCAGCCTCGGCCAGCGCAGCCAGGGGGGCGAAGTCGGCCACGTCCATCTGCACGAAGCGGAAGGCCCCGCCGGCTGCATGCAGCTCGGCCAGACGCGCCTGCTTGAGCGCCGGATCGTAGTAGTCGTTAAGGTTGTCTATGCCCACGACCTCGTCGCCCCGCGCAAGCAGGGCGAGCGAGACGTGCATGCCGATGAAGCCGGCCGCGCCGGTGACCAGAATCTTGCTCATGCCCGGATTGTCGGGCACTTCGGGCGCGGTTCAGGCGCGGGCGTCGCCCCAGCGCAAGCCGGTGGTCTCGTCGCCCTGGTAGGTCGTGCGGCCCTGGCGGTCCACGCAGTACACCGGTGAGGCAACCACCTCGTCGAACACCGCGCCTTCGCTCAGGCGGGTGTATTCGAACAGCACACTGCGCACCACCTTGCTGCCTTCGCGCAGGCGGCAGCCGTGCCCGATCCAGGCCGGCCCCTCGATGGTGACGCCCTTCTCGATGCACGAACCCGAGCCGATGTAGACCGGACCGGTGATTTTCACGGAGTCCCAGTCGACACGGGTGTTCAGGCCCACCCACACGCCGGGCCGGACTTCCTTGCCGGGCATGTCCATCTGCGCAATTTCACCGCGCAGCACGCGCTGACAGACGGCCCAGTAGTCGGCCACGCGACCGATGTCGATCCAGTTGAAGAAGCGGCTCTGCGCGTAGAACGGCAGGCCCTTGTCGACCAGCATCGGGAACAGCTCGCTGCCGATGTCGAATTCCTGGCCGGGCGGGATCAGGTCGACCACCTGGGGCTCGAAGATGTAGATGCCGGTGCTGGCCAGCGTCGAGCGGGCCTCTTCCGGCGAGGGCTTTTCCTGGAAGGACTGCACGCGCCCTTCCTTGTCCGCCACGACGATGCCGTAGTTCTTGACCTGGTCGCGGGGCACCTCGAGCGTGACCACGCTGGCCAGCGCCTGCTTGGCCTTGTGCTCGAACAGCGCCGCCTTGATGTCGAGGTCGATGATGGCGTCGCCACACAGGACGATGGTGGTTTCGTCGAAGAAGCCGGAGAAGTCCTGGATGCGCCGCATGCCCCCGGCCGAACCCAGCGGCTTGGGCACGATCTCGCCGTGCTCGCGGGCGCCTTCGTACGCGTAACCGATGTTCACACCCCAGCGGTGGCCGTCACCGAAGTAGTTCTCGATCTTCCAGTGGTTGAACGCCACGTTGACCATGATGTCCTTGACGCCGTAGCGCGCCAGGTGCTCGATGATGTATTCCATCACCGGCTTGCCCAGGATGGGCACCATGGGTTTGGGTGTCTGCTTGGTCAGAGGGCGAACGCGGGTTCCCTGTCCCGCTGCAAGAATCATTGCTTTGGCCATTGCGCTGCTTTCGGTCTTGTCTGATCAGCCCCGCCATCCGGTTGGGCCTGACGCTCCAACATGCACACATCATGCCACCGACGGCAACAAAAAAGGCACCCGGTTGGTGTGGGCTGCGCCCCTCAACATGCGATTTTTGCAGGTAGCAATTCGTCGAGTCAGGTGTACATGACGTAGCAATTGTGAGCGCAAGCTAATGAAGCCCCTTCGAGCCCCGACGTGAGGGGGTCTGTGCCGGAGGGGCGTGTGATGTGATGAATCGCATGAGTGCCTCCACATCACGTCAGACCTACCTGGTCAACGGGCGATTCCTGGGACGCCCCGTGACCGGGGTCGAACGGTTCGCCCGTGAAACCCTGCGCGCGCTCGATCAGGCCATCCCGCATCTGCTGCCCCGCGCTGAATTGCTGGTCGCTGTGCCACCCGGCGAGGTCGCGCCGCTGCGGCTTCAACATGGTCGCATGGTCCAGATCGGACGACGGCAGGGACACGCCTGGGAGCAGATGGAACTGGCGCGCTTCCGCCCCGACTTGCCGTTGCTCAACCTGTGCAACACCGCACCGGTTCGACGGCCGGGCCAGATGGTGGTAATCCACGACGCCGCGGTGTTCTCGCTGCCCCAGGCATATCACTGGCGTTTCCGTCTGGCTTACCGGGTCCTGCACCGTTTACTGGCATTTTCCACTGCCCGGATCGTGACGGTGTCCGACTTCTCGCGACGCGAACTGGCCCGACACCTCAGCGTGCCGCCCGAGCGGATCGCCGTGGTCGGCGCAGGCGGCGACCACATGCTGAGGCTGGAACCGGACGACACGATTCTGGATCGCCACGGCCTGCGAGGACGCCCTTATCTGCTGGCCGTCAGCAGCAACCACCTGGGCAAGAACTTTGCTCTTGTGGCGCGGGCCATGCTGAAACTGAAACAGCCCGGCTTCGACGTGGTCATCGCCGGCGGCCTGAACAACAACGTGTTTTCCAACTCCGAAGAAACCTGGCCGCCATTCATCAAACGGGTGGGATATGTGTCTGATGAAGAGCTCAGCAGCCTGTACCGCCATGCTGCTGCGTTTGTCTTTCCGTCAGTCTACGAAGGGTTCGGCCTCCCGCCTCTGGAGGCCATGACGCTCGGATGCCCGGTGGTGTCCTCGCGCGCGGCCTCGATGCCGGAGGTGTGCGGCGACGCGGCCATCTACTTCGACCCACGCGATGCCGATTCCTTTGTACAGGCACTGGATCAGGTGATGAGGCTGGAGCGGCATGACCGCGAAGACCTGCGTGCACGCAGCCTGGCGCGCAGCAGGCAATGGAGCTGGCAAGGCGCTGCAGAAGCACTTGCCCACCACCTCAAGGAGATGGCATGACAGCGCAGACCCGGCAGCTGAGGCCGGTTGACAGACCGTTACCCCGTGTCCGCCCCCTGGCGGGCAAGTCGCCCCGCGTGGCCATCGTTCACGACTGGCTCGAGGTGTATGCCGGTGCCGAGCGCGTGCTCGAGCAGATGCTGCAGTTGTGGCCCGGCGCCGATGTGTTCACGCTGGTCGACTTCCTGCCCGAGCAGCAGCGCGCATTCCTCGGCGACAGCACCGTCCACACCTCGTTCATCCAGCGCCTGCCTGGCTCGCGCAAGCGCTTCCGCCATTACCTGCCCCTGATGCCGATGGCGATCGAGCAGTTCGACCTGTCGTCGTACGACATCGTGGTGTCGTCGAGTTACGCAGTGGCCAAGGGCGTGATCACGTCGGGCAACCAGTTGCACGTGAGCTATGTTCACTCGCCGATCCGGTATGCGTGGGACCTGCAGCACCAGTACCTGCGCGAGAGCCATCTGGATCAAGGCTTCAAGTCGATGCTGGTGCGCGCCATCCTGCACTACGTCCGCCTGTGGGACGTCCGCACGGCCCCGAACGTCGACGTGATGCTGGCCAACTCACGCTACATCGCCCGGCGCATCGAGAAGTGCTATGGCCGCGAAGCCGAGGTGATCTACCCCCCCGTCGACACATCGGCCTTTTCGCTGGAGACGCGCAAGCAGGACTTCTATCTCACGGCTTCGCGGCTGGTGCCCTACAAGATGATCCCGACGATCGCCGAGGCCTTCCGGATGCTGCCCGATCGCAAGCTGGTGATCATCGGCGATGGTCCGGACATCAGCCGGGTGCGCGAGCTGGCGGGCCCCAATGTGCACGTGCTGGGTCACCAGCCGGGCGACGTTCTGCGCGACCACATGCAGAACGCACGGGCCTTCATCTTTGCGGCCGAAGAGGACTTCGGCATCACCCCGGTGGAGGCGCAGGCCTGCGGCACGCCGGTAATCGCATACGGCCGCGGTGGCTCGCTGGAGACCGTGATGGCCGTGGGCGAGTGTCCGCATCCCACAGGCGTGTTCTTCCATGAACAGACACCGGAGAGCATCGCCGCCGCCGTGCGCCGGTTCGAATCGGTGTCCGACGAGATCCGACCGATCGACTGTCGCGATAACGCGCTGCGCTTTTCGACAGAGGCTTTCCGGCAGTCGATGTCGCAGGCCGTCCATGGCGCGATCAGAGAGTTTGGCTACTGACCCCTCGACCCTGAACCATTAAAGGTGAGCAATGAGTTTTGCCCAGTTTCTGGCCATCCTGCGTGCACGCTGGAAAGCGCCGACGTTCACCCTGCTGATCCTGGTCACCGTGGCCTTGCTGCTGGCCTTCCTGCTGCCCAAGAAGTACACCGCGGAAGGCAGTGTGGTGGTGGAGAACCGATCACCCGATCCCATCAACGGCACGCTGCTGCCCCAGACCAGCCAGTATCTGGCCACCCAGGTGGGCATCATCCAGAGTGAGCGGGTGGCCAAGCGAGTCATACGCAACCTCCGCCTCACGGACAGCCCGGTGCTGCGCGAACGCTGGCAGGAAGCGACCGAAGGACAGGGAGACTTCGAAACCTGGATCTCGGAGAGCCTGCTGAATTCGCTGGAGGTCAAGCCCGAGCGCAATGCCAACGTGATCGGCATCAGCTATGTGGCCGCCGATCCCAACTTCGCATCAGCGCTGGTCAACGAGTTCATCAAGGCCTATGTAGACGTGAACCTCGAGTTGCGGGTCTCGCCCGCGAAACAGTTCTCGTCGATGTTCGCAGGTGAACTGGCGCAGGCACGCGAGAATCTCGAGGCCGCGCAGCGCAAGCTCTCTGCCTTCCAGCAAGAGAAGGGCATCATCGCCACCGACGAGCGCATCGACGTCGAGACCGCCCGCCTCAACGAGCTCTCCGCGCAGCTGGTGTCGCTGCAGGCTGTCACGGCCGATGCCATCAGCCGTCGCGCCCAGACCGGCCTGAGCAGCCCGGACGCCATGAACAGCGCCGTGATCATGGGGCTGAAAGCGGACCTGGCACGCCAGGAAGCCCGTCTCAAGGAAGAAGGCGATCGGTATGCAGACAGCCACCCCGTGATCGGCCGGCTCAAGGCCGGGATCGAAGAGCTGAAGGCGCGCATCCAGGCAGAGTCGGTGGCCGTGGGCCGCACGACCGGTGTGTCTGCCCAGATCGCGATGCAGCGCGAGGCGCAGACGCGCTCGCTGCTGGAAGCGCAGCGCGACAAGGTGCTCAAGCTCAAGGCCATGCGCGACGAAGCCATGCTGCTGGCCACCGACGTGGCCAGTGCCCAACGCGCCTTCGATGGCATCCAGGCCCGCGTTCAGCAGACCACACTGGAGAGCCGACTGGATCAGACCAACGTGGCCGTGCTGCGCTATGCGACACCCCCCTACCGGCACTCGTCCCCCCGCAAGTTGCTGTACGTCCTGCAGGCCATCTTCGTGGGTCTGTTCCTTGGCATCGGCCTGGCTGTGGTGCGCGAACTGCGCGACCGCCGTGTCCGCCTGGATCAGGATCTGAGCGAGCTGATCGGTGCGCCCAACCTGGGCAGCATGCCTGAAGCCCTGCCAGGCTCGGCCAAAAAGCGCCCGCTGAGGCTCTTCCCCCTGTCCGGTGGCAAGGCCGACCTGCGCCTGCCCAGCCCCTCCGTGTAAGGACGCGCATCACCATGACCAATCTCGCGGACATGCCGACGCAGACGATCGGCGACATCATCGGTCGGATCAACAGCCTGGATGCAGGCCAGATCGACACCATCGTCGACTACCAGAGAAAGCACGGCGTCAAGTTCGGCGAGGCCGCAGTGGCCTTGCGGCTGGCACGCCCCGAAGACGTGGCCTGGGCCTTGTCGGTCCAGTTCAACTACCCCTACGAAGGCCGCGATCCGCAAACCGTCTCGCCCGAACTGGTGGTGGCCACCCGCCCCTTCGAACCTGCGGCCGAGTTCTTCCGGGACATCCGGTCGCGCATGCTCGCCACGGTGTTTTCACCACGCCAGCCGCGGCGGCTCGCCCTGGCGGTCTGCAGCGTCGACCCCGGGGATGGCAAGACCTTCTTCGCGATCAACCTTGCCGCGGCCTTCAGCCAGTTGCCAGGACGGACGCTGCTGATCGATGCCGACATGCGAACCAGCAGGATGCAGGCCATCTTCGGCACCAGCGCGCCGTTCGGACTGAGCTCGACCCTGGCCGGGCGCGCAGAGGTGGACGTGCTGCGACCGGTGGGGGCCCTGCCCAATCTGTACATGCTGCCCGTGGGCGTCACGCCACCCAACCCGCTGGAACTGGTACAGGGGCAGCCGTTCGACCTCCTGATGCAGCGCCTGCTGAGCCAGTTCGATCACGTGATCGTCGACACGCCAGCGGCCTCGCAAGGTGCGGATGCCCGCGTGATCGCGGAGAAGTGCGGCGGCGCCCTGACGATCGCACGGCGCGGAGTGAGTGCCGTCACACCCCTGAAGACCCTGGTCGACAACCTGCAGAAATCGTGTGAGGTGTTCAGTGGCGTGCTGTTCAACGACCACCGTCACCGCTGAAACGGACTCTCCTGCGTCTGTCACGCGTCGCGCGCTGACCCTGGCGCTGGCATCCGGTTGGCTGGCTGGCGGCCACGCCTGGGGGCAGTCCTCGCCCTCGAGCCGGCCCATGCGGGCGGGCTTCGGGCTGGTGGTGAAGTTCGGGCAAGGGCAACCGGCCTCGCAGATCGACCTGCTGCCGCAACTCGGGGTGAGCTGGGTGCGTGACGCCGTGAACTGGTCCGAGATGGAGCCGCGGGCTGGCGACTATCAGCCCTTTCCACCCACCTTTCAGGCGCGACTGAAGCGCTATCGGGAATTCGGCATCGGCGTGATCTTCATGCTGGGCTATGCCAATGCAAAGGCCTACCCTGCCACACCAACCTCGCCCCGCGCCCCGATTGCACCCGATGCACTGGGTCGCTATGGCGCGCACGTGACGCGCCTGCTGCAGCGGGCCGGGGTGCCATTCGTCATCCAGGTCTGGAACGAGCCTCACAACTATCAGATCCTGAAGATGGTGGGCGGAGTGTGGAACGGCAAGCCGCCATCGCCTTGGGTGGATCACTACATCGAGATGGTGCGCGCTGTCAGCACCGAGGTCCACGCGGTGTCGCCGAGCACCACGGTGATCACCAGCGAAGACGTGCTGGTGAACCATTACTGGTTTGCGCAGCACCCTCGCCTGCCGAAAGGGTTCAAGGGCATTGGCCTGCACGCCTACACCAACGACAGCTCTCCCGGGCCGGAGGTGGCGGCCCCTTACGCAGACAGCGACTGGGCCCGCCCATTCCAGCTGGTCGACAAGGACCGTGCCTTCGAGGCGGCCATCGGCCGACTCAAGCGCCACACGCGCCGCTACACGGGCATCGAGCCTGAGGTGTGGATCACAGAGTGGGGCTTCAAGCTCGGATCGCGTCATGCCGGCGAGGAAGTGACGGAAGACCGGGTGGCGGCCTTTCTGCCGAGGGCCTACGTGCTGGCCGAGGCTGCCGGTGTCCAGGCACTGTGCTGGTTCAGCATGCATGACGCTGTCGACGGGCCGTATGGCCTCATCGACCGAACCGGCCGCAAGCGCCCGGCGTTCAAGGCCTATGCCGCGATGAACCGACTGATTGGCGGACACACCTTGAGCCGCCGTCTGAGCGAGGAAGGCCATCGCACGCGGGGCCTGCAGGCCTACCTGCTCACACAGGGGCCGCGCAAGCTCATCATGGCCTGGCAAGCCGACAACCGCGCTCAGAGCCTGACGTTGGACGACGACTGGGCCGTGTCCGGTGTGTTTGGCGTGGATGGAGAGCCGGTCGAACCGGCCAGCAGCGGCAAGCGCCGGCAGGTGACGGTGGGTGCCGCCCCCCTTTACATCGAACTGGGGGAAGGCGGACAGCCGACCTGGCCCCCGCGCACGGGAGAGTGACGCATGGTTCCGACCCTATACGGTCTGCTGATGTTCCTGATCGGACTGTTCGTGAGCGGCCAGGGCATCCTCTACATGGCGGTGATCGCCACCTTGTTCGGTGGCACGGCAGTGGCCTATGCCACGGCGCTGGGGGGCGCCAATGTCACGCCGGCCATGCTGGCCCAAGGCTTCACCGGCTTGAGTCTGCTCCGGCGTGAAGGGCTCAAAGGCTTTCTGCGTCCCATCGAATTCGCAACGCCGACATTCTGGCTGCTGGTGCTCACGATCTGGGCCATGGCGACGGCCTTCGTCATGCCACGGTTGCTGCAAGGCCAGTTGATGGTGGCGGGCTTCGATCGCAGCGATGGCGCGGGGGCCTATCTGCTGGGCCCGCTCGGCCCGGTTTCCATGAACATCACGCAGGCGATGTACGCCTTCCTGGCCTTCATGACCTTCATCATGATGCGCACCCTGCTGAGCCGCGCAGGCGGCTACATGGTGGCGGCCCGGGCCGTGCTCTGGGTCGCCGGACTGAACGTCGCGGCCGCGGTGGTGGAACTGGCCCAGCACCATCTCGGCCTTGTCCCCGTGCTGGCCTATCTGAAGAACGCCAACTACGCGATGATGGGCGGCGAGGTGGCCGGTCTCATGCGCATCACGGGCACCTTCCCCGAGACCTCGATGTTCTCGCAGTACACGCTGGGTCTCGTGGCCTTCACGCACACGCTGTGGATGCACGGCGTGTTGCGAGGATGGGCCCGTGCCCTGACGATCGCGAACCTGCTGCTGCTGCTGATGTCGACCTCGGGCACAGCCTATGTCAGCCTCGTGATCTGCATGACCGTCGCGCTGCTCTATACCCTGTGGCGCCAGATGCGCGTTGGCGCGATCGGACCCTACAGCCTCTACCTCAAGCTGGCCGCGGGCGGTCTGGTGCTGGGCATCGGGGTGCTGCTGTTCGTCCCGCCCGCACTGGATGCGGTCGTCGAATTCTTCAGCGTGGTCATCGGCCAGAAGTGGACTTCGGACTCCGGCTCCATCCGCCGAGCCCTCAATGCGCAGGCCTTCCAGACCTTTCTCGAATCCTTCGGGCTGGGCGCCGGGCTGGGTTGCTGCCGGGCCTCCAGCTTCCCGCTGGTGGTGCTGTCGAACCTCGGATGGGTCGGCGCCCTGCTCTTCCTCTTCTTCGTGACGCCGATCCTGTTCGCCAAGATGCCGGCCGACCTGCCCCTTGAAGAACGGGTCATCGCGATCGGCGCCCGACGGGCCGTGTTTGCCACGCTGGTTTCCGCCTCGCTGATCGCGCTGGTCTACGACCTGGGCTTTCTGTTCTACATCATGGCCGCCATCGCGTACGTCGCGGGACGGCGGCCATGACCGGTCAGAACGTCACGTAGATGGGACCCGAGTCCATCGTGAGGTTGAGTTGACGCGTATTCGAAGCACCGATCACCGTCTCAGGGATCGAGCCATCCCAGGCCTGAACCTGAGCGCCCGACGGGATCGACAACCGGGTCGTCGACTGCGACGAGTCCATCCAGACAGCGTAGGTGACCTTGCCATCGCCATCCCACTTCATGGCATGCACGTTGGCCGGCAAACCCGTCACAACCCCCTTGTAATTCTTACTTCCAGTCAGGGTAAAAAGCTGCTTTGCCGCAACATAGGCCGGCTTGGGAGCCAGGGTCGACGTCAGCATGCCGTAGTTGTACTCCGGGTTGGCCGGGTCGCTTCCGCGGTCCAGCAGTTCGAAGGTCATCATCATCGGCAGGTTCATCGACATCTGGGTCAGCATGGTCCTCAGAACCATCTTGGCCTGCCAGGTACGAGCCCGTGTGTCGTGTCCGTCGCCGAAGGTCGAGGTGTTCAGCCCACCCGAGGTATAGCCCCATTCGGTGCTCCACACGGGGGCCGTGACGCCTTGCGACTTCAGGACATACCGAAGCGAGGCGAGGTCGCCGGCGAAGGTCTCGGGTGCGCCCTTGCGATAGGGGTGGATGGCAAAGCCGTCGATGCCTGCCAGTTGCCCGGTTCGCGCCAGATCCAGCACGTAGGGCAGGTTGACCCACGACGGCCCGCCGTTGAGCACCTTGCGGTTCGGGTCGATCGACTTGATGGCCGCCACGGTGGGACCCAGCAGGGCAGCGTAGGTGCGGGGATCACCGTCACGCCAGAAGGTCGTGTTGTCGGGCTCGTTCCAGACCTCGAAGGCCACCACGTTGCGGCCCATCGCAAAGCGCGCGGCCTGACGGGCAAACTCCACGTAAGCCGCACGGCTGGCTTCGGTCTGCGGCGAACCGCCCCCGAAGTCGGGATGGCCGTAGTCCAGAATGAACAAGGCCTTCATGCCGTACTTGGCCAATCGGGTCAGCACCGTCTCGTAGATCGAGAAGTCGAAGCGGCCATTGCGCTGCACCTGCTCCCAGAACAGATCCAGGCGGATGACATTGAAGCCCGCTTCGGAGGCCAGCTTCATGCTGGCGTCCGAGATGCGATAGAACGAGGCGCCGGTGGCCATGCGGTCGGTGGTCTTCGCGATGACGCCGTTGGACAGCACGGGCTCCTGGCCCGTGAGACCGACCTCGACGGCATTGCTCCGCACGACGCGGATGTCGTCGAACTGCACGGTGCCGCGGGGCCCCACGAGCGACTGCTGTCCCACCGTCAGCGACACGCCAGTGACCCCACCCTGCAGCACGCCGTTGTTCATGCCACCCCAGTAGCTCGCCGGGGCACGCAGCGGTACGGAGACGTGCGTCCAGCCATCGCCCAGCACGCCTTCGATGGTCTGACCAGGCAGGTTGAACTGCAGCATCTGACCCGACATGTCACGCACACGCATGCCTGTGGCCAGCAGTGGCTGGGTGCGACGGACGCGCATCAGCATGCGGGCGGTGGAAGGATCGGAGACCGTGAACGGCGCGCTGAAGTTGCGGGTGCCCGAGACATAGCGGCCACAGCCGGACTTCGGTGCGGGAATGACGTCGGTGGTGCCACAACCCAGATCGGCGACCAGATCAGCGTGGCGATCACTTTGCGAGCTGGCCATTGCCATGGTGCCCGCAGCACCCGCGAACTCGGGTCCGTTGGTGAACAACCACCGCGGAACCAATGCGCCGTCGAGCGCACTGTAGCTGTTGAAGTCTTCGACCGACTCCGCTGCAGCCCAGGCCGCGGCATTGAGGTCTGCAAGGTAGCTCGTCGTCGCGGCCAGCGTGCTGGTGCTCGAAGCGACCAGCATGCCTTGCGCCGATTCGTGCTGGTCGTCGGATTCGGCACCAGCGGCCTGAGGAGCAGATGTGAGAGAGCTTGAACTACCACCGCCGCCACCACCACAGGCGGTCAGGGCTGCACAGACAAGGGCGCTGATCACCAGCAGTTTCATGCTGACCGGCGAACGATCATGGAGCGAAGAGAAAGACATGGCAAAACAAAGTCGAGAAGGCGAAGCGAATGCTAGTGACGCCACCCCCTCTGCGCGCACGAGCATGTATCGCCTTGCAAGCCCACTCGCTCAGCCAGTGCGCTTCGCAACCGTGCACAAGATCACGAAGGACCCCCTGCTTTTGGCCGATGCCGATGCGGCATGCGAACTAGTGCACGGCCCTTTTCACCCCCACATAACGGAGGCTGTTACCTCCCGTTGCGGGGGCGGCACTATTGCACGGTAAAACGTCATGCTGGCAATGACCTCTCTCCCCGATGTCCTCGTTCAATGGCTGCGCGACCTGCGCCGGCGTCACCGGTTCCACCGGGAGTTGGCTCATCGCCTGAGCCGTATCGACCAAGACCGTCATCATGCTGACACGGCGCTTCGGCAGGTTCTGAATGCGTTGCTGGAACGCCCACCGATGGCGTCACGCCGCAAGGGTGCGCCCGACGCCGTGGCGGTGCTCAAGTCCAAGGCCCGCGAGGCGCTGGCGCTGATGGACAGTCCGCAGACCGAGACCCGAGATGCAGCCCTGTTATCGGTCACACGCTGGATGGCGTCGACCGATGCCCGGGACGCCGAGACCTTTCACGCCTACGGACTTGCGTTCTGTCTGGTTCATCAGCAGCTGCTGGATGACCTGCGAGGCCGACTGACACCCCACGTGGTGATGCACATGACCTGCCGCCCCCGGATCGGTCGGGCCGTGCAGTCATCGGTCAGCTTCGCGTCGCTCGAGACGCGTGGCATCAGCCAGCTCAACGTGGTGGGCGGGGACCCCACCTCGTCCCTGTTCCGCTGGGACGCCTCCCTGGATGCGCTCTGCGTACCCGTGGCCGACAGCTACGATCACTTGGCGGGCAAGGTCGCGGCCGCCTACTTCGTGCTGGCGATGGTCCCCGAGGTGAAGGCCGTGCTGAAGGTGGACGATGACCATCGCGCGGGTGACACCCATTCACTGGCTCGTCTAATGAGCCAGGCCACGCGATGCCGGGCCCCCACTCAGTGGGGGCACCACTACCACAGCCCTTATCCGGCTGGACACAACCGGATCTGGCACCTCGGGAAGTGTGGCGACACTGCCATCAACGACACGCCCTACACCTACATGGGCGCACTCTCCTGGTGCACGGGCGAGCACGGCTATGTGCTCAACCGCGCCGCACTGCAGCGCTTTGTGTGGGCCCATGTCTACTTCGATGGCCTGGTTCGCACAGCGCTGTACGAAGACGCCTTCGTGTCCGACACCCTGCTCCGGCTGGGTGGGCGAACGCGCCCTGCCCCCATGCGCAGCCTGCTCAAGGCGGTGGACGCCTACTGACCCGGACGACCCCATGAAAGCCCAACTGGCAAAAGGTGTGCTGTGGCTGTCGGCCGCGAAGGCGGTCGTCACCGTGCTTGCTCTGTGCAGCACCTTCATCCTCGCCCGACTCCTGACACCGGAGGACTTCGGTCTGGTCGCACTGGCACTCACGATGCTGGAGGTGCTGGCTGCGGTCACGGAGCTGTCGCTGGCATCCTCGCTGGTCCACCATGCCAAGCCGACCGAGGAGCACTTCCATACCGCCTGGACCATGAACCTCATCCGGGGGGGGCTCATCGGCGCGGGGTTCGCAGCGGCCTCGCCTTGGGTGGCCGAGCTGTACCACGATGAGCGCCTGGTGCCGGTGATGTGCTGGATGGGCCTGTCGGTGTTCATCAACGGGGCAGCCAATCCGCGCGTCGTGGTACTGACCCGTCAGCTCGTCTTCTGGCAGGAGTTTGCCGTGCTGGTGGCCCAGAAGATGGCCGGCGTCGTGGCCAGCATTGCCGTCGCCTATGTGTTCCGAAGCCACTGGGCGCTGGTCGTCGGCCTGCTGTGTACGCAGGTCGCCGGTGTGGCCACGTCCTACATCGTCGTACCCTACCGCCCCCGCTTCTCGCTGGGCCACATGCGCGACCTGCTGTCGTTCTCGGTGTGGCTGTCTCTCGGCCAGATCGTCAACACGCTGAACTGGCGGCTGGACCACTTGTTCATCGGCGCCAGCATGGGCGCCCGCGCGCTGGGGCTGTACACCGTGGGGGACAAGCTGGCTGCACTGCCCACACGCGAGACCATCGGCCCCATCGAGCAGGCGCTGTTCCCCGGATTGAGGGCGGTGGTGGACGACCCGCCCCGGCTCCAGCGCGGCTACCTCAGGGCCCAGGCAATCATCGTGGCCGCCGCGATGCCGGTCGGCATGCTGTTCGCTCTGCAGGCCGAGGTGATCGTGCGACTGGTGCTGGGCGAGAAATGGCTCGACGCCGTCATCATCATCCAGATGCTGGCGGCCGTGTTTGCCTTGCAGACGCTGGCCTCACCCGTCCGGCCGCTGGCCATGGCCCTGGGAGCCACACGCCTGCTGTTCATGCGCGATCTCGCCATGTTCGCCGTGCGGGTGCCGGTGATCGCGGCCGCCGCGTGGTTCGGCGGTCTCGTCATGGTGTTACAGGCACGCGCCGTCACGGGACTGGCCACCATCGTGCTCAACATGACGGTGGTGCGACGACTCTCCGGGCTGTCCATGACGACGCAATTGCGGTCCACCGAACGCTCGCTGCTGAGCGCTGCCGTGGCGGGGGCGGTGGTCTGGCAGGCCCGTGTGCTGCCAAGCCCGGACGCCGGCTGGTGGTGGCTTGCCGGCGAGTTTGCGGCCGTCAGCCTTCTGGGCGGCCTCGCCTACCTCGCGGCCCACCTCGCCTTCTGGATGCTGTCATCCCGCCCGGACGGGCCCGAAACCGACTTGCTGGCTCTGCTCGGCAAGCTCCGCCACAAGTTCATTCCCCATCAGGTGAGTCCCCATGACCAATGAGAATGCCGCTTTCATCCAGTCCCAGATTGCCCTGCTGAAGCAGACCATGCTCACCCTGCTGGCGCCGGGCGAGGAGTACGCGCTCATCGACTTCCCCGACCATGGCAACGTGGGCGACAGCGCCATCTGGCTGGGTGAAATCGAGGTGCTGCAAGCCACGCAGGGCAAAGTGCCACGCTATGTCTGCGACTGCGGCCAGTACGACCCGGACGCCTTGCGACGGGCGCATCCGGACGGTCCCATCCTCATCCATGGCGGCGGCAACCTGGGCGACCTGTGGCTACGCCACCAGAACCTGCGCGAACGCCTGATCCGCGACTTTCCGGATCGGCGCATCATCCAGATGCCGCAGTCCATCCACTTCAAGAGCAGCGAGCGCGCTCGGCAGTTCTGGGCTCTGGCGCGGCAGCACGGCGATGTGCACGTGCTGGCCCGAGACCGACGCAGCTTCGAACAGGCAGCGGCCGAGCTGGGCAAGCAGTGCGGCATGAGCCCGGATTCGGCATTCGGGATCGGTCCGATCCAAGCCCACACCCCTCCACGTGCTCCGGTGTTCTGCCTCATCCGGCAGGACGTCGAGCAGTCGGGGTTCGACTTTTCACCGGTGCTCAACCGCCCCGGCGTGATGGCGGCCGACTGGCTCGAAGAACCAGCCACCTACCTGCGCTTCGTCAAGGTAGGATCGGCGCTGAGATCGGTTGCGGCCGGGCGCCAGGGAGCTCAACGCGTGCGGCTGGCCAAGTACCAGCGGCTGGCCGAAACGCGGGTGAACCGCGGCCTGCGTCTGCTGGAGCAAGGCCATCATGTGCTGACAGACCGGCTGCACGCCCACATCCTGTCGGTTCTGCTGGGCAAGCCTCATCTGGTCCTCGACAACAACTACGGCAAGATCCACGGCTACATGGCTGCCTGGACACGAGACGCCCCGACAGCCCGCCCTGTCGGCTCGGTCGAGGAGGCGCTGGTCGCATTCAAGGCGTGGGGCGTGTGATCGGAGGATCGGTCGGCATCATGCCGATCAGGCTGGTCGTGAAGGTGATCGGCATGTCGGGCCGCTGGTGGCCCGCATACCGAGCCATCATGTGGTCCTGCATGGCCAGAAACTGATAGGGGCGGTGCCAGTAGAAGCGCTCCGTATAGCCTTGCTGGGCCTGACCGAACACATCCGGCCGAACGGCTTGGTAGCCTTCCCTCTCTGTCGCGACAACCAGGCTGACGAGGCTGGCCAGCGACACCATCAGCACGGCCACCGCGCCCAGTCCGGGCAGGCTGCGCCCCCCCGCCTCGGACGGTGATCCGGTCTGGCGGAGGCACAACACGAAGACCAACAGAAGCTGCGGATACAACAGGCGCTCGCCGGGGTTGACGATCTGCATTGCCGTGGCGGGCGCGACCAGGCAGGCCAGCCCCAGCGAGATGGCCGCCCACCGAAGGGCCTGCAGGTCATCGGCCTCGGCGGCCGGTCGCCGCAGCGCGCGGTACTGCCACACCAGCAGCAGCACCGAGATGACCAGATTGGCAAGACAGCCGAGCCAGAACAGCACAGGCCAGCGATTCAGATCCGTCCTATCCCCGATCATGAAGTTCTGATACGGCCCGGCCTTGCTCAGCGTGTAGAACTTGTACGCCAGAAAGCGAAGGTCTCCGTGGCTGACGGGGGCATGCAATGCCGGCATGGCGTCGTTGGACTTCGCCAGCAGGTACCACAGCGTCAGGGCCGCGGCAGGCAGCATGGCCGCAGCAAAGGCGAGACGCTCACGCCATGATCCAATCAGTGCTTGCATGCCCGCCATCACGCCAAACGCCAGCAGGCAGAATCCATGACAGGCAAACGCGGCCAACGACACCAGACAGACCACCCAGGGCTGCCGCCGCTGCGCTGACGGAATCGAGAGATAGGCCATCAGCACCAGCAGCCCGCACTGGTAGTTCAGGTAGCCGCTCCAGAAGCTCGAGTTGCACACGATGCCGACGAGCAAGGCCGGATACGCCAACTCGGGGCGAAGCCGGTTCGCCACAACGAAGCGACGGGCCACGACAGCCGCTGCCGCCAGGTACAACGTGACCGTCCAGCGCCCCGCCGTAACCGGGTCGGTCAGGAAGTTCAAGGCCGTCATCACCGCCTGGGACGTGACATAAGGAACCGGATATTCGCGCAGGTAGAACACCGCGCTGCCCGTCCCGTCCAGCAGTGTGCGGGTGATGAAGGCCTGATACGTCCATTCGTTGAAATCGGCAAAGGGCAGATAGCGGAATTGCCAGATCACGAGAAGGAGCAGCGCCCCGTAAGCGATCAGGGCCGGGACATGGACATGGCGCCATCCGAAGAGAGGAACGGCAGAGGTGCTGTGTGCCTGCATGATGGCCGATCAACCCCGTCCGATGGCCTGGCCGTAGCGGGCCACGCAAGCGCCGATTCCGAACAGCTCCTGGGCGCGACGGGCGCTCTGAGGCAACCGTTCCGCCATGCGTGTCTGCATCGCCTGAGCCTGGTGCACGGCAGCCACGAACTCCTCGTCGGAATCGAATGACAGCACGCCCTCGAATTGCCCTTGCACCCATTGGATGAACGGGCTGCTGCGCGCGATCACGATCGGGACCGCGCCGATCGCCTCGAAGAAGGCCCCGCTGACCAGGGCCGAGTCGTCGGCATGCGGCAGGATCAGGGCATCGAGTTGCTCCATCTCATGGGCGAAGTCATCCCGGGTCATGAACCCGGTCACCAGTTCGATGGGCACATCGGGACCCCGGCGAGCCAAATGGCTTCGCAGCACCTGCTCGTAGGCCGGGTCGGCGCGGCCTCGAATCCGCAACGAAGGTCCAGCGGGCCACAAGTCGATGATGTGCTCGATCTGTTTGTACGGACGCACAGCGCCGAGGATGCCGGCCCGCAAGGGCGCCGTGCCAGGCGTGCGCGCAGACCCCAACTCGGAAGGCAGCTGATCGCGGTAGAGCGGATGCGGGAGATAGGCCGCCCGGTAGCGGCCGGCATGGCTCGGGTCATGCACGACCCGGACATCGGCCAGCCGGGACAGCAGGCGAATGAGCCACACGGAGAACGTGCGGCGCCAACCCGTGAGGTCATGTACGGCGTGGTCGTGCACGAAATAGACCAGCCTGGCCCGCATGATGAGCAGAACGACGGCATACACCATGAACTGGGCCAGCCCGGCCAGCCGGAGCCCGGCGCCGCGATGCCCTTCGGAAAAGGCTCGCGCTTCGAGCCAGTGGACCAGCACGACGTTGCCCGGGTCGAAGAGACCCGTCACGCGCCGGGACAGCAGTGTGCGAAAGGACAGCGGCTGCACGTCATACCCGCACGCCGCCACGATGGCCTTCACGCGGTTGATGTACTCGTTCGTGTGGTTGACGAAGGGCGACACGTAGGCCTTTTTCATGACGCCCCAGTCTATCGACGCATCCTTCCTCGTCATCCCCCGTCAACAGGGGTCAGATGTGAGGAGGCTGTATGCCGAGGTGAGCGTGCGTCGCAGACGTAACAGTGTTTTCAGGACCCCCCTTTTTTCGGGGAAAAACCGAGGATGACGGGCTTGCAAGGCCCGCCGGTTGCTCCCGGCTCACGGCTTCCATTTCTGGCACCTCATGACTGCACCCACCCTTCCTCATACGCCCTGGCATGCCGCGGCCCAGTTGCACAGATGGGCTCCCGCGCTGGCCGGACTGGCCTTGCTGATCATGTACTTCCCGACCTATCGGGCCCTCGACGAGTTCATCTGGGGCGTGGTCGGGCAGGGGCATGGGCCGGTGATGCTGGCCCTTGCGCTGTGGCTGGCCTGGCAGCGCTATCCGCAACTCACGGCCCTTCGGGCCCGCCCGGCCACGGTGCCCGGTCTGCTGATCCTGATCACCGGCGGTCTGATGTATGTGGTGGGCCGCTCACAGGACGTGCTCTTCCTGGATGCCGTCTCGCAGATTCCCGTGGTCATGGGCGTGCTGCTGCTGCTGTGGGGCTGGCAGGGTCTCAAGACCATGTGGTTCCCGATCTTCTTCCTGATCTTCCTCGTGCCGGTGCCAGGCTCGATCGTCGATGTGGTCACAGCACCGCTGAAGATGGGGGTGTCGTATGTCGCTGAGCACATCCTCTACGCCATCGGGTATCCCATCGCCCGCATGGGTGTGACCCTGCACATCGGCCCCTACCAGTTGCTGGTGGCCGATGCCTGCGCAGGGCTCAACTCCATCTTCGCGCTGGAGGCGATCGGCGTGTTCTACATGAGCGTAGTCCAGCACGCCAGCCGTGCGCGCAACATCCTGCTGGCCACGCTCATCATCCCGATCTCGTTTACCTCGAATGTGCTGCGTGTGATTGCCCTTGTGCTCATCACCTATTACTTCGGTGACGAGGTGGGCCAGGGCTTCGTGCATGACTTCGCCGGCATCCTGCTGTTCCTGGTGGCCACGGCACTGACGGTGGGTGCCGACTCGCTGCTGGGCCTGTTCTTCGATCGTCAACGTCCTCGGAAGGAGCGCACCGCATGAGCTGGGCCAGAGCCTCATCCGTCGCAGGCATGCTGCTGCTGTTCGCAGCCGTGGCCGTCGTACTGCGCCCGTCGCTGAACGCAGCCGTTCCCGACCCTGACCTGGAGGCCCACATGCCGGCGGCCTTCGGCACCTGGCGGCTGCTGCCCAGTCCTCTGCAACAGGTCTCGGTGGCGACCAAAGGGGTCACATCCACCGATCAACCGTATGACGAGGTCGTCTCTCGCACCTACATCAACGACCGCGGCGACGCCGTCATGTTGGCCCTCGCGTACGGCAAGAACCAGCGGCAGGAGGTCAAGATCCACAGGCCCGAGCTCTGCTACCCGGCTCAAGGCTACAAGGTCAATTCGCTGCGACCGGTCACTTTTACCGGTATTACTGACACCCAGACCGGCAAGAACGTCACAGGGCAGCGCATGGTCGTCCAGGCGCGCAACAGCATGGAAGTGGTCAGCTACTGGATCCGCATCGGCGACACCTACAGCAGCAGCCCCTGGCAAGTCCGATGGCAGATCATGAAGGAAGGCCTTCAGGGCCGCACGACCGACGGGATGCTGGTTCGCGTTTCTCAACGTGTGCGCCCTGGCGAAGACGCTGCCCCGCACCACGCGCTGGTCGAATCCTTCGCCCGTGAACTCGTGGCCGCCGTTCCGCCGCAAACCCGCAGCTACCTCGTCCGATGAGCCCCGTCATGAGCCTGCCACGCGTTTCCATCGTCATCTGCAACCACAACTACGACCGCTTCCTGAGCGATGCGATCTCGTCGGCCCTGACCCAGCGGCACCCTGTGCACGAGGTGATCGTCGTCGACGATGGCTCGACCGACGATTCGCTGGCGATCGCCCGGCGCTTCGGCAATCAGATTACGCTGGTCGCACAGGCCAACGGCGGACAGGTGGCGGCTTACAACACCGGCCTGGGGACCGTGTCGGGCGATGTCGTGATCTTCCTCGACTCGGACGACAGGTTGCGTCCGGACGCCGTGGGCGCAGTGGCTCGCGCCATGGTGGACGAAGCGGTGGCGCGGGTGCACTTCCGGCTGGCACTCATCGGCCCGGACGGCACCGCCAAGGGGTCGGTGATCCCGACACGCATGGCCGAGGGCGATCTCGCCGACACGGTCCGCGCGGGTCGCCTCTTCTTCGCGGCGCCTGGCAGTGGCAATGCCTATCGGGTGTCGGCCCTCAGACGGCTCATGCCCATTCCGGCCCACCGGCAGGACCGGCATGGGGCCGACTTCTTTGCCGGCTATGGCACGGCGCTGCTCGGCCGCGTCCGCGCTCTGCCCGACGCCCTGGCGGAATACCGCGTACACAAGGACCAGGACCAGGCCAGCCTGTGCTTTGGCAACGCCCTGGGCACCACACGCGTGGCCCTCCAGGCCAACCGCTACCGGCGCCTGCGTGCCTGGCTGGCCGTGGCGCTTCCCGGCGAGCGGCTGGCGCCGGATGTGGCAGCCGACTTTTCGCTGCAGAAGCAGGCATTTGCCAGCGCGATCTACACGACGCCGTCCTACCTCACGGGCTTGCGGGCCGGCTGGCAGGAATGGCCGGCACTCTGGCAATCCATTCGCATCCGGGACTGCCGCTGGCCCGTGAAGCTGGCCCTCGCAGGATGGGCCCTCGGTATCTGGCTGCTGCCCCGCCGGCTGGGGCTGCCCCTGGCACGCTACGTCTGTAACCCATCCAGCCGAGGGGTCGGGCTGAACATGGCATCCCGGTCCTGACCGTCGTTGTGGGCTGGCATACTTGCCCGCCATGATCCTGATCACTGGCGGCGCCGGCTTCATCGGCGGTAATTTCGTGCACCACTGGTTCGAGCGGGCTGCGGCCAATGGGCTGCAGGCCGAACCCGTGGTGGTGTTCGACAAGCTGACCTACGCGGGCAATCCGGCCACCATCGCCCGCTACCTGCAGTCCGGGCAGGCCACGCTGGTGCAGGCCGACATCGCCGACCGCGAGGCCGTGCGCACCGCGCTGGCCACCCACCTCCCCCGCCTGATCGTGCACTTCGCGGCAGAAAGCCACGTTGACCGCTCCATCCACGGCCCGGGCGAGTTCATCCACACCAACATGGTGGGCACCTTCAGCCTGCTGGAAGAGGCCCGCGCGTACTGGGGCGCCCTGGAGGGGGACGCCAAGGCTGCCTTCCGCTTCCTGCACGTCAGCACCGACGAGGTCTATGGCTCGCTGGCGGACACCGACCCGGCCTTCAGCGAGACCACGCCGTACGCCCCCAACAGCCCTTACTCGGCGAGCAAGGCTGGCAGCGACCACCTGGTGCGCGCCTACCACCACACCTACGGCTTCCCGACGCTGACGACCAACTGCAGCAACAACTACGGGCCGTACCACTTCCCCGAAAAGCTCATCCCGCTGATGATCCTGAACGCGCTGGATGGCAAGCCCTTGCCCGTCTATGGCGACGGCCTGAACATCCGCGACTGGCTGTTCGTGCGTGACCACTGCGAGGCCATCTGCCAGGTGCTGGACAAGGGCCGCTGCGGCGAAACCTACAACGTCGGCGGCATCAACGAGATCAAGAACATCGATGTGGTGACCACCATCTGCCGCAAGCTGGACGCCCTGCGCCCGCGCGCCGATGGCACGAAGTACGAGAGCCTGATCACCTACGTGGCCGACCGACCCGGCCACGACCGCCGCTACGCGATCGACCCCACCAAGATCCAGCGCGAGATCGGCTGGCAGCCGGCCGAGACCTTCGAGTCCGGCATCGACAAGACCGTGCGCTGGTACCTCGAGAACACCGAGTGGATCGACACCGTGCGCTCGGGCGCCTACCGCGAGTGGATCGCGAAGAACTACAGCGGCCGCCAGGGCTGAGCGGGGTCGCCATGCACATTCTTCTGCTGGGCAAGGGCGGCCAGGTTGGCTGGGAACTGCAGCGGGCACTGGCGCCGCTGGGCCGCGTCACCGCACTGGACCGCAAAAGCCCCGGCCCTGCCGAGGCCCCCGAGCTGCGCGCCGACTTCAGCCAGCCCGAGCAGGTGGCCGCGCTGGTGCGCGCGATCCGGCCGGACGTCATCGTCAACGCCGCGGCCCACACTGCAGTGGACAAGGCCGAGAGCGAACCGGACCTGGCGCGGGCGCTGAACGCCACCACACCGGGCCTCATCGCCCAGGTGGCAGCCGAACTCGGTGCGCTGCTCGTGCACTACAGCACCGACTACGTGTTCGATGGCAGCGGCACGGCCCCGCGCGACGAGACCGCGGCCACCGGCCCGCTGAGCGTGTACGGCCGCACCAAGCTCGAGGGCGAACAGGCGATCCAGGCCAGCGGCTGCCGCCACCTGATCTTGCGCACCAGCTGGGTGTACGCCGCACGGGGCGGCAACTTCGCAAAGACCATGCTGCGCCTGGCCGCCGAGCGCGACCAGCTCAAGGTGATCAACGACCAGATCGGCGCGCCCACCGGGGCTGACTTGC
This sequence comes from uncultured Aquabacterium sp., assembly GCF_913773725.1. Taxonomy (GTDB): domain Bacteria; phylum Pseudomonadota; class Gammaproteobacteria; order Burkholderiales; family Burkholderiaceae_C; genus Aquabacterium. Next base: position 197,989 of record NZ_CAJYGK010000115.1, on the reverse strand, counting down.
TGGCCGACGTCACCGCCCACGCCATCCGCACCGTGGCGGGCGGCCGCCACGACCTGCTCGGCCTGTACCACCTGGTGGCCGGCGGCGAGACCAGCTGGTTCGACTACGCCCGTTTCGTCATCGAATGGGCGCGCGAACGCGGCCAGCCCATCCGGGTGGCGCCTGAGGCCATCGAGGCGCTGCCCACCAGCGGCTACCCGACGCCCGCGCAGCGCCCGCTGAACTCGCGGCTGGACACCCGCAAGCTGCGCGAGGGCTTCGGCCTGACGCTGCCGCCGTGGCAGCACGGCGTCGAGCGCATGCTCACTGAAATCCTCGGGAGGGAATGAACATGGACAAGACCCGCAAGGGCATCATCCTGGCCGGCGGCTCCGGCACACGGCTGCACCCGGCCACCCTGGCCATCAGCAAGCAGCTGCTGCCGGTGTACGACAAGCCCATGGTGTACTACCCGCTGAGCACGCTGATGCTGGCCGGCATCCGCGACATCCTGCTGATCAGCACCCCGCAGGACACGCCCCGCTTCGAGGCGCTGCTGGGCGACGGCAGCCAGTGGGGCCTGAACCTGCAGTACACGGTGCAGCCCAGCCCGGACGGCCTGGCACAAGCCTTCATCCTGGGGCGTGACTTCGTGGGTGGCCACCCCAGCGCCCTGGTGCTGGGCGACAACATCTACTACGGCCACGACCTGCAGCGCCAGCTGCAAAGCGCCAATGCGCGCACCGCGGGCGCCAGCGTGTTCGCCTACCACGTGCACGATCCGGAGCGCTATGGCGTGGTCGAGTTCGATGCGCAACGCCGGGCGCTCAGCATCGAAGAAAAGCCCAAGGCCCCCAAGAGCAACTACGCCGTCACCGGCCTGTACTTCTATGACGAGCAGGTGTGCGACATCGCCGCCAGCATCCAGCCCAGCCCGCGCGGCGAGCTGGAGATCACCGACGTCAACGCGCGCTACCTGGCGCAGGGCCAGCTGAGTGTCGAGATCATGGGCCGCGGCTATGCCTGGCTGGACACCGGTACGCACGACAGCCTGATGGAAGCCGGCCAGTTCATCGCGACACTGGAAAAGCGCCAGGGCCTGAAGGTCGCCTGTCCCGAAGAAATCGCCTACCGCTCGGGCTGGATCGACGCTGCCCGGCTGGAAAAGCTCGCCGCCCCCATGCTGAAGAACGGCTATGGCCAGTACCTGATGAAGGTGCTCAACGAAACAATCTACTGAGCTGCCCCATGAAACTGATCGAGACTGCGCTGCACGACGTGCTGATCATCGAGCCTGCCGTGTTCGGCGACGACCGGGGCTGGTTCATGGAGAGCTTCAACCAGGCCCGCTTCGAGGCCGAGCTCACCCGATTGGGGCGCCCCGTCCCACGCCCGTTCGTGCAGGACAACCACTCGTGCAGCCGCAAGGGCGTGCTGCGTGGCCTGCATTACCAGCTGGCCCCGCGCGCGCAAGGCAAACTGGTGCGCGTCGTCCAGGGGGCGGCCTTCGATGTGGCCGTGGACATCCGCAAGGGCTCGCCCACCTTCGGGCAGTGGGTGGGGGTGGAGCTCAATGCCGACAACCGCCGCCAGTTGTGGATCCCGGAAGGTTTTGCGCACGGCTTCGTCGCGCTGGAAGACGACACGCACTTCCTCTACAAGACCACCGACACCTATTCGAAGGAACACGAGCGCAGCATCCGCTGGGACGACGCCGACATCGGCATCGATTGGCCGTTGAACGGCATGACGCCGTTGCTGACACAAAAGGATGCAGAGGCGCCGGTACTCCAACACGCCGACACCTTCTGATACGCCCTCGGGGCCCCCGAGCCGTGGGGACGGTGACACAAGCGTCACACCCACCCCCGCATAATCCCTGAATGAACTCGAACACGGCCCCGCCAGCTGTCGCCGCCAGCCATTCCTTGCTACGCAAGCTCGTCGTCTATGGGCTGTTCGCGGTGTTTGCGGTGTGGTGCGTCACGGCCTTCCGCAAAGACATCGCCCAGATCGACCTGCACCCGCTGCAGGCCGGATGGGGTGCCGTGCTGCTGGCCGGCGCGCTCTCGCTGGTGAACTATGGCCTGAGGATCTGGCGCTGGCGGCTGTACATGACCCGGCTCGGGCATGTGCTGCCCTGGCGCTTCGTGTCGCTCACCTACATGTCCGGCTTTGCCTTCACGCTGTCGCCCGGCAAGATCGGCGAGATGGTGCGGGCGCGGTACTACCAGCCCCATGGCATCGGGCTGCCGGTGTCGGGCGCGGCTTTCTTCGTCGAGCGGCTGCTGGACCTGCTCGCCATGGTGCTGCTCACGGCTGCCGCCCTGACCGAGCTCCACGCCTACGCCCGCTTCCTCTGGGTGGCGCTCGGCCTGGTGGGCGGGCTGCTGGCCGTGCTGATGCTGCTGCCCTGGGCTCGCGTGGCCGCTCACCTCGATGCCCGGGTCTCGACCCACCGGCTGCTGCGTCCCGCCCAAGGCATGGCCCACACCCTGGTGCGCGCCCGCGCCCTGCTGTCCCCCGGCATCCTGCTGGGCGGCATGGCCCTGGGCCTGGTGGCATGGGGCCTGGAGGCCATCGGGCTCAAGGTGGTGGCCGACGTGCTCTCCCCCGACCTGCTGGGCGTGCCCTCCGCCATGGGCATCTATGCCGTGGCCATCATCGTGGGCGCGCTGTCCTTCCTGCCCGGTGGACTGGGCAGCACCGAATTCGTCATGGCCGGTCTGCTGTACGCGCACGGCTTCACCATGCCCCAAGCCATCCTCCTGACCCTGGTGTGTCGCCTGCTGACGCTGTGGCTGGCCGTTGTGATCGGCTGGTATTGCGTCTGGGTGCTGCGCCATACCAAGACAACATGACCCAGCGAGACGTTCCCCTTTGCGTCGACCTTGACGGCACCCTCATCCACAGCGACCTGCTGCTCGAGTCCTTTCTCCTGCTCATCAAGCGCAACCCCCTGTACCTGCTGCTGGTCCCGCTGTGGCTGCTGGGCGGCAAGGCCCGGCTCAAGCGCGAGATCGCCAGCCGGGTCACGCTGAACGGCGCGGCCCTGCCCTACGCCGCCCCCTTTCTCGACTGGCTGCGGGTTCAGAAGCGGGCCGGCCGGGCCCTGTGGCTGGTGACGGCCTCCGACAGCCGGCTGGCCCAGGCCGTGGCCGACCACGTGGGCCTGTTCGACGGCGTGCTGTCCAGCGATGGACAGACCAACCTGTCGGGGCGCAACAAGGCGGCCGAACTGGTGAAGCGCTTCGGCGAGAAGGGCTTCGACTACTGCGGCAACGAGGCGGTGGACCTGAAGGTGTGGCCCCAAGCCCGAGCGGCGGTGGTGGTGCACGGGGGCAAGGCGCTGGAGTCACGCGCGCGCGCCGTGACCCAGGTGGCGGCCACGTTCGCCCCGCAGCCCACCACGCTGAGGGTGGTCACCAAGGCCTTGCGCGTGCACCAGTGGGCCAAGAACGCACTGATCTTCGTGCCCGTGGCCGCCGCCCACGTGCTGGGCGACACCGCGGTCCTGCTGGATGCGCTGATCGCCTTCGTGGCCTTCAGCCTGTGTGCGTCCTCGGTCTACCTGCTCAACGACATGCTGGACCTGGAGTCGGACCGCCAACACCACAGCAAGTGCCGGCGCCCGTTTGCCGCCGGCACACTGAGCCTGCTCTTCGGCCTGATTGCCGCCCCGCTGCTGCTGCTCGTGGCCTTCGGCCTGGCCCTGCTGCTGCCCGTCAAGTTCCTCGGTGTGCTGGTGGCCTATTACGTGGTCACGCTGGCCTACTCCTTCCTGCTCAAGCGGCTGGTGATGATCGACGTGCTGACGCTGGCCGGGCTCTACACCGTGCGCATCGTGGCCGGCGCCGCCGCCACCGACATCCCCTTGTCGTTCTGGCTGCTGATGTTCGCGATCTTCATCTTCCTGAGCCTGGCCATCGTCAAGCGCTACGCCGAGCTGCATGCCATGCGGGTCCAGGGCAAGGACAAGGCCTCGGGGCGCGGCTATCAGGTCGATGACATCCACCTGCTGCAGAGCCTGGGCACCGCCAGCGGCTACCTCAGCATCCTGGTGCTCGCCCTGTATGTGAACTCGCCGGACATCGCCCGGCTCTACACCCAGCCCAAGCTGGTGTGGCTGCTGGTGCCCGTGATGCTGTACTGGATCAGCCGCATCTGGATGGAAACCTACCGCGGTCGCATGGACGACGACCCGCTGGTGTACGCGTTGAAGGACCGCACCAGCCTGGCCACCGGCGTGGCGGCCGCTGTCGTGCTGTGGGCGGCCACCTGACCCCGTATGGCGTTGACTTCGTCGTACACCTCGTGGGGCCGGGTGCTGCGCCCCGATCATGAACTGCTGCCGCTGGCTTCGCGCCACGCTCCCCTGCCGGCGCTGCCTGGCAGCTGTGCCCACATGCTGCCCTACGGCAACGGACGCAGCTATGGCGACAGCAACCTGAACCCGGGCGGAGCCCTGCTGCCGGGGCGCCAGCTCGACCGCTTCATCGCCTTCGATCCAGCCAGCGGCGTGCTGCGCTGCGAAGCCGGCGTGCTGCTCTCCGAGATCCTGCGCCTGGTCGTGCCGCAAGGCTGGTTCCTGCCTGTCACGCCCGGCACGCAGTTCGTGACCGTGGGCGGGGCCATTGCCAACGACGTGCATGGCAAGAATCACCACGTGGCGGGCTCCTTCGGCAACCACGTGACGCAGTTCGAGCTGCTGCGCTCGGACGGCAGCCGGCGGCTCTGCAGCCCGACGTCGCATGCCGACTGGTTCGGCGCCACGGTGGGGGGCCTGGGCCTGACCGGGCTGATCACGTGGGCCGAGCTGCAACTGCGGCGGGTGCACAACCCCTTCATGGTGACCGAGTCCATCCGCTTTCGCAGCCTGGAAGAGTTCTTCGAACTCAGCACGGCGTCGGAAACCGACCACGAGTACACCGTCTCGTGGATCGACTGTGCCTTCGGTGGCCGACGCCTGGGCCGCGGGCTGTTCAACCGCGGCAACCACGCGCCCGCCACGATGGACACGTCCGTGCTGCCCCGCTCGCTGCCCACCGGGGTGGTCGAGCATGCCCGCACCGTGCCCATCACGCCGCCGCTGTCGCTCGTCAACAGCCTGTCGCTCAAGTCGTTCAACACGCTGTACTTTCACAAGCAACGGCACGACGTGGTGCAGGGGCTGCAGCACTACCGCCCCTTCTTCTACCCGCTGGACGCGCTGCTGGAATGGAACCGCATCTACGGCCCGCGGGGCTTTTACCAGTACCAGTGCGCGATCCCGCCCGAGCGGGCGCTGAAGGCCACGCGGGCGCTGCTCGAGGCGATCTCGGCGAGTGGCATGGGCTCCTTTCTGGCGGTGCTCAAGCAGTTCGGTGAACCGGCCTCGAAAGGCCTGCTGTCCTTCCCCATGCCCGGCACCACGCTGGCACTCGACTTTCCCAACCAGGGGCCGCGGCTGCATCGCCTGTTCGCTGCGCTGGACCGCATCGTGCTGGAGGCTGGCGGCCGCCTTTACCCGGCCAAGGACGGCCGCATGGACGCCGCCGTGTTCAAGGCGGGCTACCCCCGCTGGCGTGAATTCACCTCGTATGTCGACCCGCGCTTCAGCTCCGGCTTCTGGCGCAGGGTCATGGAGCAAGCATGAGAAAGATCCTGATCGTCGGGGCCACGTCGGCCATCGCCGAAGCCACGGCCCGCGTCTGGGCCCAACGCGGCGACAAGCTGTTTCTGGCGGCCCGCCGTGCCGACGCACTGCAGTCGGTGGCCAGCGACCTGGTTACCCGAGGCGCTGCCTTTGTCGGGACCCAGGTGTTCGACGCCAACGCACTGGATCAGCATGCGAGCTTGCTGCAGGCAGCCAGCGAGGCCATGGGCGGGCTGGACACCATCCTGATCGCGCACGGCACGCTGTCGGATCAGGCCCGTGCACAGTCGGATGCGGGCTATGCCCTGGGCGAGATCCACACCAACGGGGTGTCCGTGGTGAACCTCATGGGCTTGGCAGGCGAGCGCTTTGAACGCCAGGGCCATGGTGCCATCGCGGTGATCTCATCGGTGGCGGGCGACCGTGGCCGGCAGAGTAACTACGTGTATGGCAGCGCCAAGGCGCTGGTCAGCGCGTTCGCCTCGGGGCTGCGGCAGCGCCTGAGCAAGAAAGGCGTGCATGTCGTGACGATCAAGCCCGGCTTTGTGGACACACCGATGACGGCGGCCTTCAAGAAAGGGGCGCTGTGGGCCAAGCCCGACAAGGTCGCACGCGACATCGTGGCCGGCGTGGACAAGGGCAAGGCCGTGGTCTACACCCCGGGCTTTTGGGCGCTGATCATGCTGATCATCAAGCACATCCCGGAGTTCGTCTTCGTGAAGCTCGCACTGTGAACCGGTGAGCCCGGGTTGAAAGCGGGCCCACCCGCCCCGCCTTCAACCCCTTGTGCACGATCAGGCGCGGGCGTCGCCCCAACGCAGGGCGGTGCCTTCCTCGCCCTGGTAGGTGGTGTAGCCGTTGCGGTCGACCACGTACTGAGGCGACGCGATGACGTCCGTGAAACTGGCGCCGGCGTTCAGGCGGGTGTAATCGAACAGCACGCTACGGACCAGCTGGCTTCCCGCGCGCAGCTGACACCCGTTACCCAGCCAGGCCGGCCCCTCGATGGTCACGCCGTCCTCGATCTCGCTGCCGGACCCGATGTAAACCGGCCCGGAAATCCGGACCTTGTCCCAGTTCACGCGGGTGTTCAGCCCAACCCACACACCCGGGCGGACCTCCTTGCCCGGCATGCGCATGTCGGCGATCTCGCCCTTGAGCACGCGTTGGAGCACGGTCCAGTAGTCGGTCACGCGACCGATGTCGATCCAGTGGAACGGGTGGCTCTGAGCGTAGAACGGCAGCCCTTGCTTGACCAGAAGCGGGAAGAGCTGGCTGCCGATGTCGAACTCGACGCCGGCCGGCACGAGCTCCAGCGCCGCCGGCTCGAAGATGTAGATACCGGTGCTCGCCAGGTTGGACAGTGCCTCGTCGGGCTTGGGCTTTTCCTGGAACGACTGCACGCGGCCGTCTTCACCGGCCACGACGATGCCGTAGTTCTTGACTTCTTCGCGCGAGACGGGCAGCGTCACCACGGTGGCCATGGCCTTCTTGGCATGGTGCTCGGCCAGGGCGGCCGTGATGTCCAGGTCGATGATGGCGTCGCCGCACAGCACCAGCGTGGTGTCGTCGAAGAAGCCCGAGAAATCCTGAATGTGGCGCATCCCGCCGGCTGAACCCTTCGGGCGCGGGACGATCTCGCCATGCTCGCGCACGCCCTCGTACGAGTACCCGATCTCCACACCCCAGCGGTGACCGTCACCGAAGTAGTTCTCGATCTTCCAGTGGTGATAGGCCACGTTGATCATGATCTCGCGCACACCGTGGCGCGCCAGGTGCTCGATGATGTACTCGAGCACCGGCTTGCCCAGGATGGGAATCATCGGTTTGGGCATGCCCTTGGTCAGGGGACGGATCCGGGTCCCTTGCCCGGCCGCCAGGATCATGGCTTTCGTCATTGGTTTTTCTGCTCGAAGATGCGGGTTGCAGACCACATGACCCGGCTTCAGCGGCCGGCGCCATGCGCAACTTCCGGCAGTATGGTCCGAATCCGCACCGGGATGGTGTCGTGCCCCCCATGCGGGCGCCTCTTTGCACCCGTTTGCGACAGCAAGGTTGCGGAACTTACACGTACCGACAACGGGACATCACGCCGTCACAGGCAGGCGGATGATGAAGCGGCTCCCGCCTCCGGGACGGGCCTCGCACCGGACCTGGCCGCCATGCCGCTGTGCAATCTGACGCACCAGGCTCAGGCCCAGCCCGACGCCGCCCGCGTGCTCCGCATGGCCGGGCAGTCGGTAGAACGGCTCGAAGATGCGCTCGCACTGTTCTGGCGGCACGCCGGGCCCCCGGTCGCACACGCGGATCTCGATGAAGCCGGGTTGGGCGTCCAGCTCCAGCTCGATGTCCGGTCCGCCGTAGCGGCGCGCGTTTTCAAGCAGATTTCGGACGGCTCGGCGCAGCAGGCGCTCGTCTCCGGCGTACGGGGCGGCCGGCACACCCTGGGGCACCACCTCGGCCTTGACGCGCAAGGCCTCCTCCATGGCCAGACCCAGCAGGTCCACCGGCTGCCGCTCGATGTCTGCACGGGCATCCAGCCGGCTGGCCAGCAGCACCTCTTCGACCAGGGCATCAAGCTCACGGATGTCCTGATGGATCTCGTCCTTCAGTTCGGCGGCGCGCTGGGGTGGCATGTCCGCCATGATGGAAACGGCCATCTTCAGCCGCGCCAGGGGCGAGCGCAACTCATGGCTGGCATTGGCCAGCAGGCTGCGGTTGGCCGTCACCAGGTCCTCGATGCGCTGCGCCGTCTGGTTGAAGCTGGCCGCCAGCGCCGCCACCTCGTCCCGGCCTTCCACCGCCACGCGGTGCTGAAGCTGCCCCGTGCCGAATGTTTCCACGCCGTCGCGCAAGGCCTTCAGCCGCCGGGTCAGCCGGTTGGCCACGGGCCAGGCACCGATGGCCACCGCGATGAACAGCAGCACCAGCGAGGTGATCAGCGCCGGAACCCCTTCCAGCAGCCAGATCGGCAGGAAGGCCGCGGGCGCGTCCGCCCACCATCCGTGATGAGCCCCACCCTGAAGGTCGGCCCCGGGGCGCCCACCGCGGTCCGGCGGCGGGCCATCCGGCCCCCCGAAGCCCAACCCGGGTGGCGGAGGCGGCCCCATGCCACCCGGCAGGGCACGCAGTCGGAAGGCGCCCGGTCGCAGCATCCACAGCACCCGTCCGTCGGACAGGCGAGACTGCTGGAGCCGATTGCGGAGATCGGGGGCGCGCTGAAGCAAGTCGCCCATCAAGGGCGAGGTTGCCATGCGCTGGCCCTGGGCGTCGTCGAGCGCCATGGGCATACGCAGGCGCTCGGACCAGTCAAGCAGCGCGCGCGCTTGCTCGGCGGCCGGTGCGGTCGATGGCGGCAGGCTGTTCTCGATCAGCTCGGCCCAGGCGGCGGCACGCTCGGAATGAAAAGCTCGGGTCTGCAGCTGCTGCCGCTGTTGCTCGAGGTTGCGCTGCGCCAACCAGCCCGACACGAGGGCGAAGATCAGCAGGACCGCCACGACGGCCAGGTAGATGCGCAGCGCCAGGGTCTTCATCGGGCGTCGACGTCGACGTCCTGCTTCTTCGCGAAGACGTATCCCACCCCACGCACGGTGAGGATCCGCCGGGGCTCCTTGGGCTCATCTTCGATGGCCGCACGGATCCGGGAGATGTGCACGTCGATCGACCGATCGAACGCCTCCAGCGGATGCCCTTTGAGGGCGTCCATGATCTGATCCCGGCTCAGGACCCGGCCGGGGTGCTGGGCCAGCACGGACAGCAGGTCGAACTGGTAGGACGTGAGATCGCAGGGCTTGCCATCGAGACGCACCTGACGCAGGCCGGTGTCGACCTCGAGGCGACCGAAGCGCCACACGTCGCTGTCATCGCTGGCCGGGCCGGTCCGGCGCAGCAGGGCGCGGATGCGGGCCAGCAGCTCACGCGGCTCGAACGGCTTGGGCAGGTAGTCATCGGCCCCGATCTCGAGACCCACGATGCGGTCGGTGGGCTCGCCCCGCGCGCTGAGCATGAGCAAGGGCAGGCTGCGGGTGCGCGGTGAGGCGCGCAACTCGCGGCAAAGGTCGAGGCCATCGCCATCCGGCAGCATCAGGTCGAGAACCAGGGCGTCGAAGGCCTGCCGTCCCAGCAGTTCACGGCCAGCGGCCAGACTCGGGGCGCACGACACCTGGTAGCCATGGGCGCGCAAATAGTCCCCGACCATGGCACTCAGGCGCAGGTCATCGTCGATCAGGAGGATGTGCTCACTCATGTCCGCCATTGTCGCGCGCTCCAGGGTCATCGGGCTTCGGGGCGACCCATGCCGTCGCGACCATGGTGATGCGGGTGGCGCGAGGCGCGCTCGCCCTCACGTCGCTCCATGCGGCTTTGCATCTCCTTGGCGAGCGTGGCGCGCTGCTCGGGGGTCAGAACCTTGGCGACATCGACAGCGGCCTGCAGCATGCGCTTGCCGACGGCGTCGTGGTGGGCGTGCAGCTGCTGGCGCAGGCGCTCCGCACCCACGGCGTCCACCTGGGGCTGGGACAGCAGGGCCATCATGGCGCGGTAGGGATGCTGCACCTGACCGTCGGCCCCCTTGGGCATCTGCTGGTGCAGGGCCTGCAGGTCGGCGCGGGCTTTGTCTGCGATCTCGCGGATCTGCGTGCGCTGTGCGTCGCTGGCCTTCACGGTGTCGAGCATGCGGTCAAGGCCGCGTCCGCTCAGGGGCCAGCCCATCGCACCGTGCATCGGTCCACCCGGTCCCATGCGCCCCATCATCATCGGGTGCCCCGCGCCCTCTGCGGGGGCCGTGGCAGCCGGGGACGACGGCGCGACGGCCGGCTGGCCAGCGGCCCAGGCATTGGCGGTCCAGACCGTGACCGCCGTCGCCCCGGCCAACAGCATGCCCAGCGCCCAGGTGCGTCGGGCCACCGGTCGGGATGCAGAGATGAATGCAGCGTTCGACATGAGCGTTCTCCTGATTGAAAAAGGACCGTGAGCCTCGAGGAAGAAAGCGGGCTTCGATCGATGCACTCATGCTGCGCCCGCCCGGTAAAGCGGCTGTGGCCTGGCGGTAAAGATCTGTGAAACGGTCGTGCACTGTCGGGGTGCGGGCGCACCGCCATGCACGACCGTCTTGTGCATGCCGCCCAATGCGGGTTGTCATCAACAGACGAAGACCACGCCCCCTGGCACACCGATCGGGCGGCACAGGCCTTGCGGAAGCACCCGGGTCACCCCAACGGAGCAACCCATGTCCCAGACCTCAGAGCTTGATCAGGATTACCCCCTCAGCGAAGTGCCGCCCGGCCAGCGCAAGGGCATCGTGTCGACCTCCATCGTGCTGTTCGGCTTCACCTTCTTCACCGCCACGATGTTTGCCGGCGGCAAGATCGGCCTGGCCTTCGACTTCAAGACCATGATCCTGGCCGCCGTGGCAGGCAACCTCCTGCTGGGGCTCTACGCCGCCGTGCTGGGCTACATCGCCTGTCGCAGCGGTCTGAACTCGGTGCTGATGGGGCGATTCTGTTTCGGGGAAACCGGCAGCAAGCTGTCGGACTTCCTGCTGGGCTTCACGCAGGTCGGCTGGTATGCCTGGGGCACAGCCACCATCGCGATCGTGCTGGTGCGCATGCTGGGCCTGTCGCCCGCATGGACCACGCCCTTGATGGTCGTGTTCGGCTTCGGTTTCAGCCTCACGGCCTTTGTAGGCTACAAGGGCCTCGACCTGTTGTCGCGGATCGCCGTGCCGGCGATGCTGGTCCTGCTGCTGTGGTCCCTCACGATCGCCACGCGCGATGCCGGTGGCCTGACGGGCCTGCTGGCCATCCAGCCCAAGGACAGCATGAGCTGGCACATGGCCCTGACCCTGGTCTTCGGCACCTTTGTCAGCGGCGCCACGCAGGCCACCAACTGGACGCGCTTCGCCCGAGACAGCAAGACCGCCGTGTGGTCGAGCCTGATCGGCTTTTTCATCGGCAACGGCCTGATGATCGTCGTCGGCGCGTACGGAGCCATGGTCTACCAGCAACCCGATGTGGTGGAGGTCATGGTGCTGCAGGGGCTGTCTGTCGCGGCCACCGTGATGCTGTTCCTCAACATCTGGACGACCCAGGACAACACGATCTACAACTTTGCTGCGGCGGGCTGCAACCTGGTCCGTCAAGACCGGCGCGGCCTGATCACCCTGGTCGGCGCGGGCATCGGCACGGTGCTGGCCATCGGCGGCATGTCGGACATGCTGATCCCCTTCCTGATCCTCTTGGGCTCCATCATCCCGCCGATCGGCGGCGTGATCATGGCCGACTACTTCTACGGGCGCAGCGGACGTTACCCGCAGCTCGAAGGCACCCGGCTGCCCCGTTTCAACTGGGTGGGCCTGAGCGCCTACGCCATCGGCGCCGCCTGCGCCTATGCGTCGCCTTGGGTGGCGCCGCTGGTGGGCATTGGTGTGGCGGCCCTGAGCTACGTCGTGCTGTTCGAAGTTCAGCGCGTGCGACTGGGCCGCGAGTCGCTGAGTGGCGTGGACGCATGAGCCTCACCATCCGCGACGTGCTTCACCTGCCTCGGCTGCAGGCCTTGCGCCTGCGTGCCGGCGCGGCTGGCGAACACCGGGCGGTGCGCTGGCCCTACGTGGCGGAGAACGAGTCGATCTCGGAATGGGTGCTCGGTGGCGAACTGGTGTTCGTGACCGGCATCAACCTGCCACGCAGCGAGGCCAACTTGCGGCAGCTCGTCCGCGAGGTGCACCAGCGCCGGTGTGCCGGCCTGGTGGTGCTGACCGGACCGCGCTACATCCAGCACATTCCGGACAGTGTGCTTGCCGAGGCCGACCGGCTGGATGTGCCCCTGATCGAGCAGCCCTACGAGCTGCCGATGATCGTCGTGACCGAGGCGATCGGCTCTGCGCTGGTACAGGCCCAGATGCTCGGCACCTCCCGACAACAGCTGATCGGCCAGCTGCTGGAGGGCAACCCGGCCGATGTGGGCGTGCTGACCCACCGGGCCGCCAGCCTGGCGCTGGACCTGAGCCTCTCCCGCCAGATCGTCGTGCTGCAGATCAGCGGCACGGCCGAGCTGTTCGCCAGCATGGCGCCGAGCGCGGCCGAAGCCCTGCTGCAGGCGACCCGACACCATGTGCTGCAGCATGCCTCGCACTGCGCCCAAGCGCTGCCCGCGCCCTGGCCCGTGCTCACCCTGGCGGAGCAATGGGTGCTGCTTCTGCCGGTGGAGGCCCCGGCCGAGGGCCCTCAACGCAACCGTACGCTGGTGACGCAGCTGCTGCAGACCTTGCGTGAAGCCCCGTCGCCCCTGCGCGTGTTCGCCGGCCTGAGCGCCCCTTGCCCGCAGCCCGCCGACCTGGCACGCGGTCTGGGCCAGGCCCGAGAAGCCCTGCGGGCGGCACAATCGTTTCCCGAACGGCTGGGCCTGTGCTGCTTCGACGAACTGGGCGTGCTCGAGCTGCTGGTGGCGATCCGCGACCGGGCGCTGCTGGACCGCTTCGTGCACGCCACACTGGGCGCCCTGCTGCAGTATGACACCACCCATCAGGCCATGCTTACCCCCACACTGGAAGCGTGGATCCAGTGCAATGGCAACCTGGCCCAGACCGCGCAGCGCCTGGGCATCCACCGCAACACCCTGAGCTACCGCCTTCAACAGATCCACGCGCTGAGCCGGCTCGACCTGGAGGACGCCCAGCACCGGCTGAGCGCGGCCATGGCCCTGATGATCCAGCGTCTTTCACCCCACACCCCCACCCGAGCGACCCCATGAACCACATCGTCAACACCCGCCTGAGAGGCCAGGATGGCCTGTTCACCGTGCGCTGGGCCGACGGCCTGATCACCGCCGTGCAGGCCCAGGCCACCCCGGTGCCGCCCCACGAGGTGCCGGCCGACGCGCTGGACGGCGAAGGCCGCCTCCTCATCCCGCCTTTTGTCGAACCCCACATCCACCTGGACGCCACCCTGACCGCGGGCCAGCCCCGATGGAACCTGAGCGGCACCCTGTTCGAGGGCATCGAGCGGTGGGCCGAACGCAAGGCCACCGTCACCCGCGCCGACACCAAGGCCCGCGCCCACCGCACCATCCGCATGCTGGCCGAACATGGCATCCAGCATGTGCGCACCCATGTCGACGTCACCGAACCCGGCCTCGGCACGCTCGCCGCCATGCTGGAGGTGCGCGACGAAGCACGGGACCTGGTCGATCTGCAGGTGGTGGCCTTTCCGCAAGAAGGCATCGAATCGTTCGCCAACGGCCGGGCGCTGATGAGCGAGGCCGTGGCGATGGGCGTCGATGTGGTGGGCGGCATCCCGCACTTCGAGAACACCCGCGAGCAGGGCGTGTCGTCCGTTCACTTCCTGATGGACCTGGCCGAGCGCCATGGCCGCCTCGTGGACGTGCACTGCGACGAGACCGACGACCCGGCCTCGCGCTTTCTGGAGGTGCTGGCCGAGGTGACCCGCGTGCACAGCATGGGGCCGCGTGTGACGGCCAGCCACACCACGGCGATGGGCTCATACGACAACGCCTACTGCCACAAGCTGTTTCGGGTGCTGCGCCAGGCCGGCCTGAGCTTCATCTGCTGTCCCACCGAGAGCATCCACCTCCAAGGCCGGTTCGACACCTACCCCAAGCGCCGTGGGCTGACCCGGGTGCCCGAACTCGACCGCGCCGGGCTGAACGTGTGCTTCGCCCAGGATTCGATCGTCGATCCCTGGTATCCGCTCGGCAACGGCAACATCCTGCGCATCCTGGATGCAGGCCTGCACATCTGCCACATGCTGGGCTACGAGGACCTGCAGCGCAGCCTCGACTTCGTGACCACCCACAGCGCCCGGGCGCTGGCCCTCGGCGACCGCTACGGCATCGAGCCCGGACGGCCTGCCAACCTGGTGCTGCTGTCGGCGGACAGCGACTACGAGGTGCTGCGCACCCAGGGCCACGCTGTGGCGTCGATCCGACACGGTGAGGTCATCATGCGGCGCACGCCGTCCACGGTGCAGTGGGGGCCTCAGGAGGCAGGCTCGCAAACGGCCTGATCGGAACCGCCCCGCGCCAAAAGCAAAAAACCCTTGCGAGTCAAAGACTTGCAAGGGTTTTGCGTGTTGGCGGAGAGGGTGGGATTCGAACCCACGGTACGTTATGCACGTACGCCTGATTTCGAGTCAGGTACATTCGACCACTCTGCCACCTCTCCTGAAAACGGTGCGTCCGTGGTCAACGGCGTAGACCGCGACTATAGCAGGTTTTTGCCCTGCACCCCGCCCGGCCCCGCGCGTTGCGTCAGGCCGACAACACCTCGGCGCCACCCAGGTAAGGCCGCAGCGCCGCCGGGACACGGATGCTGCCATCGGCCTGTTGGTGGTTTTCCAGCACGGCCACCAGCGCGCGGCCCACGGCCAGGCCCGAGCCGTTCAGCGTGTGCACCAGCTCGTTCTTGCCCTGGGCATTCTTGAACCGCGCCTGCATGCGGCGGGCCTGGAAGGCCTCGCAGTTCGAGCACGAGCTGATCTCGCGGTAGGCGTTCTGAGCCGGCAGCCACACCTCCAGGTCATAGGTGCGGGCCGAGCCGAAGCCCATGTCGCCCGTGCACAGCGCCATCACGCGGTACGGCAGCTCCAGCTTCTGCAGGATGGCCTCGGCGTGGCCGACCATCTCGTCCAGTGCGGCGTTGCTCTGCTCCGGCGTGGTGATCTGCACCATCTCGACCTTGTCGAACTGGTGCTGGCGAATCATGCCGCGGGTGTCGCGGCCGGCACTGCCCGCCTCGGAGCGGAAGCACGGCGTGTGGCCGGTGAGCTTCAGGGGCAGCTGTTCCACCGGCACGATGGTGTCGGCCACGGTGTTGGTCAGCGTCACCTCGCTGGTGGGGATCAGGTACCACTTGTTCTCGGCCGCCTCGGCATCGCCCGAGGTCACATGGAACAGGTCCTGCTCGAACTTGGGCAGCTGGCCGGTGCCCTGCAACGCCGGGGCCTTCACCAGGTAGGGCGTGTAGCACTCGGTGTAGCCGTGCTCCTGCGTCTGAACGTCCAGCATGAACTGGGCAAGCGCACGGTGCAGGCGGGCAATCGGCCCCTTCATGAAGGTGAAGCGGGCGCCCGACAGCTTGGCACCGGTCTCGAAGTCCAGGCCCAGCTTTTCACCCAGGTCCACGTGGTCCTTCACGGTGAAGTCGTAGGTGCCCGGCGTGCCCCAGCGGCGCACCTCGACGTTGCCGCTTTCGTCGCTGCCGACCGGCACGCCGTCCTGCGGCAGGTTGGGCACGGCCTGCAGCATGGCCAGCAGCTCGGTCTGGATGGCGTCGAGCCGCTCGGCGGAGGCCTTCAGCTCGTCACCGATGCCGGCCACCTCGGCCATCACGCGTTCGACCTCGGCTGCCGTGTCCTCGCCCTTGGCAGCCTTGCCCTTGAGCATGCCGATCTGCTTGGACAGGCTGTTGCGCTGGGCCTGCAGTTCTTCGGTCCGGGTCTGGATGCGCTTGCGCTCTCCTTCAAGCTCGCGGAAACGGGCCTCGTCCAGAAAGGGCTGCGGGTTCTTGCGCAGGGCCAGCTTGGCGAGCACGCCATCGAGGTCTTTGCGCAGCAGGGCGATGTCGAGCATGGTGGTGTTCTTTTCGAAAGGATTCAGTGTGGGCTTGGGTGCGTCAGGCCTGGCTTCGTTCGGAGGGCAGCGGGCGATCCAGGCCGGTGCCGCCCAGCCCCTTGGGCAGCGGGAAGCGCACGTGCTCTTCCACGCCCTGCATGCGGCGCACCGAGACGGCGCCCAGCGCCTTGAGCTGGCCGATGACCCGCTGCACGAGCACGTCGGGCGCCGAGGCGCCGGCCGTCAAGCCGACGCGCGGACGGCCTTCGAACCAGCTGGACTGCAGGTCTTCCGGGCAGTCGACCATGTAGGCCGGTGTGCCCAGGCGCTCGGCCAGCTCGCGCAGGCGGTTGCTGTTGGAACTGGTCGGGCTGCCCACGACGATGACCACGTCCACCTGCGGCGCCATGATCTTGATGGCGTCCTGGCGGTTCTGGGTCGCGTAGCAGATGTCCTGCTGCTTGGGTTCGCGGATGTGTGGGAAGCGCTGCTTGATGGCGTTCAGGATGCCCGCCGCGTCGTCGACCGACAGCGTGGTCTGCGTGACCACAGCCAGCTTCTCGGGGTTGTGCACGTGCACGCGGGCCACGTCGTCGATGTCTTCCACCAGGTAGATGCCGTCGTCGAGCTGGCCCATCGTGCCCTCGACCTCGGGGTGCCCCTTGTGGCCGATCATCAGGAATTCGTAGCCCTCGCGGCGCAGCTTGGCCACCTCGATGTGCACCTTGGTGACCAGCGGGCACGTCGCGTCGAACACGCTGAAGCCGCGGCGATCGGCTTCCTGCCGCACCTCCTGGCTGACGCCGTGGGCGCTGAAGATCAGCGTGGCGCCCGGCGGCACCTCGGCCAGGTCCTCGATGAAGATCGCGCCCTTGCCCTTCAGGTCGTTGACGACGTAGGTGTTGTGCACGATCTCGTGGCGCACGTAGATCGGCGCGCCGAACTGGGCCAGTGCCCGTTCGACGATCTCGATGGCGCGGTCGACCCCGGCGCAGAAGCCGCGCGGCTCGGCCAGCAGGACGTCCTGAACGTGAGGGGTGGGCGACACGGGCAAGGCCTCTTTCACAGCACGCCGATCAGCTGCACCTCGAAGGTGACGGGCTGGCCGGCCAGGGGGTGGTTGAAGTCGAACAGCGCCCACTCGTCGGTGGTCTCGCGCACGACGCCGGCAAACGAGCCGCTGCCATCGGGCGTAGGGAACTGCACCACGTCGCCGACGTTCCAGGTCTCGTCCGGGTCGCCAAGCTGGCGCAGCAGCGACAGCGCCACCTTCTGGACCATCTCGGGGTTGCGGGGGCCGAAGGCCTCGCCGGGCTCAAGCTGGATGACGGTGCGCGTGCCTTCGGTCAGGCCGATCAGGCGGGCCTCGAGCGCGGGCGACAACTCGTTCGAGCCGATCGACAGGGTGGCCGGCTTCTCGTTGAAGGTGTTGACCAGGTCGTCGCCATCCGGCCCCGCCAGGCGGTAATGCAGGGTCAGGAAGGAGCCAGGTTGGACGGTGGGCGCAGCAGAGGTCATGGTCTGGACCGCCCGGGTGACGGGCGTTTCCGGTAGAGCGGCAAAACCATGATTTTAGGTGCGCCCACTCCACCAATCGGGAGGATGGGCAATCGCCACGCTGCGACACCAGAATGTCAGCCGCCGGCGAGGGTCCACCGGGATGACCCCGGGCCCGCGTGACGGCCACCACGACACGACAGGGACGACACGATGAAAGACCTGCCGGCCGCCATGCGGCCCCGGGAGAAGCTGCTGGCACTGGGCCCCTCCGCCCTGGCCGATGCGGAGCTGCTGGCCTTGCTGCTGCGCACCGGCATGAAAGGGCTGGGGGTGCTGCAGATGGCCGAGAAGGTGCTGGCCGAGCTGGGCGGCTTTGGCGGCCTGCTCAACGCGGACGCGACCCAGCTCAAAGGGCTGAAGGGCCTCGGCCCGGCCAAGCGCGCCGAACTGCTGGCCGTGATGGAGATGGCGCGACGCGGCCTGCGCAGCACCTTGCAGGCTCAACCCGTGTTCAGCTCGCCCCAGGCGGTAAAGGACTACCTTCAGATGCGGCTCGGCGCCTTGCCGCACGAGGTGTTTGCGGTGCTGTTCCTCGACGCCCAGCACCGCCTGCTGGCCTGCGAGGAACTCTTCCGGGGCTCGTTGACACAGACCTCGGTCTACCCACGCGAGGTGGTCAAGCGCACGCTGGAGCTCAATGCCGGCAGTGTGATCCTCGCGCACAACCACCCCTCGGGCGTACTTGAGCCCTCTCGGGCCGACGAGCTGCTGACGCAGACGCTCAAGAGCAGCCTCAACCTCATCGACGTGAAGGTGCTGGATCACGTCGTGGTCGGTCGCGGTGGTGCCCTGTCGTTTGCCGAGCGGGGGCTGATCTGAAGCCGGGTCGGGCGCGTACCGGCCCCGGGCGATCCCCGATGCCCGGCGCTGCGGATCGGATCGCATCTTGAGTTAGGCTTAGCCCCGTGAAAAACGGGACCGAGCCCCCCTCCTCTGCCCCCTCGTCCACCGCGCTGCGCGACTTCGCCGACCTCAAGAAGGCGTTGAAGCAGGCTGCGAAGGAAACGGCTGCCCGCCTTGAGCGCGAGCGGGCCGAACGAGCGCAACGGGAAGCGCAGCAACGCCGGCATGAGGCCGAGGCCGAGTTGTTCAAGCGTTCGGTGGGCCAGGTGAACCGCCTGCCTGAAACCGGCCGCGTCCAGGCGAAAGGGCCCCGGCCCGAGCCCGTGCCGGCCCGCAAGCAACTCGACGAGCAGGCCGTGCTCAAGGAGTCGCTGTCGGACGAGTTCGACGTCGAAAGCCTGCTGGAGACCGACGAATCGCTGTCCTGGCGGCGGCCCGAGATCGGCATCGACGTCGTGCGCAAGCTGCGTCGCGGCGTGTGGGCGCTGCAAGGCGAACTCGATCTGCACGGCCTGCGCACCGACGAAGCGCGGGAACGGCTGGCCGGCTTTCTGCGCGAGGCGCAGGCCAAGGGCTCACGCTGCGTCCGCGTCGTGCATGGCAAGGGCCTGGGCTCGCCGGGACGGCAACCGGTGCTCAAGGACAAGGTGCGCCGCTGGCTCGTGCAGAGCGACCGCGTGCTGGCCTTCGTGCAGGCCCGCGCAGACGAAGGCGGGCACGGTGCCGTGGTCGTGCTGCTGCAGTCGAGCGTCTGACGGCTGAGGCGGGCGAAGTCGACCCGCCAGGGCTCACACGCCCTGGTTGCGCATCCAGTCGGCCGTCTGGAAAAAAGCCTTCTGCAGGCGCGGCACCAGGTCCGGGCTCACGCCAGTCTCGGCCATGGCCTGATCCATGCACCCCAGCCATTGATCGCGTTCACGGATGCCGATCGGGAACGGCATGTGACGCGCTCGCAACCGGGGATGGCCAAAACGCTCGATGTAGAGGTTGGGCCCGCCCAGCCAGCCGCTGAGGAACCAGTAGAGCTTGTCGCGCGCTTCCTCGAGTGTGGTGCCATGGACCGCGCGCAGCTCGCGGTAGGCCGGCTCGAGGTCCATCAGATCGTAGAAACGGTCGACCAGCTCACGCACCCGTGCATCGCCGCCCAACAGCTCGTAGGCTGTGGGCTGGCTCAGGTCGTCGGTATCGGAATCGCTTTCAGACATGCACGCACTGTAGCGCAGTGCGGGCGCGCCCGGCTCAACGTCCGACCATGCGGGCCGCCACGTGCAGCACACCTTGCGCAGCTGCGCTGCCAGGATGCAGCTCGAGCAGAAGGGAGCGCTTGCGCACCGCTTCGCGCACCGCCGTGTCGAGCGGGATGTCGCCCATCAGTTGCAGGCGGGGCGCGGCGCCGTTGGGCCCCTGCACGAAGCGGTCGACGACCTGCTGCAGTTGCGCACAGATCGCGCGGCCGTCGCCGGCACGGGCGACCTGGTTGACCACGAGGTTGAGTGTCTCGCGCCCTTGCTGGGCCGACAGCACCTTGATGGTGGCATAGGCATCGGTCAGCGAGGTGGGTTCCGGGGTGGCCACGACGATCACCTCCTGCGCCATGGACACGGCATACAGCACGACGTCGGAGATGCCGGCGCCGGTGTCGATCAGGATGACGTCGAAGCGCGGCTTGACGGCTTCGAAGATGCCGTGAAGCTGGTCCCGGATGTCCGGCGTCAGGCGAGAGTACTCGACAAGCCCGGAGCCGGCCAGCAGCACGGAGAACCCGCCGGGCGCCGGCAGGATGGCCTCGTCCAGCTGGGCCTTGCCCGTGAAGACGTCGTGCAGGGTGATCTTCGGATAAAGGTTGAGGACCACATCGAGGTTGGCCAGTCCGAGGTCGGCATCGAGCACCAGCACCTTCAGGCCCTGCCGGCTCAATGCGGCGGCCAGGTTGGCACTGACAAAGGTCTTGCCGACCCCACCCTTGCCGCTGGTGATGGCCAGCGTGCGGGCGATTCGGGCCGGTGAGGAAGGGGGCTTGGGAGCAGAGGCGGACATGGACACCATCATTCGGTGGTTTTCGGCAGGTCCGAGGTGGTACCTGAGGCCGAAAATGGGTCAGATTGCGCAAGGCTGCCGAACAACAGGCCTTTTTCCTCGGCGCTCACCACGGTCAGCGGGGGCATGTCGAGGCAGGTCCGGTTGCGGCCTTCGGTCTTGGCGCGGTAGAGCTGCTGGTCGGCACGCTCGGACCACAGCATGGCCGACGAGCGGACCCACTGCGGCGCGAACGCCCCGCCGATGCTGACGGTGACGGACAGTTGCTGGCCTCCGATGATCGCCACCGGACAGGCTCGCACTCGGTTGCGGATGCGCTCGGCCACGGTCTGACCGAAGGCCGGCGGGCAGTTGGGCAGGATGATGGCGAACTCTTCGCCACCCAGCCGGGCCACGAGATCCATGGGCCGCACACAATCCTGCAGGCAGGCCGCCACGGACTGGATCACCATGTCGCCGGCTGCATGACCGAATCGGTCATTGACGTTCTTGAAATGGTCGATGTCGGCGATCAGCAGCAGCGCAGGCTCGCCGATGCGGGCCACGCGGTCGATTTCGCGCGCAATGGCCGCTTCGAACTGGCGACGGTTGGCCAGACCCGTGAGCGCATCACGGCTGGACAGATCACACAGGCCGTCGATCACCGACTGCAACCAGAGACGTGAGCCAGGCGCCGGACCGGACGGGGGCACCCAACCAGCCTGGCTCAGCAAGCTGAGCGCCATCTCCAGGCGGAGGTCACCCACGTCATCGGGCTCCGGCGTGGCGACCGAGGATTCAGGTTCAAGGGAGGCGATGGCAAACCCCACGAAAGGCAGATAAAAGCTGGTACCAGTCTAGCAGTTGCGTCATGCGCAATGATCTGAATAAGACGGACTTCCCAGGGGAGTTCGTGCTTTTCGTCATGTGACAGGGCAGGCAAGCTCAAGGAAGTGGACGCTTGCGCCGATAAACCCATGCGGCCCTTTGCCGTCGACCTTCACCCACCTGCCATGCCACCGTTCGTCTCCGACGTGTCTCCCGCGCTCGCCAGCGACCGGGAGTTCGAGTTCCACCCGCGGGACTTCGCCCGTGTGCGGGCCCTGATCCACGAGCGTGCCGGCATCAGCCTGCACGAAGGCAAGCAGGCCATGGTGTACAGCCGCCTGTCGCGACGCCTGCGGGAGACGGGACACCAGTCCTTCGAGAGCTACCTGCGCTGGCTGGAAAGCCACACGGGACCCGAGTGGCAGGAGTTCGTCAACTGCCTGACCACCAACCTCACGAGCTTTTTTCGCGAGGAGCATCACTTTCATGCCCTGGCCGAGTGGCTGAAAGCCCGCGGCTCGGTCCAGACCCGGATCTGGTGCTGTGCCGCCTCCACGGGCGAGGAGCCTTACTCTCTGGCCATGACCGTGGCCGAAAGCCTGGGCCTGCATGCCCCGGTCAAGATTCTGGCCAGCGACATCGACACCAACGTGCTGACCACGGCGTCACGCGCGGTCTACTCCGCGGACTCGCGGGGCCTGAACCCGCAGCGCCTGCGCTCGTTCTTCCTGCGGGGCAAGGGCGCCAACGAGGGCCACATCCGCGTCAAGCCCGAGCTGGCCCGGATGATCGAGTTCAAGCCCTTCAACCTGATGCAGTCCTCGTGGCAGCTGGGCGAACCCTTCGATGTGGTCTTCTGCCGCAACGTCATGATCTATTTCGACGCCCCGACGCAGCGCAAGGTGCTGGAGCGCATCCACGGCGTCATGAAACCGAAAGGCCTGCTGTTCGTCGGCCATTCGGAAAACTTCACGGAATCTCGCGACCTCTTCCACTTGCGTGGCAAGACGGTCTATGACAGGGTCTGAGACCAGGCCGGAGACAAGGACACCCCATGATCAGCACCCCACCGATGGGCTCCCGCCCTGGCATGCCACCGCCAGCCGCACTGGGCAGCAAACCGCCGCTGCAAGGCGCCATTGGCGCGCGCAGTGACCGGCTGACCCGACTGAAGGCCCGCATCCCGAAGCCGGGTGAGGCTTCGTTCTTCTTCTACGACGCCCACTTCAAGGCCGAAGCGGTCAAGATCCTCCCGGGCGAGTACTTCGTGTACGACGAAGACCTGCTCATCATGACGACGCTGGGCTCGTGCATCGCCGTGTGCCTGTGGGACCGGCAGGCCAAGGTCGGTGGCATGAACCACTTCATGCTGCCCGACAACGGCGGCGGCGCGAGCGACTCGGGCCGCTACGGCTCGTTCGCGATGGAACTGCTGATCAACGAGATGATGAAGATGGGCGCCTCGCGGATGACGATGGAGGCCAAGGTCTTCGGCGGTGGCGCGGTCATCACCGGCATGAACACCATCAACGTCGGCGAGCGCAACACCACCTTCGTGATGGACTACCTCAAGACCGAGCGCATCCCCGTCGTGTCCAAGGACGTGCTCGACATCTACCCCCGCAAGGTCTGCTTCCTGCCGCACAGCGGCAAGGCCATGGTCAAGCGCCTGGCGCCGAGCAACCCCGAAGCCATCATCCAGCAGGAACGCATTGCCGCGCAGAAGGTCACTCCGGTGGCCAGCGCCGGCGGTTCGATCGACCTGTTCTGAGACCACGGAGACAAGCCCATGCCCAAGACCCGCGTGGTGGTGGTGGACGATTCCGCCCTGGTGCGCAGCATGCTCACCGAGATCATCAACCGTCAGCCGGACATGACCTGCATCGGCGCGGCCAGCGACCCCTATGTGGCGCGCGAGATGATCCGCAACCTCAACCCCGACGTGATCACGCTGGACGTCGAGATGCCGCGCATGGACGGCATCGACTTCCTTTCCAAGCTGATGCGCCTGCGGCCCATGCCGGTGGTGATGGTGTCCACACTGACCGAGCGCGGTGCCGAAGTCACCCTCAAGGCCCTGGAACTCGGTGCCATCGACTTCGTGGCCAAGCCCAAGATCGGTGTGGCCGACGGCCTGCGCCAGCTGGCCGATGACATCACCGACAAGATCCGCATCGCGGCCAAGGCGCGCATCAACCGCCTGCCGCCGACGACCGTGGCCGGCACCACAGGCCACGCCCACCCGGCCCACGCTCCGGCAACCGCCGGCACGGAGGGCCGCCCCGCCGCGCCCGCCCGGCCGGTGGCCACGGGCGGCTCGCCGCTCGGTCGCCTGTCGACCGAAAAGATCCTGTTCATCGGGGCCTCCACCGGCGGCACCGAGGCGACCAAGGAGGTGCTGACCTCGCTGCCCGCAGACTTCCCGGCCGTGATGATCACCCAGCACATGCCGCCCGGCTTCACGCGCAGCTACGCCGCGCGGCTGGACGGCCTGTGCCGCATCCGCGTCAAGGAAGCCACCGACGGTGAGCGGGTGCTGCCCGGCCACGCCTACATCGCGCCCGGCGGCTTCCATCTGAGCGTCGAGCGCTCCGGAGCGAACTACATCGCGAGGGTCCAGGACGGCGAACCGGTGAACCGCCACAAGCCCAGCGTCGAGGTGCTGTTCAAGTCCGCCGCCCGCGTGGCCGGCCCCAACGCGATCGGCGTGATGCTGACCGGCATGGGGGCCGATGGCGCCAAGGCGATGCGCGAGATGCGCGATGCCGGCGCCTATTGCGTGGCCCAGGACGAAGCCAGCTGCGTGGTGTTTGGCATGCCGCGCGAGGCCATTGCCGCCGGCGCCGTGCAGGACGTCATGCCGCTGCTCAAGATCGGCCCGCACCTGGTGGAGCACCTGCGCGCCACCGTGGGCAGCGCCCTGAGCCGCGTCTAAGGCCGGCCCACGAACACCATCAGCGTGGGCCCCACAGCGGGGCTGTGCAGCACCGCCGCGTAGACCGGCCCCACCACCGTGTCACGGCCCAGGTACAGACTGGTGCCGACGCGCTTGCGGCCTTGCCAGAACTGCTCGGGCCGGGACCAGGTGTTGCCGGCCTCGACGCTGGTGCCCAGAAACAGCCCGCGGGTGAAACCGGTTCCTGCCAGGCGAACCTGGTAGACGGCGCGCACCAGGCCCAGCTGCTGGCCGCTGACCTGGTAGGTGCCATAGCCCGACAGCTGCTGGAACCCACCCAGGCCATAGCGCGGCGCCAGTGGCATGGCACCATCCGACAAGCCCACGCGGCCGCCCAGGTTCAGGGTGTGATCCCCCCAAGAGCGCACCCATTGCCCCTGTGCATACAGGTGCCGCACGAACCCTTCCGAGGCCGCCGGGCTGTCGTGTCGGCGGATGCTCTGCGCCCACTGGGCCGTGGCCTCGATGCGCCAGCCTCGGGTCGGGAAGAAGGCGTGGTCGAGCTGGTCGAACACCGCGCGCAGCCGCACCCCGCGCTCGCGCCAGCGCGCGACGCCGTCCGGCAGCAGCGCCCTGAATTGCGCCCCATCGGCCGCCAGCGTGATGCGGTCGCGCCGTAACTCGTCGACCAGGCCCAGCCGGATCTCGCCCAGCTCCCGCCAGTTGGCACCCAGGTCCAGGTTGAGCGCGGTGCGGCCGCGGTCAACCTGCGCCGAGATGTCCTTGTCCGGATCGGCGTAGTAGTTGAGCTGCTCGCGCTGGTGGCTGCCCTGCACGGCGACGAAGCCGCTCAGGCCATCGGGCAGCCGCCAGTCCATCGGCCGATACCACTCGGATGCGAGGCCCGGCGCCGAGCCGATGCGCACGGCATTGCGCCATTCGCTACCGTGCTCGTCCAGCCAGTGCCGGTTGTGGACCAGCTTCAGGTTGAAGGCACTGCGCCCCCGGTTGTCTGCCACGAAGTCCACCCCCATCTGCAGGTAGTTCGGCCCCCAGGGCTTGTCCTCCAGCTCGAACACCAGGCCCTCCCGCCCGAGTTCATCGCGCACCAGGCGGTAGTCGGTCCGCAGGTAGTCGCCGGTGGCCGCCAGCACCGTGGTGTCCCGCTCGGCCTTGGCCACATCGAAGCGCTGACCGGGCTGGGTGGCCAGGATGTCGGAGCGGTTGGCCGGTTTGGTGCGCTCCGACCCCTCGAAGCGCACGAAGTGCAGCGGCACGGCCGGCATGGTGCGCTGCTGGCGCGCCGCCAGCCAGGCTGCGTACTCGGACTCGCTCACTTTCAGATCCTGCATGCGCAGCACCAGGGCCTCGGCCTGCAGTTCGCCCAGCAGCACGAACTCGCGCGCACGGTCGAAGTCGGCCGAGGTGAGGCCATCGAGCTTGGGGGCGATCAGCACGTCCTGCGGACCGAGCGAGCGCAGGCTGGTCTGCACGTTCTGCTCGGTCAGGATGTTGATCATCTGCGCCGTCACGCCGGTGAACGACGACAGCGTGTCGCGCCCGGCCAGCGGCGTGCCGATGTTGACCACGATGAGCCGCTGCGCGCCCATGGCCCTGGCCACGTCCACCGGCGTGTTGTTCACCAGCCCACCATCGCCCAGGATGCGCCCTTGCACCTCGACCGGCGCAAAGATGCCCGGCACCGACATGCTGGACCGCAGCGCCGTGGCCAGGTCGCCTCTGTCGAGGATCATCGCCTGGCCGGTTTCCATGTCGGTCGCCACCGCCCGGAAGGGTGTCGGCAACTGGTCGAAGTGCTCGATCTGGCGCGCACCCAGCGTCAGCCGCCGCAAGCGCGACTCCAGCCCCCGACTGGACACGGACCCGAGCGGGGCCTTGACCCCGTCCCAACCGATCCCCACCTCCACGACGGGCGAGACCTCGAAATCCTGCTCCTTGCGACGCTGGTTGAGGTTCTGACGGTCCACCCGGGACGCGAACACGTTGTTCCAGTCGAGCTTGCGCACCTCCTCTTCGATGGTGCGGGCGTCCATGCCACTGGCGTACAGCCCGCCCACAATCGCGCCCATCGAGGTCCCCGCGATCACGTCCACCGGAATGCGCTCGCGCTCCAGCACCTTCAGCACACCGACGTGGGCCAGGCCCCGGGCACCGCCGCCAGACAGAACGAGACCGGTCCGCGGACGGCCGGAGGCCGTCTGTTCGGCTGCGCTGGGAGCCACCGGCCGCACTTCGGCGGCAGACGACGGTTGCGCACGCCCCTCACCGACCAGCGCCAGCCCCAGGAGGCCGGCCACCACACCGAAGGTGATTCCTTGAGGGCGCAGGCGGCCTCGCCAGGTTACAGCCCAGACAGCATGCAAGAAACGGGCGAGAAACAACTCGATCATGCGGGAGATTGTGCCGCGTCAAATCCCCACGGGGGTATCGACGTGATGGGTGGGCCCAGTTGACCTACATCAGGGTCGCCGGGACCGATCAGCGGTCTGATAGCACCCAAGGAACACGACAACGCAATGCTGAAAGGAGAAAGCGATGCAAGCCTGGGTTGACTTCTTCACGACGGACTACGGTCTGATGAGTGCCGCCGTGATCGCTTTCATGTTCGTCATGCTGGGCTACATCGCCTGGTATGTCGCCAAGCATGTGCGCGAAGACACCGAGCGGCACGACCGCTTGGTCAAGGAAGCTCGGGGCGGCTGAGGGGCCGACCCGTGCGAGCCGGCTGAGGGGCCGGCTTGTGGGTCAGGGCAGCTGAGGGGCTGACCTGACCTCACGGAAGAGCTGAGGGGCTCGACCGTGAAAGCAGGACCGGTCTGAGAACCGGCTTGGGGGGATGTGCACGAGAGGGGTGCACAGCCACATCAGCGGGGCCGCATCATGCGGCCCCTTTTTTTGCCCCGTCTTTCTGCGCTGCCACGCAGCGCCCGCCGCGCACAAAGAAAAAAGGCCACCCCTTGCGAGGTGGCCTTCCGAGGCCTGCCCACCCGAGCCCGGAGGGATCAAGCAGGCTGTGTCAGCCTGGGCCGAATCACATGTCCATGCCCATGCCGCCCATGCCGCCGGGCATGCCGGCCGGAGCAGCGGCTTCGTCCTTCGGAGCCTCAGCGACCATGCACTCGGTCGTCAGCATCAGCGAAGCCACGGAAGCGGCGTTCTGCAGGGCGGTGCGGGTGACCTTCGTGGGATCCAGGATGCCCATTTCAATCATGTCGCCATAGGTGTCGTTGGCGGCGTTGAAGCCGTAGTTGCCCGAACCGTTCAGCACGGCGTTGACGACCACGGAGGGCTCGCCACCGGCGTTCGACACGATTTCACGCAGCGGGGCTTCGATGGCCTTCAGCACCAGCTTGATGCCAGCGTCCTGGTCGGCGTTGTCACCCTTGATCTCGCCAGCAGCTTGCTTGGCGCGCAGCAGGGCCACGCCACCACCGGCCACGATGCCTTCTTCCACGGCAGCGCGGGTGGCGTGCAGGGCGTCTTCCACGCGGGCCTTCTTTTCCTTCATCTCGACTTCGGTGGCAGCACCGACCTTGATGACGGCCACACCGCCGGCCAGCTTGGCCACGCGCTCTTGCAGCTTCTCGCGGTCGTAGTCGCTGGTGGCTTCTTCGATCTGGATGCGGATCTGCTTCACGCGGGCTTCGATGTCGGCAGCGGCACCGGCGCCATCGATGATGGTGGTGTTTTCCTTGCCCACTTCGACGCGCTTGGCCTGGCCCAGGTCAGCCAGGGTCACCTTCTCGAGCGACAGGCCGACTTCTTCAGCGATGACCTTGCCACCGGTCAGGATGGCGATGTCTTCCAGCATGGCCTTGCGGCGGTCGCCGAAGCCAGGGGCCTTCACAGCCACAACCTTCAGGATGCCGCGGATGGTGTTGACCACCAGGGTGGCCAGGGCTTCGCCGTCGACTTCTTCGGCGATGATCAGCAGCGGACGGCCAGCCTTGGCAACTTGCTCCAGCGTGGGCAGCAGGTCACGGATGTTCGAGATCTTCTTGTCGAACAGCAGGACGAACGGGTTGTCCAGAATCGCGGCCTGCTTTTCCGGGTTGTTGATGAAGTAGGGCGACAGGTAGCCGCGGTCGAACTGCATGCCTTCGACGACGTCCAGCTCGTTGTTCAGCGACTTGCCGTCTTCGACGGTGATCACGCCTTCCTTGCCGACCTTGTCCATGGCTTCAGCGATGATGCCGCCGACGTCGGCGTCGCTGTTGGCCGAGATCGTGCCGACCTGGGCGATTTCCTTGGAGGTGGTGGTGGCCTTCGAAGCCTTCTTCAGCTCGGCGACGAGGGCGGTCACAGCCTTGTCGATGCCGCGCTTCAGGTCCATCGGGTTCATGCCGGCGGCCACGTACTTCATGCCTTCGCGGACGATGGCCTGGGCCAGCACGGTGGCGGTGGTGGTGCCGTCGCCAGCGTTGTCAGAGGTCTTGGAAGCCACTTCCTTGACCATCTGGGCGCCCATGTTCATGAGCTTGTCCTTGAGCTCGATTTCCTTGGCGACCGACACACCGTCCTTGGTCACGGTGGGCGCACCGAACGAGCGCTCCAGCACCACGTTGCGGCCCTTGGGACCCAGGGTGGTCTTCACGGCGTTGGCCAGGATGTTCACGCCTTCGACCATGCGAGCGCGGGCTTCACCGCCGAAAACGACGTCTTTTGCTGCCATTTGAATTCTCCGAAATCTGTGTAATGAAGTGGGGGTGCCTGTGGCAGAAGTCGCTTACTTGGCGACGACGGCGAACAGGTCTTCTTCGCGCATGACCAGCAGCTCTTCGCCATCGACCTTGACGGTCTGGCCCGAGTACTTGCCGAACAGGACGCGGTCACCCACTTGCACGTTCAGGGCAACGAAGTCGCCCTTGTCATTGCGCTTGCCCGGGCCGACGGCCAGCACCTCACCCTGGTCGGGCTTCTCGGCGGCGTTGTCGGGGATGATGATGCCCAGGGCGGTCTTGGTTTCTTGTTCCAGGCGCTTGACGATCACGCGATCGTGCAGGGGACGCAGCTTCATGGCTTCTCCAGTCTCTTGAGACATCGGTTGGGACAATGTGGCTCGGCGCAGAACAGCTCTGCGACAGAACCAGGGTTCGTTTGCATCATGCGGAAAACCGCACGCCGCCACCGGGATCCAGCACCGGGGAACCGGCCCTGTTAGCACTCAGGGGTGGCGAGTGCTAACGATTATAGGGACGGGTGATGACATTTCAAGAGGGGGCACCGCCGATCCGCCGAAGGCGCCACGCTGCGGCCACACCCAGGCCCACCAGCAGCAGGGTGAAGCCTGCGACGGCACCCCAGCCGCCGTGCCCCCAGAACCATCCCCCGACCGAGCCCATGACGCTGGAACCCAGGTAATACGACAGCAGGTACAGCGACGACGCGTGTCCCTTGCTGCCCACGGCGAGGCGCCCCACCCAGCCACTGGCGACGGCATGCGCCACGAAGAAGCCGAAGGTCAGTCCGACGATGCCGGTGACGACCCAGGACAGCGGCGACAGGCAGGTCAGCAGCAGGCCCGCCATCATGCAGGCCATGCCCGACACCATCACGGGCCAGCGACCGAACCGGTCGGCCAGCGCCCCCGCCACCGCGGAAGACACGATGCCGAACACATAGGCCGCGAAGATCAGCCCGATCTGCGTCTGGTTCAAACCGTACGGCGGCTGGACCAGACGGAAGCCCGCATAGTTGTAGACCGTGACGAAGGCTCCCATCAACAGGCCCGCAATGGCGAACAAGCGCGCCAGCCCCGGCTGACGAAGGTGCCCGGCCCACTGCGCCAGGTGGTCGGACCACGCCTGCCCGCGACGCGGCACGAAGTTGCGCGAAGCCGGCAGCAGGGACACGAATCCGATCGCCGCCAGCAGCCCGAGGCCGCCGAGTCCCATCAGGGCCGAGCGCCAGCCCACCCATTCGGTCAGCACACTGATGCCGATGCGTCCCATCATGCCGCCAAAAGCAGTGCCGCCGACATACAGCCCCATGGCCAGGCCCAGGCCAGGCGGCTCGATCTCCTCGGCCAGGTAGGCCATCGCCACGGCGGGCACGCCTCCCAGCATGAAGCCCGACAAGGCGCGCGCCAGCAGCAGCGCATGCCAGTCCGGCACCAGCGCCGCCAGGATGTTGAGGGCCGCGGCCGCGCACATGGACGTGAACATCAGGGGGCGCCGCGCCACCGACGCCGACACCGCGCCGGCTCCCAGGATGGCCACCGCCAGCATTCCGGTGGACACGGACAGGGCGAGCGAGCTTTCGGCCGGGCTGACGCCGAACGACCGGGCGATCGCGGGCAACAGGGGTTGCACGCCGTAGAGCAGTGAAAACGTGGCAAAGCCGGCCAGGAACAGTGCGATGCTGATGCGGCGGTAGGCCACCGTGCCCCGTCGGGTCCACGAAGGCGTCGGGGCAGCGAAGGCGACTGCGGGTTCGGTCATGAGGCGGGCGGCAGACAGCAGGAAAGCCTGCCATTGTCACCATCCACCCCCTGTCTGCCGAGCAAGTGGCCATGTGGGTTGCCACATTTCTGAGCAACCCACCCGGTCTCCCAGGGGGAAACCCGGTTCCCCCCGGCTTGCCAACAAAGTTGTCCACAGGAAGTGGGGACAACCGGTCCCGGCCGCGTACACTCGCGCCCTTGGCGCTCCCGCCCGACCCGCAGCATCCCCGGCCCTCCGGCCGGATTGCCGCCTGCTTCTGCCCGCATGACCTTTGCCGACCTGGCCCTGCCTGCCGCCCTGCTCAACGCCCTGAGCACCCAGGGGCTGACCGCTCCGACGCCGGTTCAGGCGGAGGCCATTCCGCCGCTGCTCGCGGGCCACGACCTGCTGGCCCAGGCCCAGACCGGATCGGGCAAAACGCTGGCCTACGCCCTGCCCCTGCTGGCACAGTGGCTCCACGCCGAGCGCCGCACGCCACGAAGCGTGCGAGGCCTGGTGCTGGTGCCGACCCGGGAGCTGGCCGACCAGGTGGGGCAGACCCTGGCGGGCCTGTGCGCCGACTGGCCGCAGCGGCCCAAGCTGGCCGTGGTGTATGGTGGCGTGTCCATCAACCCGCAGTTGATGCACCTGCGCGGCGGCGCCGACATCGTGATCGCCACGCCGGGGCGCCTGATCGACCTCGTGCAGCACCGCGCCCTGACGCTGGCCACCGTGGCCACGCTGGTCCTGGATGAGGCAGACCGCCTGCTGCAGCTGGGCTTTGCTGACGAACTGGCACAGATCCTGGCCTGGCTGCCTGCGCGCCGGCAGACCGCACTGCTGTCGGCCACGTTCCCGGATGCGGTGGACGAGTTGGCCCACGGGGTGCTGCACAGACCGCAGCGGGTGACGGTGGACACCACGCCCGAGACGCGGCCGGACATTCAGCAGCACGCGGTGGTGGTCGATGCCGATCGCCGCACCCAGTTGCTACGCCACCTGATCCAGGCCCGGCACGCCGAGGAGCGGGTGCTCGTTTTTGTGGCCAGCAAGTACGGCGCCGAACTGGTCGCGCACAAGCTGGCCCGCAACGGCGTGCGCGCGGCGGCCTTCCACGGCGAGCTGAGCCAGGGAACCCGGCGTGCGACGCTCGCCGCCCTGCGAGACGGCAGCCTGCAGGTGGTCGTGGCCACCGACGTGGCCGCCCGGGGCATCGACATCGCCCGTCTGCCCGTGGTGGTCAACTTCGACCTGCCGCGCTCACCGGCCGACCACATTCACCGCATCGGCCGAACGGGCCGCGCGGGGGAGGCGGGCACCGCCTACAGCTTCGTGCCGCCCGAAGCCGAATCCCACTTCCGCCTGATCGAGAAGCGGCAGGGCCTGCGGGTGCCACGGGAAACCGTGGAAGGGTTCGAGCCCCGCCCGGAGATCCACGCGCCGGACGCCCCGGATGCTCGCGCGCCCCTTGATCCCAACGGAGGCATCAAGGGCCGGCGCAAAAGCAAGAAGGACAAACTGCGCGAGCAGGCCGCCCAGGCCGCCCCCGCCGCCGCCAACCGACCCCGCTCGCACAAGGGCTGAAGCCTGGCCGGCGCAGCGGACCGCATCCGCCTGCGCACAATGAGGTCCCGGAACGGTGCGCCCGCCCGGGCCTGCGCCGTGGCATGCGTTTGTGCCGACGGACGCGGGTATTTCTCGGCTTTGCAAGCGGCGCCAGCTTGGCACCATGGAAGCCATCGGCCAGGAGGTGCCCCATGACCTGTCCCCGTTCAGACACCCCGCCGCCCTCGTTGAGCGGCCGCACCGTCGGCGTGATGACGGACGACACCGTGCGGCCGGTTCTGCCTTTCCGGCAGCTGCTGTACCGCTACTGGTTCTTCGGCTGGCTGTTCCGCGATGTCAACCGGCCCAATCTGTTCGAGCGCGCCGCGGCCTGGCGCCACAACCAGCAGCAGGTGCGCTGGCTGCCCACGTACCTGCGCCGCTGGGCGGTGTACACGGTGCTGTGCTTCGGCATGGCGGTGGTGGTCGAGCACGGCTTCAGCGCCCAGTTGCTGTCGGCGGTGTTCTACGTGCAGGCCGTGCTGGGCATCACCTACAACGCCGTGACCTCGGTGCTGCTGCTGGGGCTGAAGCTGATGCCTGGCCCCATGTGAGCACGCCCGAGCCCGCGCCTTTACAATGCCGCTTGCCCGGTTCTTGCGGATCGGGCAGAGCGTTCTCAGGGCGGGGTGGAATTCCCCACCGGCGGTAGGAGGCCTTCGGGCCTCGAGCCCGCGAGCGCCTCGCGCGGCTTCGGCCGCATGAGGGTCAGCAGACCTGGTCAGATGCCAGGGCCGACGGTCACAGTCCGGATGAAAGAGAGCGCGATCCCTGCCCCACTGGACGGGCGCGGATGCGTGCGCCTTCGCGGGTGCGCGGGCCTGCGCCTGCCTAGTGGGGTGGGTTGTCGTGCGCCCTGATTTCTGGACCCGTTGTCGTTTCACGAGCCATGAATCAGTCTGACCTTCCCTCTTCCCTTCCTGCTGCTGGCACGCTGCCGCAGCGCCCCCGCGTGGCCCTGATCCAGGCCAGCTGGCACGCCGAGATCGTCGGCCAGGCCCGCGAAGGCTTCCTCGCCGAACTGGCCCACCTGGGCTGCGCCACGGATGGCGTGCAGGTGTTCACCGTGCCCGGCGCCTTCGAGATCCCGCTGCATGCCAAGAAACTGGCCGCCTCCGGCCGCTTCGACGCCATCGTGGCCACGGGCCTGGTGGTCGACGGCGGCATCTACCGGCACGATTTCGTGGCCACGGCCGTGATCGACGGCCTGATGCGCGTGCAGTTGGACACCGAGGTGCCGGTGTTTTCGGTGGTGCTCACGCCGCACCACTTCCACGAGCACGACCAGCACCATCGCTACTTCCACACGCACTTCGTGACCAAGGGCGCCGAAGCCGCGCGGGCCTGCGTGGCCACCCTGGCCAGCCTGCAGCAGGTGGCCACGGTCACGGCCTGACGCCTCAGCGGGGGCGCCACGTGCGGCCCCTGCCTTGCGCCACGCCCGTCACAGGGCGTGCGTCACCAGCTTGAAGTCGGGGTCGTCCGGATAGGACTTGACCGTGAACCCGAGGCTGCGCATCAGGCGCAGCATGCTGTCGTTGTTGGCCAGCACCAGGCCCTGGATCTCCGACAAGCCGCGCTCGCGGGCCACGTCCATGATGCTCTCCATCAGGCGTGAGCCCAGTCCCTTGCCCCCGAAATCGTCGGCCACCACCAGCGAGAACTCGCACGTGGTCTGGTCGGGGTTGGTGATGTAGCGCGACACCCCGATCACGCGTTCGCGCTCGGTGATCTCGCCCTGCTCATCGGCATGGCGCTCCTTGTAGACGGCCACCAGGGCCATCTCGCGGTCGTAGTCGATCAGCGTGAACTTCGCCAGCATGGCCGGCGGCAGCTCGGTCATCGACGACACGAAGCGGAAGTAGCGGCTCTCGGGCGAGAGGTTGTGCACCAGCTCCTGCAGCATCTGTGCATCGGCCGTGTGGATGGGGCGCACGGTGTACTCGCCGCCGCCGCGCATCGGCCAGATCTGCTCGAAACGCGCCGGGTACGGCAGGATGGGCAGGTGGCCATAGGCGTTGGCACGGCCGCCGATGGCCTGCGGTGCGCTGTCGATCACGATGCGGGCGTCCACCGCCACCGCGCCATGCTCGTCGATGATGATGGGGTTGATGTCCATCTCGCGCAGCTGCGGCAGCTCGCACACCATCTCCGACACCCGCAGCAGCACCTGCTCGAGCACCTCGCGGTCGACGGCGCTCGCACCGCGCCACTCGCCCAATGTCTCGGCCACCCGCGAGCGGTCGATCAGACGGCGGGCCAGGTACTGGTTCAGCGGCGGCAGCTCCATGGCCCGGTCGTTGATCAGCTCGATCATCGTGCCGCCGGCACCGAACGCGATCACCGGCCCGAAGGGGTCGTCGGTGACCACACCGATGTAGATCTCGCGGCCGCGGCGCGCGCGCGCCATCTGCTGCACCGTCACGCCGTTGATGCGTGCCTTGGGCTGCAGGTGGCTCACGCGCTCCATCATGTCGTTGTAGGCGTCCCGCACCGCGGTGCCGCTCATGATGTTCAACGCCACGCCCTGCACGTCGGACTTGTGGCTGATGTCGGGCGAGTCGATCTTGAGCGCCACCGGGAAGCCCATCTGCGTGGCGATCATCATGGCCTCGTGCGCGCTGCGGGCCAGGATGGTTTCGGTGACCGGGATGTGGAAGGCCGACAGCAGCGTCTTCGACTCCATCTCGGTCAGCACCTTGCGGCGCTCGGCCAGCACGCTTTCGATCACCAGGCGCGCGCCCTCGATGTCGGGCTTGGCCAGCGTGGTCAGCGGCGGCGGGGTCTGTTGCAGCAGCAGCTGGTTCTGATAGAACTGCGACAGGTTGCCGAAGGCGCCGACTCCGGCTTCGGGCGTACGGAAGCTGGGGATGCTGGCATCGTTGAGCGCCACACGGGCCTCGCCCACCGACGCATCGCCCATCCAGCACGACAGCAGCGGCTTGGCAATGGTGGCCTTGCAGCGCGCCACGGCCTGGGCCACGGCCAATGCGTCCCCGCCGACCTTGGGCGAGTAGATCACCAGCAGGCCGTCGATGGTGTGGTCGTGGTTGGCGGCCTGGATGGCCGCCTCGTAGTGCTCGGGGCCGGCATCTTCCGACAGGTCGATCAGGTCGGCCAGCGAGGCCAGCTCGGGCAGCTGCGGGCGCAGGGCCGCGGCGGCCTCGGGCGACAGGCGGCCGAGCTGCAGGTCGATTTCGTTGACCCAGTCGGCGGCCAGCACGCCGGGCCCGCCGCCATTGGTGACGATGGCCAGACGCTTGCCCACCGGCCGGTAACGCGAGGCCAGGCACTTGGCGGCCGAGAACAGCTCGACAAACGACTTCACGCGCACGGCGCCCGCTCGGCGCAGGGCCGCGTCGAACACGTCGTCGCTGCCCACGATGGCGCTGCTGTGGGTCTGGGCGGCCTCGTTGCCTTCCGGACGGCGGCCGGATTTCAGCACCAGCACCGGCTTGGCGCTGGCCGCCGATCGCAGCGCGCTCATGAAGCGGCGGGCATCCGAGATGCCCTCCATGTAGACGAGGATGCTTTTGGTGTGCGGGTCGCTCGCGAGGAAATCGAGCGTTTCCGCCAGGCCCACGCTGGTGTGCGGCCCGACCGACACGACCGACGAGAAGCCCACGGCATTCTTCTCGGCCCAGTCCAGCATGGACGCGGTCAGCGAGCCCGACTGCGACACCAGGGCCAGCGGGCCGGCGTCGGCGAGGGCGCCAATGGCGCCGGCGTTCAGGCCGAGCACCGGGCGCTGGAAGCCCAGGCAGTTCGGCCCGAGGAGGTACAGGCCCTCCCGCCGGGCCAGGCGATGCAGTTCGGCTGCCTGCTCGGCCCCGATTCCACTGGAGAGCACCATCACCGTGCGGCACGCCATGCGCGCCGCCAACTCCATCGCCGGGGCGATCTCGGCCGGCGGCAGCGCGATCATCGCGAGATCGGCCTTGACCTGCGCCAGATCGGCCAGCGTGCCGCTGGTCTGCGTGTCGACGAACTGCAGGCTGCCCTGGTAGCGCTGGGCCTTCAAGGCCGCGAGCAGGGCCCGTGCATGGGGCGACAGGGTCTCCGGCTCGCCGGTCTGACCGGCGAAGACGACGATGGAGCGTGGGGCGAAAAGCGGGGTGAGGTAGTGCTGGTCCATGTGCAGGGGTCAGTCCGCACCGATCAAGGCCTTGACGTGTGCGGCTGCCGAACGGGCCAGAGGGCTGAGCACGTAGCCGCCCTCCAGACAGGAGATGACACGCCCCTGGCAATGGCGTTTGGCCACGGCCACGAGCTGCTGCGTGACCCACTCGTAATCGGCTTCGACCAGGCCCAGGTTGCCCATGTCGTCTTCGCGATGGGCGTCAAAGCCAGCGGAGATGTAGATGAGTTGCGGGCGGAAGGCATCGAGGGCCGGAATCCAGTGGGTCGATACGGCATCGCGGAAGGCATCGCTGCCCGACCGCGTCGGCAAGCCCACGTTGACCATGTTCGGGCCGGTCGCGTTCTCGCCATTGAAAGGATAGAGCCCTTTTTCAAAAATGGAACACATCAGCACGCGCGCGTCACCGCGGAAGATGTCTTCGCTGCCGTTGCCGTGATGCACATCAAAATCGATCAGGGCCACCCGCTCCAGCCCGTGCACGTCCAGCGCATGGCGGATGCCGACCGCCACGTTGTTGAAGAAGCAGAACCCCATGGCGGCCGCGCGCTCGGCATGGTGGCCGGGCGGCCGCACGGCACAGAACGCGGCGGGCACCTCGCCGGCCAGCACCAGATCGGTGGCCTGCACGGCGGCCCCGGCGGCGCGCAGGGCAGCCTTCAGGGTGTGCTGGCACATGCTGGTGTCCGGGTCGACCTGCAGGTGCCCGTCGGTGGGGGCCTTGGCCATCAGCTCCTGCACATACAGGCTGGAGTGGGCGCGGCCCAGTTGCTCCTCGGTGGCCAGCGGGGCGTCGTAAGGCAGCATGTAATCCAGCAGCCCCTTGACGAGCAGGTGGTCGTTGATGGCCCCGAGCCGTTCGGGGCACTCGGGATGTTGAGGCCCCATCTCGTGACGGGCGCAGTCGGCGTGCGTGATGTAGGCAGCCAGCATGAAAGTCTCCTCTGGGCCGTCTGAAGCGGCTCCTTGCCGGTTCAGTTTAGGAGCGCCACCCCGAAACGCAATGCCTCAAATTGACACATCGCGGCCCGACCGCAGCAGCAGGCTGCGCTGGATCAAATCCCCTGCATCCCGGGACGCCACACCCCCTTTTGTGATCGCGTTCACACCTGCGCCAGGTCAAAGCCCTGCTGGAAGCCGGCCGCTATGGTCGCCCCCATCAACCACTGACCACCGTCACACGGAGCGCCGCATGAGCACCACCACCTTCTTCATTCCCAGCGTCAACCTGATGGGCCGCGGCTGCCTGAAAGACGCCGTACAGCAGATCGCCGAGCGCGGCTGGCGCAAGGTGCTGGTGGTGACCGACGCACCGCTGGTGCGCACCGGGCTGGTGGGACAGGTGACGGAGTTGCTCGGCGTCCATGGTGTGACCTCGGTCGTGTTCGACCACGTCAAGCCCAACCCCAACGTGGCCAACGTGGAAGACGGCCTGGCGCTGCTGCAAAGCAGTGGCTGCGATGCCGTGATCTCGCTCGGCGGGGGGTCGCCGCATGACTGCGCCAAGGCGATCGCGCTCGTGGCGGCCAACGGCGGCCGCATCACCGATTACGAGGGTGTCGACAAGTCGGCCAAGCCGCAGCTGCCGCTGGTGGCGATCAACACCACGGCCGGCACGGCCAGCGAGATGACGCGCTTTTGCATCATCACCGACGACAACCGCCACGTGAAGATGGCCATCGTGGACAAGCACACGACGCCGGTGATGTCGGTCAACGACCCCGAGCTGATGGCCGGCATGCCCGCCTCGCTGACCGCTGCCACCGGCATGGACGCGCTGACGCACGCGATCGAAGCCTATGTGTCCACCGCTGCCACCCCCATCACCGACGCCTGCGCGCTGCAGGCCATCACGCTGGTGGGACGCCACCTGCGTCAGGCCGTGCGTCATGGCGACGACCTGATCGCCCGGGAACAGATGGCCTACGCGCAGTTCCTGGCCGGCATGGCCTTCAACAACGCGTTACTCGGCTATGTGCACGCCATGGCTCACCAGCTGGGCGGCTTCTATGACCTGCCGCACGGCGTGTGCAACGCCATCCTGCTGCCGCACGTGCAGGCCTTCAATGCCCGGGCGGCGGCCCGCCGGCTCGCGGATGTGGGCCAGGCACTGGGCGTGGATGTGCGCGGGCTCGATGCCCAGGCCGGGGCAGACTGTGCCCTGCAGGCCATCCGCGAACTGGCCCGCGACGTGGGCATTCCGTCCGGCACGGCGGAACTGGGCGCCAAGGAAGCCGACATCCCCACGCTCGCGCTGAACGCGATGAAGGATGCATGCGGTGTCACCAACCCGGTCCAGCCCACGCTGGAAGAGGTCTGCGCGATCTACCGCGCCGCGCTGTGAACGCTCAGGCGCGCTGAACGCGCCACCACGCCGGCAGCAGGCGCTGCACGGCCGGTCGGCCGTAGCGGTCGTCCATCAGCACGACCACGCCCTGGTCGGCGGGCGTGCGGATGACACGCCCCGCCGCCTGCACCACCTTCTGGATGCCCGGATGGAGGTAGACGGCGTCGTGGCCCTGGCCCGCACCGAGCAAGGCATCCAGCCGCTCACGCACGGCTTCGTTGACGGGGTTGACTTGGGCCAGCCCCAGTGTGGCGATGAAGGCGCCGATCAGCCGGCGGCCAGGCAAGTCCACCCCTTCCGCAAACGCACCACCCAGCACGGCAAAGCCGATGCCGTGCCCTTCGGGCTGGAAGCGCTGCAGGAACGCGGCCTGATCGGCCTCCGTCATGCGGCGGGCCTGGCGCCACACGGGCACGTCCGGATGGGCCTGCTCGAAGGCATACGCCACCTGTTGCAGGTAATCGTGGCTGCTGAAAAAGGCAAGGTGGTTGCCCGGATGGGCCCGAAACACCTCGTGCATCACGGCGATGATGCCCGGCAGGGAAGTTTGTCGGTCCTTCCAGCGCGTGCTCAACCGGGTGGTGACCGTCACCTGCAGCTGCTCGGCCGAGAACGGTGTGGGCACATCGATCACCACCGTGTCCGGTGGCAGACCGAGCAGGCTCAGATGGTGAGCGGGTGGCTGCAGCGTGGCCGAGAACAGTGTGACCGTGCGGGCCGCCGCGAAGCGCGGCGCCAGGTACGGTGCCGGCAGCACGTTGCGCAAGGTCACGACCGTGTTGCGCCGCGCCGCGGTGCTGCCCGGCTCCAGGCCCAGGTCCACCATGGCGTGGGGGCCATGGGTCTCGGCCAGGCGGGTGAAGCCGAGCGCATCCAGGTAAAAGCGCTGCAGCAGCGGCTCCACCTCGGTGGGGTGATCGGCCTGCCAGGCGCCGATGTCGGCCACGGTCTGCTGCAGCGCCTTCAGCCAGCGCACCGGAAGATCAGGCAGCACCCGCCACACCACGGGTTCACCGCTCGTGGGCGCCTCGTCGGCACCCAGCACCCGACTGACCTCGGCCCACGCCCGCTGCAGGCGCGCCAGCGACGACGTCAGCGCAGGGGGCGCCTGGGTCTTGAGGCCACGCAGCGCCGCCTGTGACAAGGCCATGGTGTACATGCCGCGGGCCCGGTCGATCAGGTTGTGCGCCTCGTCGACCAGCACCCCCACCTGCCATGCTTCGGTCGCGGTCAAGGCGTGCAGCAGGGCATGCTGATCGAACCAGTAGTGGTAATCGCCCACGACGGCATCCGCCCAGCGAACCAGCTCCTGAGTCAGGTAATAGGGGCAGATGCCATGCTGCAAGGCCACAGCACGCACCGCCTCGCGGTCCATCAGCGGCAGCTCCACGGCTGCCTGGCGCGCGGCGGCAAGCCGGTCATAGAACCCCCGCGCCAGCGGGCAGGATTCGCCATGGCAGGCCTTGTCCGGGTGCTCGCACGCCTTGTCGCGCGCCACCAGTTCGAGCACGCGCAGGCGGCCGGTGCCGTCCGGGGGCTGCAACGAGCCCAGCGCGTCGATGAACAGGGCCTTGCCCGCGCTCTTGGCACTCAGCGCAAAGACCTTGTCCAGGCCTTGCCCCGGCATCGCCTTGAGCAGCGGAAACAGTGTGCCCACGGTCTTGCCGATGCCCGTCGGCGCCTGGGCGAGCAGGCAGCGCCCGCGCACGGCCGCACGGTAGACCGCCTCCGCCAGCTCCCGCTGGCCGACACGGAATTCACCATGGGGAAAGCGCAGCTGCTGAAGGGCTGCATCCCGCGCCTGGCGGTGGGCGGCTTCCTGCGCGGCCCAGGCCGCGAACCGGCCCACCTGGTCGTGCAACGCCGCCTGCAGGGCTGCGGCACTCGCGCGCTCCAGCAGAACTGTTTCCTGCTGCGTGCCCACGTCCACATACACCAGCGCCAGCTCAAGCTCATCCAGGCCCAGCTCCATGCACAACAGCGCGCCGTACACGTGCAACTGTGCCCGGTGCAAGGCGCGGTGGTGCGCGGGCTGGTCTTCGAGCCGCCCCTTGTGGGTCTTGATTTCCTCGACCCGCAGCCGGGCTGCATCCCAGCCATCGATGCGGCCGCGAACCCGCACATCGCCCACCGTGGCGCTGACCGGGCGCTCGGCCTGCCAGCCGGCGCCCCGGCGGGCGGCCACCAGGGCGTGCCCTTCCATGCCCTCCAGCGCCGTGGGGGCAGGCGTGAAGCGCAGATCGAGATCGCCTGTTCGGGCCGTGAACGCGCACAGGGCGCGCACCGCGACGGTGTAGGCCGGGGTCATGGGGCGGACAGGGCCTCGTCGCCGCGCCCCGCGTCCAGCGGGCCATTCGGCATGGGTAGAAGGACGGGCTGCATGTCGACGACGAGTGTACAGTCGGCCATCACCCCGTGAACAGGAGGAGGATGGATGCACGGCCCCTCACCCGATGCCCGGAACGACCCAGCCCTGGCGCAGGCTCGCCACATGGTGCTCGCCTTGCAATACCGCCTGCAGGCCCGACTGATCGAGACACACATCTCCTGGGTGCTGCTGGACGGCGTGCACGCCTGGAAGATCAAGAAGCCGGTGCATCTGCCCTTCCTGGATGCGCGGGATGTGGCCACGCGGCGCATGCTGTGCGAAGCGGAATGCGCACTGAACCGGCGCCTGGCGCCTTCACTGTATCTGCGGGTCGCAGCCATCTCAGGCTCATTCGATGAGCCCGAACTGGACGGCGCGGGGGCCGTTCTTGACCACGCCCTCTGCATGCGGCAGTTCCCGGACGAGGGGCTGTGGTCGAACCGCGTGGCGCAGGGCCTCCTGACCCTGCCCGAGGTCGACCGCCTGGCTCACCGTCTGGCGAGCTTTCATCAGGCCGCACCCTCGGCCCCACCCGATTCACCATGGGGCACGCCAGCCCGGCGTCTTGCCACCTGGCAGGGCACACTCGACGGCCTCGCCACACAGCCGGAGATGGCCCGCCGTGACAGCCTGGCCACGGTCACGGCCTGGCTCAGCGCCGAAGCAGAGCGCCTTCCGCCCTTCTGGCAGGCTCGGCACGACACCGGCCACATCCGTGAAGGCCATGGCGACCTGCACCTGGCCAACCTGCTGACCCTGCCGGACGGCGAGGTCACGGCCTTCGATTGCATCGAGTTCGATCCGGCCCTGCGCTGGCTCGATCCGATCAGCGACATCGCCTTTGCGGTGATGGACCTGGCAGCCCACGGCCGTGCCGATGCCGCGTGGCGGCTGCTCAATGGCTGGCTCGATCACACAGGCGACCACGCAGGCGTCCCGGGCCTGCGGGCCGAGCTGGTGCACCGGGCCGCCGTACGCGCTCTGGTGGGCGGCCTGAGCGCCCCGCCGCTGGCTTCATCCACGCACGGGCCTGATTACCTTGACGCGGCTCGGCGGTTCACCCTCGGCACGCCGCCCTCTTTGACCATCACGCATGGTCTGTCGGGATCCGGCAAGAGCCACGCATCCCAGCGGCTGCTGCAGGCCTCCGGGGCGATCCGGCTGCGGGCCGATGTCGAGCGCAAGCGCCTGTTCGGCTTGTCGGCGCAGGCTCGCTCGGCCGACCACATTCCCGGCGGCATCTACTCGGCCGACGCGAGCCAGCGTACCTATGCCGCCCTGCTGCACCACGCCGAGCACCTGCTGCAGGCAGGATGGCCGGTCGTTCTGGATGCGGCCTTTCTCAGGCGGGCCGAACGCACCGCGGCCCGGGCGCTCGCGCAGCGGCTGAAGCTGCCCTTCGGCATCCTGCACTGCGAAGCGCCCACCGAGGTGCTGCAGGCCCGCCTTGCCCAGCGCGCCGCAGAAGGCCTTGACCCCTCGGAGGCCGATGCCTCTGTGCTGGCCCGGCAAGGTCAGTGGATCGAACCGCTCGATGACGATGAACGCGCCTGCGTGACGCCCATGCCCGCCTGACCCCACCCCCGTGGGCATGCTGCTTGCCCTTCTCGGCCAGGAGGACACGATCATGCAATGGCAGAAGGCCCTGTTCGGAGAACGTTCGCTCACCAAGGTGGCCGGTCTGTTCGTGGACCGCGCCAGTGCTGAAACCGCCGCATCGCAGTTGCTCGATGGCGCGGGCTTCGCCCCGGCGCAGGTGCGCCTGCTGGGCCCCGAGGTCGGCAACCTGCAGGACCGGGATCTGCTGGCACGACAGGTCGAGCCCGAGCAAGGCGGCATCTGGCGCACCATCCTCAGGGCCCACCTCACCATGGGCTTGCTGGGCCTGGTAGCCGGCACGCTGCTGTTCGCCGGCTGGTGGCTCAGCGGCGATGCGGCCATCCGCACGACGCCGGGCATGGCCTGGGTCAGCATGGCGGGCTTCGGTGCCACCTTCGGCCTCCTGCTGGGCGGCCTGTTGGCCATGCGCCCCGATCACGGCCGGGTCATCAGCCGCGTTCGCCGCGCGCTGCGACTCGGCCGGTGGGCGGTCGTCGTTCACCCCGTGAGCGCCGAGCAGACCCAGCTGGCTCTGACCCGACTGCGCCCCATCAGCCTGAGGGTGGTGCGCAGCTTCTGACACGGAGGCCAAGGCGGCACACCGGTTGCCGCAAGGGCGGACACCTTGACGCCGCCCGACATGACCGACACCCGCTCTATTCCCCGCCTGCCTGCCCGAGACAGCACGCTGGCCCTGCTGGCCGACCCCTACCGCTTCATCGGCCGCCAGGCTGCTGCACTGAGCAGCGACGTGTTCGAGGCGGGCATCTTCCTGCAACCTGCGCTCTGCCTGACAGGTACCGAAGCGGCAAGCCTGTTTTACGACGACACCCGCTTCATCCGCCACAACGCCGCGCCGGAACCGCTGGTGGCCACGCTGTTCGGCCGCGGCGGCGTGCAGGCGCTGGACGACGCAGCCCACCGGCACCGCAAGGCACTGTTCCTCGACGTGCTGCGGCCTGAACGCCAACTGCGCCTGGTGGAGCTGGTGCGCCGCGAATGGCAAGCTGCGCTGCACGACTGGACACTCTCGCCGCCCTTTCCGCTGTATGCCGCCCTGCAACCCATCCTGACCCGGGCCGTGTGCCAATGGGCGGGTGTGCCGCTGGCCGATGACGACGTGCCCGCTCGGTCACGCCAGCTGGTACGCCTGTTCGACAGCGCCGCTTCAGGGCCAGTGCGCCATGTGCTCGCCAGGCGGGCCCGGCATCAAACCGAAGCGTGGCTCACCCGGCTGATCGAGGCCGCTCGCCGCGGTC
Source organism: uncultured Aquabacterium sp. (assembly GCF_913773725.1). Classification (GTDB taxonomy): domain Bacteria; phylum Pseudomonadota; class Gammaproteobacteria; order Burkholderiales; family Burkholderiaceae_C; genus Aquabacterium. The sequence goes on along the minus strand of NZ_CAJYGK010000115.1, from coordinate 153,907 downwards.
ACACGCGTCTATCGGTCGACACCGCGGCGCATGCCGTGAGCACGCATGTGGACATGGAAGGCCGACCGCTGCCTGTCGGGGTCGCGGCGGTCGAGCTGCTCAATGTGCTGAGGCCGGTGGTGGCCGTCTCTGTCTACATGACGTTCGTGGCCCATGCACTGCACGCTCACCGCGAATGGCGTCAGCGTCTGGGCTCGGAGCCGGATCCGCGCGCTGCGATGGCCTTCGTGCAGGAGGTGCGGCGGCACTACCCCTTCTTTCCGGCGGTGGCCGCCCGCGTGCGCACGGACTTCGCGTGGCAGGGGATGTCCTTCCGTGCCGGACAACGGGCGCTGTTCGACCTGTACGGCACGAACCACGACGCCCGGGCGTGGCCGGGCCCGGACACCTTCTCACCGGAGCGCTGGCTGGACGGCACCATCGATCCCCGGGCTTTTGTGCCACAGGGAGGCGGGGATGTGGCGCTGCAGCACCGCTGCCCGGGTGAGGACACTGCCGGCCGCCTGATGCGGCTGGCGCTGGACATCTTGCTGCAAAGCTTGCGTTACGAGGTGCCGTCGTCGCAGCGGCTGGCCCCCGATCTGAGCCGACTGCCGGCGGTGCCGCGCGACGGCTTCGTCATCGAGCGGGTGCGGCGCATTGCCTGAAGCCCGCTCCGCCGGCCGATCGGCGTAGGCCATCGGCCGGCCTTGGCGATCAGCGTTGCTGCTGATTGCGGCCCTCGGACGAGCGCTCGATGCTGTCCTGCGAAGAGCCCTGCGAGGACCCTTGCTGGCCGCCCTGGTCCTGCCCCTGTTGGCGCTGGCCCGGCGTGCTCTGCTGTTGCTGACCCGACTGCGGGCCTTGCTGGCCCTGCTGACCGGGCTGCTTGCTCTGGCCGCTTTGCTGCAGCTGCTGATCCGGGTTGCCTTGCTGGCCCTGAGTGCGGTTCATGTCATTGCGATTCTGCTCAGCCATGATGGTTCTCCTGAACGCGGCGCCGGCGGAATTGCCGGCATCGAAGACCGGCAACCCGCATGCCCGCGCTCAGTCGTTGCCTTCGCGGCCGGAGCGCAACCAGGTGTAGGTGAAGCCCACGCCCACGGTACCGCCCGTGGTGCGCTTGATCAGAGGGCTGTCCTCATTGGCCGCGCCCGTCACCGAATCCATGCGGGCAAAGCCGAACACGCGCCAATCGGTTCCCAAGGGGCGTGACATCGATGCGCCCAGACGCCACGCCACCAGCCCCGCATTGGCCTGATAGGCCGGACGCCAGGGCTGGGCCTCCGAAGGCGCCACCTCGTAGAAGGTGGCGGCCAGGCGCCGGTCGGCAAACACGGCACCCACGCTCGCCCCGTACATCCAGCCGCCGGCCGTGCGACGCTCGAAGCGCAGCTCAGGTTCAAACGCCATGCCGCGGTGGGCGGCCCCATCGCTCAGGTCGAACACCCCGCGCACCGGCAGGTCCAGGCGCCAGCGCCCACCCCCCGGCCCCTCGCCCAGAAACCACTTCAACCGCGGCCCGAACTCGACCAGCGTGCCCAGGTCCCGCATGCCTCGTCGGGCATCGATGTCTTCCGAACGCGACCCGAACGACGCTGCGAACCCCACGTCCAGCTCGTAGTTCTGCGTCCGCACGGCCCGCAGGCCGGCCGTCTCCCGGTCGGCACGCAGAAAGCGGCCTCGGTACACCAGATAGGGCAGCACCAGACCGCGGCGCACCTGCTGGTCCGATCCCGGATAGGCCTGCTGCGACACGCCGATGCCCGCGGCCCCGAACTCCCACAGCGGCCTCAAACCCGACCCGCTCACGGTGTCGCCCCCGGTACCCGCCACGGACTGTGCGTGGGCAGGAACCAGCAGGGCGAGTGCCAGCGTCAGGCCGCCCAGCAGACAGGGTGCCGGCGGTAAAGCTCTTCTCATGGTGTCTCCGATGTGTCGTTAGGCCGCCTTGAAGGCGCGAGAAAGGCTGGACAATGCCGACTCTGCCGCCGCGAAGGGGGTCGCCCGGCAAAACCCATTCTCACGCCAGGGATTCGCGCAAGCCCAGTGTGCCGCGCCCTGCTTTCGCCGTCCATGCGACAGACACTGCTCGGTCCTGCCCACAGCGACCTGTTGATCAAGAAGAGCCGCTTCATCGGCTGCGTTCAACCCGCGGCCGACCGTGCGCAGGCGCAACAGATCGTGGCCAGCCTGCGCGCCGAGCACCCCGACGCCACCCACGTGTGCTGGGCGTTGCTGGCCGGCGGCCAATCCGCCGCAGTCGACGACGGCGAGCCCGGGGGGACGGCGGGACGCCCCATGCTCGACGTGTTGCGCCACCAGCACCTGGAAGGCGTCCTGGCCACCGTGGTGCGGTACTACGGCGGCGTCAAACTGGGTGCGGGCGGCCTGGTGAGGGCGTACACCGATGCGGTCGCGCAGGCACTGCTCCGTGCCGAGAAGGTGGCCCTGGTGAAACAGCACACGCTGCGCTGCAGCGTGCCCTATGCGCTGGAAGGCCTGCTCCGCCGCGAACTCGAGCTGGCAGGTGCCGCGCTGCAGGAGGTGCAACATGGCGAGCTGGTTCGTGCCACGTTCAGCCTGCCCGAAGACCGCGCTGCAGCGCTCCAGGCCCGCCTAGACGATGCGTGCCGGGGCCGACTCACGTGGCTGGACACGGAGGGCCCGCCGTCCTGAGCCGGGAACGGCCTACACTGAGCGCCCTTCCCCTGTTCAACCCTTGTTGCCACTCTTCGGCTTGACCATGAGCGACTCTTCCGCAGAACGCCCCGCCCTTCCCGACCACCTGTCGATCGATCCGCGCAGCCCTCACCATGACCGTGCCGTGCTCTCGCACGACATCGGCATCCGCTTCAACGACAAGGACCGGCACGACGTCGAGGAATACTGCATCAGCGAAGGCTGGATCAAGGTGGCAGCCGGCAAGACCGTCGACCGCAAGGGCCGCCCCCTGCTGATCAAGCTCAAAGGCAAGGTCGAGGTGTTCTACCGCTGACGGGCATGGGGTTTGCCGCCACCGGAAAGGTCCAACACCTTCCGGGACGGCATCATGGAAGCACGCGTGAAACTGCTGGGGCACCCCGTGCACCAGATGCTCGTCGTTTTCCCTTTGGGCCTGCTCGGCGCGTCGGTGGTGTTCGACATCCTGTACTGGTGGCTGGATCACCCCATCATGATCGAAGTGGCCTTCTGGACCATGGCCGGCGGCGTGCTCGCCGGGCTGGTGGCCGCCCCCTTCGGCGTCCTGGACTGGCTCGCCATCCCGAAGGGATCCCGGGCACGCCATATCGGCCGGCTCCACGGGCTGGGCAACGTGATCGTCATCCTGTTGTTCGGCGGAAGCTGGCTGTTGCGCTCGCAGGCCGAGGACCATGTCAGCCTGACCGCCACAGCGCTGTCGCTTGGCGGTGTTGCCCTGGCACTGGTCACGGCCTGGCTGGGCGGCGAGCTGGTCAGCCGACTCGGCATCGGCGTATCGGAGCAGGCGTGCGTGGATGCCCCGAGCTCACTCGATGAGCCTCACCCCAACGGCCTTCGCTGAAGGCGTCACGCCAGGGCTTCCGCACCAGCCTGATCCAGAAAGGCCTCCAGCTCGGCCACCGGCAAAGGCCGGCTGAACAGATAGCCCTGGTAGGCCAGGCACCCTTGACGGGCCAGGAAATCGCGCTGCTCCGCCGTTTCCACGCCCTCGGCGATCACGCTCAGACCCAGACTTTCCGCCAGCACGATGACCATGCGGGAGATGGCCGCATCGTTCGGGTCCACCAGAATGTCTCGCACAAATCCCTGGTCGATCTTGAGCTGGTCGAGCGGCAGCCGCTTCAGATACGCCAGCGAGGAATAGCCTGTGCCGAAATCGTCCAGCGAGAACCGCACACCGGTGGCTTTGAGCGCCTCCATCTTGGCGATCATGCCCTCCACCTCGGTCACCAGCGAACTCTCGGTCAGTTCGAGCTTCAGTCTGGCGGGGTTGGCGCCCGTCTGGGCCAGCACATCCAGCACCATGGTGACGAAATCCGGCTGACGGAACTGCCGCGCGCTCACGTTGACGGCGATCGACAGCTCGGCACGGTCGGGCTGCGTGGCCCAGTCGGCCAGTTGCAGACAGGCCGTCTGCAGCACCCACCGGCCCAGGGGCACGATCACGCCGTTGTCCTCGGCCACCGGGATGAAGGCGGCAGGCGACACCAGCCCGCGCTCCGGATGCCGCCAGCGCACCAGCGCCTCGACACCCAGGATGCGCCCGTCGGAGGCCACCTGGGGCTGGTACTGCAGGAAGAACTGCCCCTTCTCGATGGCCTCCCACAAGCCCGCGTCCAGCTCGGCTCGCGCCCGGATGTCGGCCTGCATCTGCGGGTCGAAGAAGCGCAGGTCGTTGCGCCCGGCCACTTTGGCCTGGTACATGGCCAGATCGGCCCGCTTCAAAGGCTCGTTGACGCTCTCGTTCGGGTCGTAGCCAAACAGCGTGACCCCGATGCTGGCCGAGCACCGGTGCTCGGAATGCCCCAACTGGTAAGTGCGGTGCAGGGCGTGCAGGATGCGCTGTCCGACTGCTTCGGCCTTCTGTGCTGCTTCCAGATCGTGGGTGCCCAGCTCCTCCAGCATCACGATGAACTCGTCGCCACCGAGGCGCGCCACGGTGTCGTGCTCGTCCACACAGTGCAGCAACAAGCCCGCCACCTGCTCCAGCAGGCGATCGCCCTCATGGTGCCCCACGGTGTCGTTCACGGATTTGAAGTTGTCCAGGTCCACGAACAACAAGGCGCCCTTGCTGCGATGGCGATGACATTCACGCAGGGCACGCTCCAGCCGCTCCATCAGCAGGCGCCGGTTCGGCAGGCGGGTCAGGGGATCGAAGAAGGCCAGCTGGCGCACCTGCTCTTCCGAGGATTTGCGCGAGGTGATGTCGATGAACGTCGCCACGTAGTGCGTCACCTCGCCTGCCTCGTCCTTGACGGCACCGATCGAGAGCGCCTGCGGGTACACCTCGCCGCTCTTGCGCCGGTTCCAGATCTCGCCCTGCCAGGATCCCTGGGTGCGCAACTGGTGCCACATGGCCGCGTAGAACGCCGCGTCGTGCCGTCCCGACGCAAACAGCCGGGGCGTGCGACCGACCACCTCTTCGGGCAGGAAGCCCGTCACCTCTGTGAAGGCCGCGTTCACCCGCAGGATGACCTGCTCACGGTCTGCGATGAGCATGCCGACCTGCGACTCGAACGCCGTGGCCGCAATCCGCTGTGCCTGCTCCGCCTGCTTGCGCTCGGTGATGTCACGGGCCGAGGTGAACACCACACGCCGCCCCTCGAGCAGCAGCGGACACGAGGTGATCTCGACCGGGTAGGTTCGCCCGCTGCTGTCCCGGTGCACGGACTCGAAGGTGTGCACCGCACTGGACGCATGCACCAGCGCGATCTTCTGGCGGATCTCTTCTTCGTTGAGCACGGCCTCCCACTCCGCCACCTTCATTCCGATGACGCGCTCGCGCGGCAGGCCGAGCATGCGACAGAACGCGTCGCTGGCCTCGATGACGAAGCCCTGTTCATCGACAATGTGGATGCCATCACTGGCGTGGCGCAACAGGATCTCGCTGCGCCGCGTGGCCCGCTCCTGTGCCGCCATGACGAACCACAGCAGCCCCCCTGCACACAGCGTCACCACGAAGAATGTGGCAGAAAGCATGACGGCCTTGCGCACGTCCACGCGCCACTGGGCCAGGTAGTCTTCCTCGCCCAGCCCCACCACGACGAAAGCCGGCATCAGCGACAGTTTGCGGTAGGCATCGATGCGGTTGATGCCATCGGCCGTGTTGTCGCTGTAGAAGGTGGCCGTCGGCACACCGGCATTCACGATCGCGGTCACCTCGCGCGAACCGCCCCTGGCGCCCGTGCGGCCCGCCGCGGCATCCAGCGGTGGCACCCGGGCAATCAGTGCGCGATCCATGTCCCGCATCAGCGCGATCCCGCGGGGGCCCAACTGCAAGCCGGACAAGAGCTTCTCGAAATGGCTGGCCGGCACCGCTGCCGTGATCACACCCGCAAAGGCGCCGCCTGGATGGTTGTACCGGCGAGAAAACACCACCACCCAGCGCTTGTTGATGCGGCCCTCCAGCAGCTTGCTGCTGACCAGCCCACGCCCGGGCTCGCGGCTGTGGATGCCGAAGAACTCGCGGTCGCCGTAGCTCACATGGATGGCCGGCGTGACGCCATGGCCGAACAGCACCGTCCCCCGCGCGTCGGTCACCCGGATCTCGGCCACCTGCGACAACCAGTTCTCGTGGGACGACAACATCGCCACACGCTCAGGCTTGTGCCCAAAACGGCCTTCGCGCAGGTCCTGCTCGAGTTCAGCCTGGATCTGCGTCAGCGACAGGTTGATTTCACGGATGTGACCCGTGACCGACTGGTCCAGCAAGAGCGCCAGGTTCTCGACCGTGGTGCGGACCTCCTGCTCCTTGCGCATCTTCGAGGCATTGAGCGCGTACCCGAACAGGCCCGCCACGAAGAGGTTCAGCACCACGACCGTCCCGATCAGGGCGAACAGAACGGCTTTCTTCTTCTGGTGCATGGGGGGACTGCAAAAACAGGACGATGAGCTGAGCAAGGCGCGGCGCCTGACACACACCGACTTCCGCGTATTCGGCCATTGTTCCCGTCAAATGAAGCCCAGTCGGCCCGACACCCCCCGAAGCAGACCATTTCGCGACAGATTCACCAAGAACGGGCTCTTTCGACTTGGATCATCGGACAAGCAACAGCCGCGCGCCCAGCCCGATGAACAAGGCCCCTGCCGCCCGGTCGAGCCACGCCCCGGCGCGCGGGCGTCGCTGCAGCCAACGCCCGATCGCGCCAGCGAACAGGGCCAGCAGCCCGAACAGCACCGCAGCCTGCACGGTGAACAACACCCCGAGCACCGCCATCTGGCCGGCCACCTGGCCCTGCGCCGGCACCACGAACTGCGGCAGGAACGACAAGAAGAACAGGACCACTTTCGGGTTCACCGCATTGGCGACGACGCCGCGCAGCAGCAAGGCGCCCAGGGCGGCGTCGGGCTGCCCCGAATCGGCAGCGCGCACCCCGCCGCGGCTGCGCAGGCTTTGCACGCCCAACCACACCAGATAGGCGCCTCCCACGATGCGCAGCAGGGTGAAGGCCACCGGTGAAGCAGCAATCAGCGCACTCACCCCCAGCACGGCCAGCACCGTGTGGCTCAGGCAGCCCAGTGCGCACCCCAATCCGAACACCGCCCCTTGAAGACGCCCCTTCGACATGCCCATGCCCAGCACCATGAGGTTGTCGGGCCCGGGCGCCGCCGTGATGGCGACGGCCGCCAGCAGAAAGCCGAAGATCTGTTCAGGGGTCAGCATCCGACGATGCTAGCAGGGTCATCCTTTCGGCTGACAGAAACATCAGCACGATTCGGCGAACGCTGTTATCATGGTCTCAGCTTGCTGCAGTCTCGCTTACCTCCGCAGCAGCCGTCGCACTGCGGTCGCCCTTGCACCGCATCCTCGGCAGAGCCGGTCCTCTCACGCGATCCGCCTGCCCTCCCAGGCAAGCTTCGTCTGGCTCATCGATCCCGTCGCCCCTTGCGGCCACCGACGAGATCCTGATCTGTTTCCATCACGGTCCGAACGACGGACGTACCTCGTCGCCACCGGTCCATTGCGCGCGGAATGCTGCGTGCACCCGTTGACCTCACACTTGATTTCTCCTGACTCTCACACCTGCACGGTGGGCCGATACCGGCTTTCTCCCGTGACCCGACAGACGGACTGCGGCCGCTTCGCCGCCTCCCTGTCCATTTGCAGTGGTCACGGTTCCGGCACGCATGACCGCGTGTTCCGGTTTACCCCTTTGTTTCCCACCCCGCAAGCCGCCGCGCAGTACGCGCTCGCGCAGGGCATGGGCTACCTCCAGCAACCCGCGCTGCCCGCGTGACGCGGCAACGCCACCCCCATTCGAAAGGAATTCGCCCATGGCCAAAGAAGAACTGATTGAAATGCGCGGACAGGTGGACGAAGTGCTGCCCGACTCCCGCTTTCGCGTGACGCTGGAGAACGGTCACAGCCTCATCGCCTACACCGGAGGCAAGATGCGCAAACACCGTATCCGCATCCTGGCGGGCGACAAAGTCTCTCTCGAGCTGTCGCCCTACGACCTGAACAAGGGCCGTATCACCTTCCGACACCTTGAGCCGCGCAGTGGCGGCGCTCCGTCGGCACCGCGCCGCCGGTTCTGACCCCCACGCCGGTCTCCGGCATTCCACTGAAACCCCATGCCAGCCGGGTCACCCGACTCCAGCGGCATTTCACTGACATTGAAAGACTCACCATGAGCAACAGCAAACTCTACGTCGGCAACCTGCCCTACTCGATGCGCGACGACGACCTCCAGCAACACTTCGCCCGCTTCGGCGATGTGGCCTCGGCCAAGGTCATGATGGACCGCGACACCGGCCGCTCCAAGGGCTTCGGCTTCGTGGAAATGGGCTCGGCTGACGACGCCAAGGCCGCCATCAACGGCATGAACGGCCAATCGTTCGAAGGCCGCGCCCTGGTCGTCAACGAAGCCCGCCCCCGCGAAGAGCGTCCGGGTGGCTTCGGCGGCGGCAACCGTGGCAGCTACGGCGGCGGCGGTGGCAACCGCGGTGGCTACGGCGGCGGCCGCGGCTACTGAGCCCCACCGCATCCGCGTCAGCCCGGCTGACCGGATGCGCCACACCGTGGTGCGCCCTTCAGGCTCCCGAACGGGACGCCGAAGCGCACCACGCGCTGCCCGCTGAGGCTGCCACCACACAGGCAACCGCCAGCGACTGCAGCAGGGTCAACTGCTCACCGAGCATGACGAACCCGACCAGCGCCGCCACGGCAGGCGAAGCGCTGACCAGCAGCCCGAAGACCGAGCTCGGCAGACGCCGCAGAGCGAGCATCTCCAGCGAGTAGGGCAAAGCACCCGACATCACGGCCACCGTGAGGCCTGTCAACCACACCGTGGGCGACAGCAGGGCCGCGCCTGCGTGCGCCACGCCCAGCGGCACGATGAGCACCGAAGCCACCAGCATGCCCCACGCCGCCGCCTGCGCGCCCGGCAAGGCCGACACGCGCTTGCCGAACACGATGTAGAGCGCCCAGCAACCGGCTGCGGCGGCCGCATGCGCCACGCCCACCGGATCCAGCGCCTGCTGCCCGCCCAGCGGCAGCAGCATCAGCAGCCCGGCCGCGGCCAGCGCCACCCACAGCACATCGCGCCACCGACGCGAGCCGAGCAAGGCCACCGTCAGTGGCCCGGTCACCTCGATGGCAATGGCCACACCGATCGGAATGCGCGCCATCGCGCGGTAGATGCTCAGGTTCATCAGCCCCAGCATCGCGCCGTACAGGATCAGGTCGCGCCACGCCGAGCGCGGCGGCCATTGCCGCCACGGGCGCCACAGCGCCATCAGGATCGCGGCCGAGATCGCCACGCGCAGCGCCGTCACCCCTTCGACGCCCACCTGCGGGAACAGCGCCTTCGCCGATGCCGCGCCCACATACTGCGACAGCAGTGAGGCCAGCACGCACAACAGCGGCAGCACGGCCGTTTCCCGACTCATGCACCACCCTCGTCAGGCCGAAAGGAAGCGGGCAATGCGTTGGGCCATCTCGTCCGGTTGCTCGCGGTGCGGCACGTGGCCCACGCCGGGCAGGATGTCGAGCTGCACCGGGCCGGCACTGTGTTCCTGCACACGCTGCGCGTGCGCCGGGCTGCCGTACTCGTCGTCCTCGCCATGGATGGCCAGCGCCGGGCACGTGATGCGGGCCAGCGCGCCGTTCAGCGTCCAGCCGACAAAGTCCGGATCCAGCCAGGTGCCGATCCAGGCATCGAGCACCCAGGGTGCCTTGGGGCCGTGGTAGCGCGAGATGCGGTCGACCTGGGCCGGATCCGAGAACTGCACCTGGGCGGCGCGCACGCCGTCCAGCGTCTTGTCTTCCACAAAGGTCTGCGCGGCGATGCTGATCAGCGCCTCGCACTCGGGCGTGGTGGCTGCCACGTTGATGGCCATGCCGCCACCCACGCTGTGGCCCAGCACCGCAAAGCGGCCAACGCCCAGTTGCTCGCGCACATGGGGCAGGTACAGGCGGGCCTCTTCGGCCACGAAGTCGTGGCTGGGCCGGGCCGGGCGCGCGTCCGAACGGCCGAAGCCCATGCGGTCGTACGCGACCACGCGGCGGCCAGTGGTGCGGCACAGCAGCTCGGGAAAGCCGCGCCACAGCTCGATGCAGCCCAGCGAATCGTGCAGCAGCACCAGCGGCACGCCGGTTTCGGCATCGGCGGGCGGCGTCCATTGGCGCGCAAACAGGCGGCCTTGCGGATGGGTGATCCAGTGGTCGGAAACGGTGGGGGTGAAAGACATGGGATGACGGATCAGGAGAAAGGCAGGCGCGTCAGGCCTGGCCGCCGCGCGAGCGCCACCACGTCTCGACGTAAAGCGCCTCGACCTTGGCGCGCGCCCACGGGGTGCGGCGTAGGAACTTCAGGCTGGACCCCACGCTCGGGTCATGCGTGAAGCAGCGGATGGGAATGAGGTGCCCCAGCTCGGCCCAGCCGTAGTGGTCGGCCAGGCATTCCACGATGTGCTGGAGGGTGGCGCCGTGGAGGGGGTTGTGGGGTTGGTTGTCCATGGGTCTTTTCGCGAACAGCGGGGATTTGAACACGGGTGCCATGCGGAGACCTCTGACGTGCACAGCGCGAATTCCACTTGCCTGGCGTCGGCGTTCAAGATCCCGTCGATGATCTTTCAACTTATCGAATCACTCAAACGACGGCCAAGTCTTTGACGCAAAAAGACTTTTCGAAAAGACTTAAAGATAAGATCTCGTCTCCATTCAAGATCTTGAACGATCATGCCCCAGTTCTTTCATCATGAACTGCAGTTGCTGAACCCGCGCTTCGACTCGCCGCTGCTTGACGTGCTGACCGACCTGGAGCACCTGCGGCGGCTTGAAATCCGCGGCAGCACACCGGCTCCGGTCTTCCTGCAGCTCAAAGAGGTTTTCCACTTGCTGGAAAGCCTCGCCTCCGCCCGCATCGAAGGCAACCACACCACGCTGGCCGACTATGTCGAGGCGAAGGTCACCCCCGCTCAGGCCGGCACCGAATCACTGAGGGAGATCGACAACATCGAAGCGGCCATGCGTCAGGTGGAATCGGCGGTGGAGCCGGGTACCCCGCTGAGCGAACACCTGCTCCGCGGCTTGCATGCCACCACGGTTGAAGGCCTGCAGCGTGAAGGTGACCGCACCCCCGGCAGCTACCGCGCCGGGCCAGTGCGCATCGCACAGGCCGAGCATCTGCCGCCTGACCCGGTACAAGTGCCCGGCTACATGGCCGAACTGGTGGCCTTCATCAACCAGCCTGATCCACCTAAATACGATCTCATGAAGGTGGCCCTGGCTCACCACCGCTTCGCCTGGGTCCACCCCTTCAGCAATGGCAACGGCCGCGTCGTGCGCCTGCTGACCTACGCCATGCTGATCAAGTACGGATTTCAGGTCAGCTCAGCCGGCCGGCTGCTGAACCCGGCCGCTGTGTTCTGCGCGGACCGGCATCGCTACTACGCCATGTTGTCAGAAGCGGACTCGGGCGAGCCCGACAAGCTGGAACAATGGTGCACCTACGTCCTCAGCGGGATCCGTGACGAGCTGGAAAAGGTCAGCCGTCTGGCCGACTATGGGCACCTGCAGAACACTGTGTTGCTGCCGGCCCTTGCCCACGCGCGTGAGCGTCAGCTCATCACCGCACAGGAAGAAGCCGTGCTGCAAACCACCATCCGCGCGGGCACCGTCAAGGCGGGCGATCTGGAGGTCGCCATGCCGGGCTTGAATGCGGGTCAGCGCACGTACCAGATACGCAAACTGGTCGAGGGCGGCATGCTGCAGCCCGTGCGCGAGGGCGCGCGGCAGTACACCCTTGGCTTCACTCACAACATGCTGTTGCGCGGCGTGGTGAAGGCCTTGACGGATCAAGGGTTCGTATCGCCAGCGTTAGCCGCCATACCAACTAAACCTTGAGCAGCCAGGAGAGATATGCATCGAGTGCCAGGGACGAAGTTGGGACAGCTAAAAGCTGGTTGCTGTCGTTCACGGTGGGCGTCGTGTCTGCTTCCGACCCATTGCTGCCGCTCGCTCCAATCCTTCAACCCTACTGGTCATTGAACTGTGGAGCTTGGTGCAATTGCAGGCTTGGACGTGTAGGAACTGAACGAGGGTGGCACAGCCTTACCGGCTCACCACCATGCGCAGTCACAGTGCCACGAACACTAGGCCGGCGATCCGATCGAGCCACACTCCTGCACGGGGCCGTCGGTTAAGCCAGCGCCGATGGGGCCGGCGAACCAAGCCAGCAGACCGAAAAGGACTGCGGCTTGCAGCGTGAACGCCAGTCCGAGGATGCCCAGTTGCAGACCGATCACGCCATGGGCAGGTACAGAGGCAGCACAACACGATCTGCCATAGCTTGCAACCAGCAAAGCTGTTTGGCAAACTAGGGATGCGTTCAACCGGGAGGTTGAACCCGCTGTCAGATCTTCTGCAGCACCGTCGGCAAGGCGCAATGCCCCGATGCCCGTACAGAGGTTCTAACCATCACGGGGACTTTCCACTACGGAGTCCCCATGTCCAATCAAATCCAACGCTCAAGAAGAACTGCTTTCGATCGCCAATGCGGCAAGTGCTACTACTGCGGCCTGCGCATGTGGCTAGATGGACCTGCTGGGCCATCGGCCTTGCGCTGCACTGCTGAACACCTGATACCTCGAAGTGAGGGCGGCGGTGACGGCCTATCCAACATCGTCGCAGCTTGCCTGCACTGCAATCAGACCCGGCACAAACGAAAGAGGCCGCCTGCCCCAGACCGCTACAGGGCGGAAGTCCGCAAACGCGTCAGCAGGGGTGCCTGGTTACCCAAGCCCATATTGGCCTGGGGTAGCGCATCCATGTCCACGGCGTAGCACCTGACTTAGCCAGGCGCTACGCAATGCAGGCATGTCTCAGACATCGATGGAATGTCTCGGACATTAATGGCAAAGAACAGGTAAAGAGCCCCCTCACTCCACCGTCACACTCTTCGCCAGATTCCTGGGCTTGTCCACATCCGTCCCCCGTGCACATGCCGTGTGATACGCCAGCAACTGCAGCGGCACCACATGCAGGATTGGTGACAGCGCGCCATAGTGCTCCGGCATGCGGATCACGTGGATGCCCGGCTCGGCCCGAATGTGCGTGTCGCCGTCGGCGCACACGTACAGTTCGCCGCCGCGCGCGCGCACTTCCTGCATGTTGCTCTTGAGCTTTTCCAGCAGCGCGTCGTTCGGGGCTACGGTCACCACGGGCATCTCGGCGGTCACCAGCGCCAGCGGGCCGTGCTTCAGCTCACCGGCCGGGTAGGCCTCGGCGTGGATGTAGCTGATTTCCTTGAGCTTGAGCGCGCCTTCCAGCGCGATCGGGTAGTGCAGCCCGCGGCCCAGGAACAGCGCGTTGTCCTTGCGCGCAAAGGCTTCGGCCCAGGCCATCACCTGCGGCTCCAGCGCCAGCACGGCCTGCAGCGCGGCGGGCAGGTGGCGCATGTCCTTCAGGTGCTCGGCTTCGGCTTCGGGGCTCAGTTGCCCGCGCAGCTTGGCCAGCGTCAGCGTCAGCAAGAACAACCCGGCCAGCTGCGTCGTGAAGGCCTTGGTCGAGGCCACGCCGATCTCGGCGCCCGCCCGCGTCACGTAGGCCAGCTTGCATTCGCGCACCATGGCACTGGTGGCCACATTGCAGATGGTCAGCGTGTGCTCCATGCCCAGGCTGCGCGCGTGCTTGAGCGCTGCCAGCGTGTCGGCCGTCTCGCCCGACTGGCTGATGGTGACGATCAGCGTGCGCGCATCGGGCACGCTGTCGCGGTAGCGGTACTCGCTGGCAATCTCCACATTGGTCGGGATTTTCGCAATCGACTCCAGCCAGTACTTCGCGGTCGAGCCTGAGTAGTAGCTGGTGCCGCACGCCAGGATCAGCACGCGGTCGATCTGCTTGAACACCGCTTCGGCTTCGGCGCCGAACAGCGTGGGCGTGATGGCCTCGACGCCTTCGAGCGTGTCGGCAATGGCGCGCGGCTGCTCGAAGATTTCCTTCTGCATGTAATGGCGGTACGGGCCCAACTCGACCGCGCCGCTGTGTGCCGTCACGGTGCGCACCGGGCGCTCGGCGGCGTCCACGCGCTGGTGCTCGGCGCTGCCGGGTGCGCGGTGCTCGATCCAGTGGCGACCGGGCTGCAGGTCGACCACGTCGCCTTCTTCCAAGTACACGATCTGGTCGGTCACGCCGGCCAGCGCCATGGCGTCCGAGGCCAGGAAGCGCTCGGTGTCATCCGCGCCGCCCACGCCCATGATCAGCGGCGAGCCCTGGCGGGCGCCGACCACACGCTGAGGTTCCTCGCGGTGGAACACGGCAATCGCATAGGCCCCGGTCAGGCGCAAGGTGGCGGCTTTCACGGCGGCAAACAGGTCGCCGTCGTACAGGTGATCGACCAGATGGGCGATGACCTCGGTGTCGGTCTGGCTCAGGAACACATAGCCCTTGGCCTGCAGTTCGGCACGCAGGGCCTCGTGGTTCTCGATGATGCCGTTGTGGACCAGGGCGATGCGGCCCGGGCGGTTCTGGGCGGCATCGGCACCGGGGCCGTGCGAGAAATGCGGGTGCGCGTTGTGCACCGCGGGCGCGCCGTGGGTGGCCCAGCGGGTGTGGGCAATGCCCAGGGGGCTGTCGATGCCTTCGTCACGCGTCTGGGCGGCCAGTTCGGCCACGCGCTCGGTGCTGCGCGAGCGGCGCAAGGCCCCGTCCTGCAACACGGCCACGCCGCACGAGTCATAGCCACGGTATTCCAGGCGCTTGAGGCCTTCCACCAGAACCGGAACGATGTTGCGCGCCCCAACGGCGCCGACGATGCCACACATGTCTGTCTTACTCCTGTGCACTCAGGCACTGCGCGCATCGTAACGAGATGGGAATGAAATGTCGCACCACTTTGCGGTTCTATTTGAAATACTCTTCCATTCGAGGCGGTGATTGATTGATTCACTCATCCAGATGCATTTTCGATAGAAAATCTCTCAACCATGCCCGCCATCGAACTCGACGACATCGACCTGCGCCTGCTGCGCTTGTTGCAGGAAGACGCCAGCCTGTCCAACCATGCCCTCGCGCAGAAGGCCGGGCTGGCCCCGGCCACCTGTCACCGGCGCGTGCACCGGCTGCGCACTCTGGGCGTGATCGAACGGGAAGTGGCGTTGCTGTCGCCGGCGCGCATGGCCGAGGCGCTGGGTCACGGCCTGAGCGTCATCGCCGAGGTGAGCCTGGACCTGCAGACCCAGGAAGCGCTGAACGCGTTCGAAGCCCGTGCCGTGGCCGACGAGGCCGTGCAGCAGGTGTGGCGGGTGTCGCCCGGGCCGGACTTCGTGCTGGTGGCGCAGGTGCCCGACATGCCGGGCTACCAGGCGCTGGCCCAGCGGCTGTTCACCGAAGACCGCCACGTGCGCAATGTGCGGGCGTTTTTTGCGACGAAACGGGCCAAGTTCGGCGCCACATGGCCCTTGCCCATCGACCAGACCTGAGCCAGGTGGCCTGAACGGGCGCGGCCAGTGGCGTCAGGGCACCGAGGCTCCCGGTTCGGGTGCGAGCGGATCCACCAGGTGCTTGTCCGTGCGAAGGCTCAGCGGCTTGCCATCCAGCATGTGCTGCGCTTCGGCCCGGATGACGGCCGGCGAGCGAGAAGCCCCGGGCGGCCGGTCGAGCATGGGCAGCACCTGCAGCAGTTGCTCGTCGGTCATGCGCGAGAGCTCTTCCACCGTGGGCTGCCGGCGGCCGGCCACGATGGGCCCCAGATCGACCGACGCCACGGTGTTGCCGACGGCCACCTCTGAAGGCGCCGAAGACGCCACCGGGGTGGAGGCCGACGAGACGGATGCGCGCTCGGTCGTGGCCACGGCGGGTCGTTGCGGCTCGGCGGCCACGGCCTCTGCCGAGGCGGGCAGTGCCAGATAGTGATCGGACAGGGCGCGGTCCATCTGGGTTTGCGTCTTGACCTGCCAGACCCACGCCCCCAGCAGCACGCCCATGAGCAGGAGCGCGGCGCCGCCCCCAGCAGCCATCCGGGGCGTGGGGGGCCACCAGCGCGGCTCGTCCACCAGACTGGGCGTGAGCCACTCCATGTCCACCCGCGTGGGCGGGCCACCTCGGTCCTCGTCATGGGCTTCGGCCTCGGCAGCCGCTGCCGGTGCAGAACGACTCTGGGCCGTCTTGAGGCTGGCATCGTACGCCGCGCGCTGCGCCGGGTCGATCAGCACCTCGTAGGCCGCATTCAGCGCCACCATCTGGGCGTGCATGGCGTCGCCAGGCCCGCCGGCACCGCCCCCGTTGCGATCCGGGTGCAGCTTGGCGGCCAGCACCCGGTAAGCAGCCCGGATGACTTCAGGCGGTGCATCGGGCGCCACCTTCAGGCGCTGGTAATGGGTCAAAGACAAGGTCATCCTGGATTTGGTCGTGCTGCGGTCAGCATGGTAGCGGCTGCCGCAGGGTGATGACCATCGCCCGAATCAGCGCTTTGTTTTCTGGGGGCGAACCCATCCCGACAGCGACACCTGCTTGGCGCGGGCCACGGTCAACTGGCCGGCCGGCGCGTCTTTCGACACGGTGCTGCCGCCGCCGATGGTGGCGCCTTCCCCCAGCGTGACGGGCGCGATCAGAACGCAGTTCGAGCCCACGTGCACGTCGTTGCCGATCACGGTGCGGTGCTTGTTCGCCCCGTCGTAGTTGGCGGTGATGGCGCCCGCGCCGTAGTTCACCCGTTCACCCACGGTGGCATCGCCCAGATAGGCGAGGTGGTTGGCCTTGGCGCCGCGGGCCAGCGTGCTGTTCTTCACTTCCACGAAGTTGCCGATGTGGACCTCGGGGCCCAGCACGGCGCCCGGGCGCAAGCGGGCGAACGGGCCGATCAACGCGCCCTCACCCACCGTGGCGCCTTGCGCGTCGCCGTCGATGTGGGTGAAGGCATGGATGACCGCGCCCGCACGGATCTCGGCGTTGCGGACCACGCAGTTCGGGCCGATGCGCACGCCGTCTCCCAGCACCACACGGCCTTCGAACACGCAGTTCACGTCGATCTCGACATCCTGCCCGCATGCCAGCGTGCCGCGCAGATCGAAGCGCGCCGGGTCGGCCAAGCGCACACCCGCGGTCATCAGGCGTTCGGCCTGCACACGCTGGTAACGGCGCTCCAGGTCGGCCAGCTGGGCCGGGCTGTTCACGCCCAGCACCTCCACTTCGGCGCGGGGCTGCGTCGCCACGACGGGCACCCCATCCGCGCGGGCCATGGCCACCACATCGGTCAGGTAGTACTCGCCTTGGGCGTTGTCGTTGGTCAGGCGCTCCAGCCAGCCTTTCAGCAGGCGGGTCGGCGCAGCCATCATGCCGGTGTAGACCTCGTCGATGGTGCGCTGCTCGTCCGTGGCGTCCTTGTGCTCGACGATGGCGAGCACCTTTTCACCCCAGCCATCGCGCACGATGCGGCCATAGCCGGTGGGGTCGTCCAGGCGAATGGTCAACAGGGCCAGGCGCTCTCCGCTGCAGGCCTGCACCAGGGCCATGGCCGTCTCGGCCTCGATCAGCGGCGTGTCGCCGTTGAGGATGAGCGTGACGCCGTCGTCCGGCAGTTCGGGCACCGTCTGCTGGACCGCGTGGCCCGTGCCGAGCTGCGGCTCCTGGCGCACGAAACGCAGCGGGGCTTCGGCGAAGGCGGCGCGCATGGCGGCTTCCACCTGTTCGGCGCCATGCCCGGTGACCACAATCTGCCGGTCGGCCCCCAGCGCGGCGGTGGTCGCGACCACGTGGGCCAGCATGGGCCGGCCCGCCACGCAGTGCAGCACCTTCGGGCGCGCAGACTTCATGCGGGTGCCTTTGCCCGCGGCCATGATGACGATGGAAAGCGACATGGACAACAGAGGAGAAAAACGGGAACTCATTCGGGGCGCAGCGGCACGATGACCGTGCGCGGCCCCGCGGCGAGCGGGAAATCCTTCAAGGCCGCGTCGAACAGCGGCGCGAACCAGGCGGGGTCCGACGTGCCCAGGCGGGTCACGCCGGCACGGGCTTCATGCAGCACGGCGTGGGTCTTGCGGTCACGCACCACCACGCTGACCTGCATGTCCACCTGCGGCTGCTCAAAACGGTAGCTCAGGGCGAGGCCGCCGCCGCCCGTGCCCCACCAGCCGCCCACACCGGGACGGCCCCAAGGGTAAGGGTGATACCAGTAGGGCCCGGGCCAGAAGGGGTCGCCGCGCTGGGTCACGCGGGCAATCGCCGCCAGCTGCACGGTGTACAGCGCATCGGCCGGGTTCTGGGCCAGGGTGAAGCCGTGCTCCTGCAGGGCCGGCAAGGCCGCGGCTTCGAGCTGGGCAGCCTGCTCGGCCTGGTTGGCCTGGGATGGCAGCCGCTCGAACACGAACGGGCCGCCAGTGCGGGTGGCCGGCCAGTCGCCGAAGCTCTGCACCTCGGTGCGGACCTGGTTGAGCGCCGCGCAGCCCTGCAGCCCGATCAGCGCCGCCCCCATCATCGCGCCGGTCAACCAGCGCAGGACACGGGAGCGAAGCGGGCGGGCGGCAATCGACATATCAGACCTCTTGACTGCTCTGGCGAATCGGAATGGACTTGATCGACACGGTGGCTTCGGCGGGCAGGCCGACCTCGGGCGTGTCACCACAGCCCTCATCTTCGTCGAAAGCGATGTCCCCACCGGCTTCGGGCCTGCCCGTCGCCTTGATCGTCTCGAACGGGTAGAGCTTGCGGTCCATCAGGTGCGAGGGCACGACGTTGGACAGCGCGGTGAACATGTTGTCGACGCGGCCGGGGAACTTGCGATCCCACTCGTTGATCATCTCGCGCATCTGCTGGCGTTGCAGGCCGTCCTGGCTGCCGCACAGGTTGCACGGGATGATGGGGAACTCGCGGTGCTCGGCGTACTTCGCCAGGTCCTGCTCGCGGCAGTAGGCCATGGGGCGGATGACGACGTGCTCGCCGTTGTCCGTCACCAGCTTGGGCGGCATCCCCTTCAGGCGCGAGCCGAAGAACATGTTCATGAACATGGTCTGCAGGATGTCGTCGCGGTGGTGGCCCAGCGCGATCTTGGTGCAGCCCAGTTCCTTGGCCACGCGGTAGAGGATGCCGCGGCGCAGGCGCGAGCACAGGCTGCACGTGGTCTTGCCCTCGGGCACCACGCGCTTGACCACGCTGTAGGTGTCCTGCTCTTCGATGCGGAAGGGCACGCCGACCTTGGTCAGGTATTCGGGCAGCACGTGCTCCGGGAAGCCGGGTTGCTTCTGGTCGAGGTTGACCGCGACGATCTCGAACCGAATGGGCGCCCGCCGCTGCAGGTTCATCAGGATGTCCAGCATCGAGTAGCTGTCCTTGCCGCCGGACATGCACACCATGACCTTGTCGCCGTCTTCGATCATGTTGAAGTCGGCGATGGCCTGACCCACCTCGCGGTGCAGGCGCTTGCGCAGCTTGTTCATCTCATGCGCGTGCTTGCGGGCGCGGGCGGCCTCTTCGGCCTCCTGGGCGCTTTGCTGCACCGCTTGGGCCACGGGCACGCCGGCCTTGGCCTCGACCGCCAGGGCGGCACGGGCAAACAGCAGGGCGTCGTCCACCATGCGGTCTTCTTCGTCGGGCGTGTGGAAACTCAGATGGCTGGACATGGGGGCGGTCGCGTCGGTCATAACCGGGTATTTTCGCCGATCCCGGCAATCCGCGTGCTCACCACTGCCCGGTTTCCATGCGGATGGCCACCTCGCAGTCGTCAAAGATCTCCAGCTTGGCAATCTTCACGCGCACGCCGAGCACGCCGGGCAGGTCCATCAGGCGCTTGCACAGCTTGCCGATCAGGGTCTCGAGCAGGTTGGTGTGCTCGGACTGGCACTCTTCGATGATGATGGCGCGCACCTTGCGGTAGTCCAGCACATTGAGCAGTTCGTCGTCGCGCGGCAGCAGGGGCTGGCTGCCCATGTTGAGCTCGGCGTCGACCTGGATGGGCTGCGGCGCGTCGATTTCGTGGTCAAGCACACCGAGGCTCGCGTCGAAGCGCAGGCCGGTGAGGGTCAGGATCTGGTTGCCTTTGGTCAGGGACATGGCTCGCGCTCACATCATGGAAAAGTCGCGCTCGAAGCGCTGGAGGTGCTGGCCGCCATCGACCAGCAGCGTGGTGCCCGTGATCGAGCGGTTGGTCAGCGCGAAGGCCACGGTCGCGGCCACGTCTTCCGGGGTGGACGAGCGCCCCAGCGGCGACAGCGCATGCGCCTGCTGGAAGGCCTCGCCCTGCAGCCACTCGCTGGTCAGCGTGAGGCCCGGCGCCACGCCCACCACCCGCACGCGGGGGGCCAGCGCCAGCGCCAGCAGCGTGGTGGCGGATTCAAGCGCCGCCTTCGACAGCGTGTAGCTCAGGAAATCGGGGTTCGGGTTCCACAGCTTCTGGTCGAGCAGGTTGACGACCGCCCCTGCCCCGCCCTCGTTCACACCGCGCTCGGCCAGGTGCGCCGCCAGCGCCTGCGCCAGCACGATGGCCGGTGCGGTGTTGGCGCGCAGGTGCTTTTCCAGCGCGGCGTAGGTGAAGGTGGCCGCGTCGTCGTACTCGAAGGTGGAGGCGCTGTTGACCACGGCATCCAGCCGGCCCAGGCCCTGCACCGCGGCGGGCAGCAGCGCCCGGCACGCGGCTTCGTCAGCCAGGTCTGCCGCCAGCACCACAGCCTGGCGGCCCAGTGCGCGGACGTCGGCGGCGGTCTGCTCGGCTTCGGTGCGCGAGGCACGGCAGTGCACGGCCACATCCCAGCCCTGGCGGGCCAGCGTCAGCGCAATCAGGCGCCCGAGGCGCTTGCCGGCCCCCGTGACGAGCACGGCCGGCGCAGCAACAGAGGGAAGTGTGGAAGACATGGACTTTCTACAATGCGGCGATGAACCGCCCGAACCCATCCGGCCAGAGTGTAGTGGCCGCCCCCGTCTCCAGCGCACCGCTGGCCCGCCTGATCGCCCACGAGATCCGCGAACGGGGCGGGTGGATGCGCTTCGAGCGCTTCATGGAACTGGCGTTGTATGCGCCAGGACTGGGCTATTACACGGGCGGCCGACGGGTGCTGGGCAGCATGCCGCAGGACGGCAGCGACTTCGTGACCGCCCCCGAATTGACGCCGTTGTTCGGCCAGCTGCTGGCCCGCCAGGTGGCCCAGGCGCTCGAGGCCACCGGCACCACCGAGGTGTGGGAGTTCGGCGCCGGCACGGGCGCGCTGGCCGAGCAGCTGCTGGGCGAACTGGGTGATCGGATCACCCGCTACACCATCGTCGACCTGTCGGGCACGTTGCGCGACCGCCAGCACCAGCGCCTGCTGAAAGCCCACCCGGCCCTGGTCCACAAGGTGGTCTGGGCCGACAGCCTGCCCGACGAGCTGACGGGCGTGATCGTGGGCAACGAGGTGCTGGACGCCATGCCCGTGCACCTGCTGACCTGGAATGGCGAACACTGGCTGGAGCGCGGCGTGGCGCTGGCCGACGCCGCCGCGGCGGATGACGACGTGCCGCGCTTTGCCTGGGCTGACCGCCCCGCGCCCGAGGGCGCACGCCCACCCACCGAGCACCCGGACGGCACCTACCCGCCCGGCACCGTGACGGAAACCCACGGCCAGGCCGAAGCCTTCGTGGCCACGCTGGCCCAGCGCATGGCGCGCGGCGCGGCCTTCTTCATCGACTACGGCTTCCCCGAGTCCGAGTACTACCTGCCCCAGCGCCACGGCGGCACGCTGATGTGCCACCACCTCCACCAGTCCGACCCCGATCCGCTGAGCAGCGTGGGCCACAAGGACATCACCGCCCACGTCAACTTCACCGGCATCGCGCTGGCCGGCCAGGAGGCCGGGTGGGAGGTGCTGGGCTACACCAGCCAGGGGCGCTTTCTGACCAACTGCGGGCTGGGCGAGGCGCTGGCCAGCACCGGCGAGGCCTGCACCGCCGACCAGCTGAAGGCCCGCGCCGCCCTGCAGATGCTGGTGGCCGAGCACGAAATGGGCGAGCTCTTCAAGGTGATCGGCTTCGTGAAGGGACCCTGGTTCGACGCGATCGGGTTCGAGCACGGCGACCGGACGCACATGCTGTAAGAGCCAGGTGGAGCGGGCGGCCTCGGTCAGCCGGCCGATGGCCCCGTGCGTTGTGCCGCACATAGCCCCGCTCAATGACGCCCATCGGCGCGATTCACTGCAGCTTTGCTGCACTGCCGCGATAATCCACGCCATGCTGCAACAACGCACCCTCAAGTCCCTGACCCGTGCCGTGGGCGTCGGCCTGCACAGCGGCCAGCGCGTCGAGCTGACGCTGCGCCCGGCACCGGCCAACACCGGCATCGTGTTTCGCCGCGTGGACCTGGCCCAGCCGGTCGACATCCCCGTGCGTCCGGAATCGGTGTGCGACTGCCGCATGGCCACCACCATCTCGCCAGACGGCGACCCGGGTGCGCCCAAAGTCAACACCATCGAGCACCTGATGTCGGCCTGCGCCGGCCTGGGCCTCGACAACCTGTATGTGGACATCACGGCCGAAGAGGTGCCCATCCTCGATGGCTCGTCGGCTGCGTTCGTCTACCTGCTGCAGAGCGCCGGCATCGAGCTGCAGAAGGCACCCAAGAAGTTCCTGCGTGTGACCCGCCCGGTCGAGGTGCGCGACGGCGAAGGCCGCACGCTGAAATGGGCCCGACTGGAGCCCTACCACGGCTACAAGCTGGCCTTCGAGATCGACTTCGACCACCCCGCGGTGGACCAGACCGGCCAGCGCGTCGAATTCGATTTCAGCAGTGGCCAGTACAAGCGCGACATCGCCCGCGCCCGCACCTTCGGCTTCACCAAGGACGTGGAGATGATGCGCTCGCGCGGCCTGGGTCTGGGTGCCAGCATGGACAACGCCATCGTGGTGGACGACTACCGCGTGCTGAACGCCGACGGCCTGCGCTACGACGACGAGTTCGTGAAGCACAAGATCCTCGACGCGATCGGCGACCTGTATGTGGTGGGCTACCCGCTGCTGGCGGCCTACACGGCCTACAAGTCGGGCCACGCGATGAACAACCAGCTGCTGCGTGCGCTGCTGGCCGAGAAGGACGCGTGGGAGATCGTCAGCTTCGAAGACGAGGCCAAGGCGCCGCGCGGCCTGGCCGAGCTGGCCCCGGCCTGGTGAGCCGGGCAGCCGCACCGTGATCCTCATCCGCAACGCTGCCCTGCTGCTGACGCTGGGCTTTCTGTGCTGCATGGGCCTGTTCAGGCTGACGGGGCAGCCGGCCTGGCGTGCCCGTGCCATGGAGTGCGCCAAGTGGGGCGTGGTGCTGGCCTTGTGCCTGGCCGGCTTCTTCGCCCTGCGGCGCGGCGCGATGTTCATCTGACCCGCCCGGGCGCCCCGGGCGAGATCAGGCCGCATCACCCTTCGAAGCGGTCCATGTCCCGGTCATGGAAGAAGCCTTCCCCGAACAGGCCCCGCACGGGTTGCAGCGTCTTGCTGAAGATCGAGGTGCCGTCGATGTCGCGGAAGTCCACCGTCAGGGCGTGCGAATGGCGGTCGATGTTCACCTCGCCGAAGAACTGCATGCCGGCAAACGGTGACAGGTTGGCCTGACCGGCCGGCGGCGCCTTCTGGAACACGACCTGCGGCCCGAAGGTGTTGTCCAGCGTGTTCGGCCCGAAGGTGCCGGCGTTGAGCGGGCCGGCCACGAACTCCCAGAACGGCTCGAAATCCTGGAACCGGGCCTTGGCCGGCTCGTAACGGTGGGCCGCGCAGTAGTGCACGTCGGCCGTCAGCCACACGGTGTTGCGCACGCGCTCACGCTTGATGAAGCGCAGCAGCTCGGCGATCTCGAATTCTCTGCCCAGGACCGGGCCGTTGCCATTGGCCACGGCCTCCCAGCGGTCGCGTCCCTGCGCATCTTTGCCGTCGCCCACATTCAGCCCGATCGGCATGTCCGAGGCGATCACCTTCCATGTGGCGCGCGAGGCCTTGAGTGCAGCCTTCAGCCAGTCCAGCTGCTCGCGGCCCAGGATGGCGGTGTCGGGGCCGGGCTCGGTCTGGCGGTTGTGCGTGTTGGGACCACGGTAGCTGCGCATGTCGATGACGAACACCTCGAGCTGCGGCCCGTAGGACAGCTTGCGGTACACGCGCTGCGACTCCACCGCCGAGAACGGCCGCATCGGCGCGTAATCCAGGAAGGCGCGCGTGCCGCGGGCCGTCAGCAGCGGCACGTTCTTCTCGGTGTAGCGGGCGTCGGCCGACAGGTCCTTGGCATCCGACCAGTTGTTGGTGACCTCGTGGTCGTCCCACTGCCAGATCTGCGGCACCTCGGCGTTGAAGCGGCGCACGTTCTCGTCCAGCAGGTTGTAGCGGTAACGGCCGCGGAACTCGTCCAGCGTCTCGGCGACCTTGGCCACCTCGGGCGTGACGATGTTGGTCCACAGCTGGCCGTTCTCGGCCGTCACCGACTCCTTGATCGGGCCGTCGGCATAGATGGTGTCGCCGCTGTGCAGGAAGAACTGCGGCTGACGCTGGCGCATGGCCTCGTAGATCTTCATGCCACCGAACGAGGGGTTGATGCCCCAGCCCTGGCCTGCGGTGTCACCACCCCAGACAAAGCGCAGATCGCGCGAGCGCAGCGACGGCACGCTGAAGCGGCCGAGCACCGGCTCGCTCATCGCGCGGCCATTGTCCAGCCCCTGGAACTCGACGCGCACGAACACATCCTGGCCGGCGGGCAGCCCGACCAGATCCTGGCGCACGGTGAAGTCCGTGTCGTCCATCGCATAGGGGCCGACGATCTTGCGCGCCTTGCGGAACGTCTCGTCCAGCGACCACGTCACGATCAGGCGCGAGGGGCGGTCGGCACGGCTCCACAGCAGCGTGGCGCCCAGGGTCGGGTCGCCCAGCTGGAGGCCCTGCGCAGCCACGGGACGCACGGCATCGGACGTGATGAGGGCCGGTGCACCGGCAGCCCAGGCCGGCCGGGTCAGCGCGGCCGAGCCCAGTGTCAGGGCCGAGGATTGGAGGAAGCGGCGACGGGGAAACGAGGAGGTGTCGGTCATGGGGGGCAGGAAGTGAAAGGGATGGGGAGCGGCCCCATGCTGCGCAGGCTGCGTGACACCCCCTTGACGCGCCCGTATGCCGGTCGGCACGGCAGCCGCGCCACGCTGTACCAACGAGGACCAGCCGCTCACGGGTTTACCCCCCTCGCGCAAGGGGTCGGCTTGGCTACCATCGGTTCCCCGGAAGGCCCACAAGGCCATTTCGTGAAGACGAGCACAACTTGACCGAGGAGCTTGAAGCATGGATTACGCCGCCCTGTACCGGCGGTCGGTGGACGACCGTGACGCCTTCTGGCGCGAACAGGCCGCCCGCATCGACTGGCACACACCGTTCGATCTGGTGTGCGACACGGCCAACCCGCCGTTTGCACAGTGGTTCGTCGGCGGCGAAACCAACCTCTGTCACAACGCGGTCGACCGCCATGCGGCCACCCGGCCCGATCAACCGGCACTGATCCACGTTTCCACCGAAACCGGCCGCGAAGAAACGCTGACCTTTGGCCAGCTGCACACCGAGGTGCAGCGCATGGCCGCCGTGCTGCAGCGCCTGGGCGTCAAGAAGGGCGACCGCGTGCTGCTGTACATGCCCATGATCCCCGAGGCCGTGATCGCCATGCTGGCCACGGTGCGCCTGGGGGCCATCCACTCGGTGGTGTTCGGCGGCTTTGCCAGTCACGCCCTGGCCAGCCGCATCGACGACGCGCGCCCCACGGTCGTGGTCACCGCCGATGCCGGCTCGCGTGGCGGCAAGGTCATCCCCTACAAGCCGCTGCTGGACGAGGCCCTGGCCCAGTGCAGTCACAGCGTGCCGCACGTGCTGCTGGTCAACCGCGGTCTGGCCGACGCCAGCATGACCGCCCCGCGCGACGTGGACTTCGCCCAGGCCCGCGAGGCCGTGCTCGATGCACAGGTGCCCTGCACCTGGGTGCCATCCGAGCACCCGAGCTACACGCTTTACACCAGCGGCACCACCGGCAAGCCCAAGGGCGTGCAGCGCGACACCGGCGGCTACACCGTGGCGCTGGCCACCTCGATGGAGCAGATTTACTGCGGCAAGCCCGGCGAGGTTTTCTTCTGCACCAGCGACATCGGCTGGGTCGTAGGCCACAGCTACATCGTCTACGGCCCACTGATCGCCGGCATGGCCACCATCGTCTACGAAGGCCTCCCGATCCGGCCGGATGCCGCCATCTGGTGGTCGCTGGTCGAGAAGTACAAGGTCAGCGTGATGTTCTCGGCGCCGACCGCCGTGCGCGTGCTGAAAAAGCAGGACCCGGAGTGCCTGCGCCGACATGACCTGAGCAGCCTGCGCCACCTCTTCCTGGCCGGCGAGCCGCTGGACGAGCCCACAGCCGCCTGGATCGGCGAGGCCATCGGCAAGCCCATCGTGGACAACTACTGGCAGACCGAGACGGGCTGGCCCATCCTGAGCCTGGCGCGCGGCATCGACCCCGATGCCAAGACCCGCCTGGGCTCGCCCGGCGTCCCCATGCCCGGCTACGATGTGAAGCTGCTGGACGACCAGACCGGCGCCGAGCTGACCGAGCCGAACCGCAAGGGCGTGCTGACCATCGGCTACCCCCTGCCGCCGGGCTGCCTGCAGACCGTGTGGGGGGACGACGACCGCTACGTCAAGACCTACTGGAGCACCTTCCCGCACAAGCCGGTCTACAACACCTTCGACTGGGGCCTGCGCGACGCCGACGGCTACTACTTCATCCTCGGCCGCACCGACGATGTGATCAACGTGGCCGGCCACCGCCTGGGCACCCGCGAGATCGAGGAAGCCGTGAGCAGCCATGCCGGCGTGGCCGAGGTGGCCGTGGTGGGCGTGGCCGATCAGCTCAAGGGCCAGGTGGCGCGCGCCTTCGTGGTGGCGCGTGACCCGTCGCGCACCGCCACCCCCGAGCTGCGGCAGGCGCTCGAAACCGAGATCATGCAGACGGTGGACCGGCAGCTCGGCGCCGTGGCCCGCCCGGCCCGCGTCGATTTTGTGAACGTGCTGCCCAAAACCCGCTCGGGCAAGCTGCTGCGCCGCGCCATCCAGGCGGTGTGCGAAGGCCGGGCCACCGGCGACCTGACCACGATCGAAGACCCGACCGCCTTGCAACAGTTGCAGGACGCGGTCAGCGAGGTGCGGGGCTGACGGACGCCGTTGCCCCAGGGCGCCTTGCTGGCCGCCATTACATCCCCCCGGGCGCCCCACCGGCCCGGACCTGAAGGCGAGACAAGGGTCTCGCCTTTTTTCTGGGGGGCGTCAGACGGCCGTCTGGTGGATCACGTCCCGCACACGCGGGTAGATCTCGTTCTGCCAGCGCCGGCCGCTGAACACGCCGTAGTGCCCGACCCCGGTCTGCACGTGGTGCGTGCGCCAGTAGGGTCGGACGGTCGTGCACAGGTCCTGCGCCGCCACCGTCTGGCCCACCGAGCAGATGTCGTCGCGCTCGCCTTCCACGGTCATCAGCGCCGTGCGGCGGATGGCCTGGGGCGCGATCTTCACGCCCTGGAAAGTCAGCTCCCCCCGGGGCAGGTCGTAGGTCTGGAACACCTTGTTGACGGTCTCGAGGTAGAACTCGGCCGGCAGATCGGCCACGGCGAAGTACTCCTCGTAGAAGCGCTTGGCGGCCTCGGCCTTGGCGTGGTCGCCCGCCGCGATGGCCGCGTACATGTCCTCGAACGCCTGGATGTGCCGGGCCTTGTTCATGCTCATGAAGGCCGTCAGCTGGACGAAGCCGGGGTACACCTTGCGGCCGGCACCGCGCTGGGGCCAGGGCACGGTGTGGATCATGTGCTCCTCGAACCAGCTGATGGGCTTGCTGGTCGCCAGCTCGTTGACGGTGGTCGGGTTCACCCGGCAGTCGATCGGCCCGGCCATCAGGGTCAGGCTGCGCGGCTGGGCCGGATGGGCGTCCTGGGCCATGGCCGACGTCGCCGCCAGGGCCGCGACACAGGGCTGGCAGATCGCCATCAGGTGGGATCCCGGCCCCATGCGATCGAGGAAGCGGATGACGTGATCGGTGTAGTGATCCAGGCCGAAGGCCCCGTGCTTCAGCGGCACGTCGCGCGCATTGGCCCAGTCGGTGATGAATACGTCGTGGTCCTGCAGCAGCGTGCGCACGGTGTCGCGCAACAAGGTGGCAAAGTGACCGGACATCGGGGCCACCAGCAGCACGCGGGGCTGCTCGGGCGCGCCCTCCTTGCGGAAGCGCAGCAGCGTCGCAAAGGGGGTGACCATCACCGGCTCTTCGACCACGTCGTAGCTGCGCCCCAGTGACACCACCTGCTCGATGCCGAATGCAGGCCGCTGGTGCGTGATGCGCATCCGTGAGAACACGTCGGCCGCCGCGGCCAGGCTGCGCCCGAACGGGCCGCCCGCCCAGTTCTCTTCGTGCAAGGCCTCGGTCGAGGCGTCCGGGAAGACCGCGTGCCACCAGTCGGCAAGCCGCCCGGCTGCCTCGCGCCAGGGGTCAAGCAGCATGTGCTGCGTCTGATAAGCCGTGTAGAGCATGGGATGCGGTGATGAACAGCAATGCGCTCAGTTGAGCAAGCGCTATGCCATTGCACGCTGACGCTTGGCACATGGCTTGCAAACACGCCACCCGCCCGGCCTGCCACCGCAGGCCGGGCCGCCACACGGAGACACCATGGCCAGCACCGACACCGCGCCCGTGAAGAAAGAGAAAGCCGCTCGCAAGACGACCAGCCGTGCCGCCCCCCCTCCTGGCCCGCGCCGCATCGACACCAGCACCACGCTGACCATCACGAGCAAGAACTACTCATCGTGGTCACTGCGGGGCTGGCTGCTGGCGCGCTTTGCCGGCCTGCCCTTCACCGAACATGTTCTGCCGCCCGATGACCCCTCCACCCGGGCCGAGATCCTGCTGCTGTCCTCCTCCATCCTGGTGCCCAGCCTTGTGCACAACGGCATCCGTGTGTGGGACACCCTGGCCATTGCCGAGTACCTGAACGAGGTCTGCCCCGAGGCGCACCTGCTGCCGGCCGATCCCAAGGCCCGCGCCCACTGCCGCGCCATCAGCGGTGAAATGCACTCCGGCTTCTCTGCGCTGCGCTCGTCGCTGCCGATGAACCTGCGCGGCCACTTCCCCGACTTCAAGGTCTGGTCGCGTGCGCAGGCCGACATCGATCGCATCTGCACCATCTGGCGCGAGTGCCTCGACACCTACGGGGGTCCTTTCCTGTTTGGCGCCCAGCGCTCGGTCGCCGATGCCATGTACGCGCCGGTCTGCACCCGTTTTGCCACCTACGACGTCAAGCTCGACGCCACCTGCGCCGCCTACCGCGACCTGATGCTGTCCCAGCCCGAGATGAAGGAGTGGTTCAAGGCCGCTCGCAGCGAGCCCATCGACATCGACGAACTGGACGTCGAGTTCTGAGCCGGTGCACGTGCCCTGTGACAGGGCACGCGATGCCTTGACCCGGTGCACGGCATGACCGCCGGGACACAGGGCAGGCATGTCCGGCACAATGCGGGTTTGGACATGTACCGGACAGAATCAAGATGAAGAACCCGCCTCCGCTGACCGACGCCGAGATCAACGAAATCGACGAGCTGCTGGCTGCCGTGCCGGCCCCGTACGAAACCGTCGATGCCGTGATCCTGGACGGCTACCTGGCGGGTGTCATCGTGCAACCGGTACAGCTCGAGCCCGAGCAATGGCTGGCCCCGATCTTCGGGACCGAAGGCATGCCCGAGCCCGGCATCGAAGGCTGGAGCGAGGCGCAGCACAACCGCCTGGTCACGCTCATCACCCGCCGCAAGGACGAGATCCTGCGCGGCATCCTGGAAGAAGGCTGGTTCGACCCGATCGTGCCGATGATCGAGGACGAAGACGGCAAGGTGCTGGAAGGCAAGGACGCCATGGAAGGCCTGGGCTACTGGGCGGCCGGCTTCGAATGGGCCCTGGCCAACTTCCCTCAGCTCGAAGAAGCCGCCCTGCCCGGCGTGCCCGACCTGCTCGACTCCATCTGGCGCCATCTGCCGGAGCAGGACGAGACCCAGCGTGCCATGACCAAGGCGCTGGACGAAGAGCACCCGCTGCGCAACCTGGACGAGGCCATCGAGGCGCTGGTGTTCGACGTGGTCGACCTGGCCCAGATCGGCGTGGCCGAGCGCACCAAGGTGGAAACCGTGGTGCGCGACCAGCCCAAGGTCGGCCGCAACGACCCCTGCCCCTGTGGCAGCGGCCGCAAGTACAAGCAGTGCCACGGCGCCAACTGAGCGCCGCACAGGCCCGCTGAACCGGGCGCCCGCGCCCGGCCCGATCGCTTGTGAAGATCCAGCTGCTGTCCGACCTGCACCTCGAGACCGAGGTGTTCACGCCCCGGCCCGCGCCGGGGGCGGACCTGCTCGTGCTGGCGGGCGATGTCGACAGCACCTGGGCCGGCCTGCAGCACTTTGCCGACTGGCCGGTGCCGGTGCTGTTCGTGCCCGGCAACCACGAGTTCGACCGGCGTGATGTGGACGAGGCCCTTGCCGGCCTGCGTGCCCGCTGCGACGCGCTCGGCCTGCACATGCTCGAGCGCGATGCCCTCGTGCTCGCCGCCCGGGATGGACGCCGCATCCGGTTTCTAGGGACCACGCGGTGGTGCGATTTCGACCTGTTCGGTGAGAAGGAACGCCCACGCGCCATGCGGGCCGCGTCCTACTTCGTCAACGTGATGCGTTCCACCCGGGGCGGCAACCCGTTCGACCCGGTCGCTGTCCGTGAAGAAGCCTTGCGGTGCCGTGCCTGGCTGGCAGCCGAGCTGGACCGCTTGCCCACGGCAGACAAGCCCTGGGACGTCACCGTCGTCGTCACCCACTTCGGGCCCAGTCTGCGCAGCGCCGACCCGCGCTATGGCCGCCAGCCCGGCACCGCCAGCTTCTGCAATGCCGACGACGACCTGCTGGCTGGCGCGCAACTGTGGATCCACGGCCACCTGCATTGCCGGCATGACTACCTGGTGCCCCATGCCGGCGGCGTCACCCGTGTGGTGAGCAACGCACGGGGCCACAGCCACAAGGGCGAGAGCGACGCGTTTGACGGTCTGTGCTGCATCAGCGTCTAGACTCGCGCATGGCGGCCGGCCTCTTGACAGGGGTCAACGCCGGGGCGGCTTCGCTTGCCCACACTGATTCCTGGACCAACAGACGAGGTTTCATCCATGAAGATCCTGCTTCCGGTTGACGGCAGCGCCTACACCAAGCGCATGCTGGCCTGGCTCACGACCAACGGCGAATGGCTCACGGGCCAGCACGAGTTCACCGTGCTGACTGTGGTGCCGGCCATCCCGCCGCATGCCGCAGCCATGTTTCCCGCCGACCAGTTGAAGTCGTACTACGACGACACCGCCGAGGCGGTCTTCAAGCCCATCCGCAAGTTCACGGCCAAGCACAACCTGGCCACCAACTACGTCACCAAGACCGGCCACGCGCCCGATGTCATCGCCAAGACGGCGGAAAAGGGCAAGCACGACCTCATCATCATGGGCTCGCACGGCCACGGCAACCTGATGAACCTGGTCATGGGCTCGGTGACCA
Organism: uncultured Aquabacterium sp.; assembly: GCF_913773725.1. Taxonomy (GTDB): domain Bacteria; phylum Pseudomonadota; class Gammaproteobacteria; order Burkholderiales; family Burkholderiaceae_C; genus Aquabacterium. The sequence goes on along the minus strand of NZ_CAJYGK010000115.1, from coordinate 122,226 downwards.
ACCAGGTGCTGGCACGCTGCAAGACGCCGGTGCTGCTGGTGCGCTGAAGCCGCACCCGGCAGGTCAGGCCAGCGTGAAGCGGCCCACGGCCTGCTGCAGACGCAAGGCCTGGTCACTCAGGCTCGCCGCTGCGGCACTGGACTCTTCCACCAGTGCCGCATTCTGTTGCGTGGCCTGATCCAGCAGCGACACCGCCTGGTTCACCTGCGCAATCCCCTGGCTCTGCTGCTCGCTGGCCGAGGCGATCTCGGTCATCAGCTGGCTCACCTTCTGCACCTGATCGATCAGCCGCTCGATCGATTCGCTGCTGTGGCTGGCCAACTCGTAACCCTGTTCGACGCTGTCGACGCTGCTGCTGATCAAGCTCTTGATCTCGCGTGCAGCCTGGGCGCTGCGCTGCGCCAGCGTCCGCACCTCACCTGCCACGACCGCAAAGCCACGTCCCTGCTCACCGGCACGGGCCGCCTCCACGGCCGCGTTCAGCGCCAGGATGTTGGTCTGGAACGCGATCCCGTCGATCACCGCATTGATCTCGGCAATGCGGGCACTGGTCTGCTTGATCTCCGCCATCTTGCTGACCACCTGACCGAAGACCTCGCCGCCTTGCGTGGCCTCACGCGATGCCGCCGTGGCCAGTTCGTTGGCCTGCAGCGCCGTGCTGGCGTTGTGCTTCACGGTGGCCGACATCTCTTCCATGGACGAAGCGGTCTGCTGCAGGGACGACGCCTGACTTTCCGTGCGGGCGCTCAGATCCAGGTTGCCTTGCGCGATCTGGCTGGACGCCGTGGCCACCGAGTCGCTCGCTGCCTTGATACCGAGAATCGTCTGCTTCAGGTGCTCGATGGCCTGCCCGATGGCATTGACCATCTGCCCGATTTCATCGCGGCTCTGGCTGTGCAGCGTGCGGGTCAGGTCGCCCGCGGTCAGCGCGCGGGCCGCAGCCATGGCCTCCTCCACCGTGCGGGTGGTGGTGCGCGTGATCAGCACGGCCGCCCACAGTCCCAGCGCGAAGGCAGACAGCGCGATCATCGCGATCAAGCCGACAATCTGGCGGTCCAGACGGATGTTGCGCGCAAACAGTTCGTCCAGCCGGCTCAGTGCCATCTCGCTGAGCTTGAACTGGGCCGTGATCACCTCGGTGGTGGCCTGGAAGTAGTCGCCACTGGCAAGATCCGGCAGGGTCTCGCTCTTCGACAGGCTGTCGATCAAAGCCGCCCCCCGCGTCACGGCCGCCTGGGCCTGCTCGACCGCCTGCGTGAAGGTCGGCACGGGCTCGCCATTGCGGGCCACGGCGGCCCGGGCAAGGTTGCGCTGGGCGTCTTGCGCGTGGGTCAGGGCCACGCTCTTGAGCGACTGCAGCGTCTGGCGCTCGTCCGGCGTGCTGCTCTGACGCACCAGCATCGCCGTACCTCGCGCGCGAGCCAGTCCGAGTTGCTCGGTCAGCCTGGGCAGATCCCGGAAAACCGTCTGAATCAGGAAGTAGCGCTCGGCATCGGGGTCGAGGCTCAGGCCGCTCACCGCCGCCACGTCTTCGAGCAGCAGCAGCCCCCGGTTCACGAGGGCGGTGTGCCGCCGCACGCTGTCCGCCGGTGTCAGCACGCCGCTGGCCACCTCTTCGGCCAGCACCTGCCAGTCTCGGGCGAGGGCAGTCACACTGTCGCTGACGGCCTTCTCTTGCAGCGCATCCACGCTGGCCTGCGCCTGACCCACCGCCACGTCCAGCTTGCTGCGTCGCGCTGCCAGGTCGGCCTTCTTGCTGACGTCACCACTCAAGAAGGCATTCGACAGGCCGCGGTGTTCCTGCATCAGCTTGATCAGGGCCAGAAGGTCGCGCGAAGGTTGCATGCCCTCTTGCTCACGCTCGATCGCCGTCAGGTCGGATACCGCCGACCGCACCACCAGAGCCGACGGTGCTGCGGCCATCAACAGCGCCAGCAGACACAGCAGCACGAATTTGTGCCGCAAAGGGAGGTTGGCGATCCAGGCCGTCATTCTTCTCTACTCCAGCACCCCGGTGAACCACCAGGGAGCGAAACACTTGGGGCGGTTCCGCTTGACCCGTCGCGCCTCGCTCTTCCAACTGACGCCCTGCAGCGCCCCTCGGACGCTACGACCTCCGTTTACGGCCTGTTACGTCTGAACTTGAGCCTTCCGGACGGCTTTGCTGCGTTTTATTGAATGGCAAAAAGAAAGGCGCCCGACAGGGCGCCCGAGAGACAGCGAGGAAGTCGATCAGCCGCGACGGCGGCGCACGAAGGCCAGGCCCCCCAGCCCCATCAGCATCAGGCCATAGGTGCCCGGCTCGGGCACGGCGCAGACGAACTTGAGCCAGTCGATGGAGTAATCGGAGCCGGCATGACCGAAGGTGAAGCTCTTGCCGGTCAGCTCCGGCGAGATCGAATAGCTGGACAGCGAGTAGGTCTTGGCGGCTGCGCCGTCGACCGACAGCGAGAACTTGCCGCCGAGGAGGTTGTCCATGTCGAAGGCCTTGAGCACCACGGCTTCGGCAAACGTCACGGTGACGGCCTGTCCCTTGTCGATGTGGGGTGAGTCGAACCAGCCGGAGTAGACGCCCAGTTGACCGCCCACGATCTTGAGCGAACCGCCAGTGGGGGTGACGGTGGCATCACCGCCCGCGTCGGTGTCCTTGAAGACGTACTTCGGCGACAGGTCCAGGATCGACGAGAAGGTGAGGGTCGTGGTGCAGTCAGGCCAGCACGACTTCGTGTGGGTCCAGCCTGTCGCCTGGGCCGAGGCCGAGGTCAAGACGGCCGCAAGGGCCAGGGCTGCGGGAATCAATCGCATGAAATCCTCCTGAAGGGGTTGTGGTTGTGAGCGCTTTGCGCGTTTGCGGCTCATTGTGAGGACAACCCTTCAGGCGGCGCTACCCCAAGCTTGACAATTCGCACCTGATGCCCCCGCAAACAGGGGGAACAAAGAGCGACAACACCGACAGCAGGCACGATGCCCCGCTGCCCGCCAGGGACGCGCGCCGGTCCCTAGAATGTTGGCGCCCCAGCGAACAGGCCCATACCACCATGTCCGATATCCGCATCCGCGGTGCCCGTCAGCACAACCTCAAGAACCTCGACCTCGACATCCACACGGGTGAGCTGACGGTCGTGACCGGGCCCAGCGGTTCCGGCAAGTCGTCGCTGGTGTTCGACACGCTCTATGCCGAAGGGCAGCGCCGGTACGTGGAAACGTTCAGCGCCTACGCGCGGCAGTTCCTCGACCGCATGGACCGCCCCGCCGTGGACCGCGTGGAAGGGGTGCCGCCGGCCATCGCGATCGACCAGACCAACCCGGTGCGGACCTCCCGTTCGACCGTGGGCACGATGACGGAGCTGAACGACCACCTGAAGTTGCTGTTCGCCCGGGGGGCGCAGTTGTTCGACCAGGACACAGGCCAGCTGGTGCGCGAAGACACGCCGCAATCGGTGTTCGACGAACTGCTGCGCCGTTGCAGCGCCACCGAGGGCGGCCGGCGCGTGGTCGTGACCTTCGCGGCCGAACTGCCGGCCAACACCAGCACCGAGCAGATGGAGGAATGGCTGTCGGCCAGCGGTTTCTCGCGGGTGCAGGCGCAGCGGGTGGTGAAGGCCAGCAGCCTGCCGTCCGCAGCCTTGGCGGCGGGCCAGGCGCGTGCCACGGCCGCACTGGATGACGCCGATACGCCGAAGAAGAAGCCGGCGGCCAAGAAAGCGGCGGCGAAGAAGACCGCCAAAAGCGACGCCGAGGCACCGGGTGCCGACGAGCGCCTGGTGCTCGACGTGGTGGTCGACCGCTTCCGCATCGGCGCCGACCCGAGCGGGGCCGACCTGGACCGTCCCCGCGTGATGGAGGCGCTGGAAGTGGCCTTCAAGCGCGGCAGCGGCCACATCACCGTCTACGCGCTGACCGACGACGAGCCCGAACTGTGGCGCTTCTCGGCCGGCCTGCACTGCCCGGACAGCCACCGCCGCTACAGCACGCCGCAGCCGGGCATGTTCTCGTTCAACTCGGCCGCGGGCGCCTGCCCCACCTGCCGAGGCTTCGGCCGCGTCATCGGCGTGGACTGGGGCCTCGTCATCCCGGATGCGAAGAAGACGCTGCGGGGCGGCGCCATCAAGCCACTGCAGACGCCCGCCTGGGCCGAATGCCAGGACGACCTGATCAAGTACGCGGGCGATGCCGGCGTGCCGCGCGACACCGCGTGGTCGCAGATGAGCGCCGAACACAAGCACTGGGTGCTGGAGGGCGACCCTGACTGGAAGGGCAACTGGAACAAGCAGTGGTATGGCATCCGCCGCTTCTTCGAGTACCTGGAAAGCAAGGCCTACAAGATGCACATCCGCGTGCTCTTATCGAAGTACCGCAGCTACACGCCCTGCCCCACCTGCGACGGCGCCCGCCTGCAACTGGAATCGCTGTTGTGGCGTCTGGGTTCCAAGGCCGATGCCGACGCGGTGCTGCTGCCAGGCAAGCGCTTCAGCCCCAAGGGCCTGCCGCTGCCGCGTGATGCTTTCGAGGCCTTGCCCGGCCTGAGCCTCCACGACCTGATGCTGCTGCCGATCGACCAGCTGCAGCGCTTCTTCAGCTTCGTGACGCTGGCCAACCGGGGCGACAACGAGGCCCTGGCCCTGCTGCTGGACGAAATCCGCACGCGCCTGAAGTACCTGGTCGATGTGGGCCTGGGTTACCTGACGCTGGATCGGCAAAGCCGCACGCTCTCGGGTGGCGAGGTGCAGCGCATCAACCTGACCACGGCGCTGGGCACCTCGCTGGTCAACACGCTGTTCGTGCTCGACGAGCCCTCGATCGGCCTGCACCCGCGCGACATGGACCGCATCAACCTGGCCATGCAGCGCCTGGTGGACGCGGGCAACACGCTGGTCGTGGTCGAGCACGACCCCGCCGTGATGCTGGCCGCCGACCGCGTCATCGACATGGGCCCCGGCCCGGGCCACCAGGGTGGGCGGATCGTGTTCGATGGCTCACCGGATGAGCTCAAGCGCGCCGAAACGCTGACCGGTGCTTACCTGGGTGCCCGCCGCACCATCGGCATCGGCAAACGCCGCCCGGTGGAAGAGAACACGCCGAAGCTGATCCTGCAGGGCGCCCGCGAGCACAACCTGAAGAACCTGAACGTCGACTTCCCGCTGCAGCGGCTGGTGGGCGTCACTGGGGTGAGCGGTTCGGGCAAGTCCTCGCTGATCCAGGACATCCTGCACCCGGCCCTGCTGCGCCACTTCGGCCAGGCCACCGAAAGCCCGGGCGAGCACGACGACCTGCTGGGCGCCGACTGGCTCAGCGGCGTGAGCTTTGTCGACCAGTCGCCGATTGGCAAGACGGCACGCTCGAACCCGGCCAGCTACGTGGGCGCCTTCGATGCCGTGCGCACGCTGTTCGCCACCACGCCGCTGTCGCGCGAACGCAAGTACACCGCGGGCACCTTCAGCTTCAACGCGGGCAACGGCCGCTGTCCCACCTGCGGCGGCTCGGGCTTCGAGCACGTCGAAATGCAGTTCCTGAGCGACGTGTACCTTCGCTGCCCGGATTGCGACGGCACGCGCTTCCGCGCCGAGGTGCGCGAGGTGCAGATCGAGCGGCTGAACAAGAAGCTCAGCATCTCGGACGTGCTGGAGCTGACCGTGGCCGAGGCCGTGCGCCTGTTCGCGCAGGATGTGGACGTGGTGCGTGCGCTGCAGCCGCTGGCCGATGTGGGCCTGGACTACGTGAAGCTGGGGCAGCCGGTGCCGACGCTGTCGGGCGGTGAGGCACAGCGCCTGAAGCTGGCCGGCCACCTGGTGGAAGCCGCCGCGCAGATGAGCAAGAGCGGCCAGCGCACCGCGCGCAAGGGCACCCTCTTCCTGTTCGACGAGCCGACCACCGGCCTGCACTTCGACGACATCGCCAAGCTGATGCGCGCCTTCGGCAAGCTGCTGGACGCCGGCAACAGCATCATCCTGATCGAGCACAACCTGGACGTGATCCGGGCCTGCGACTGGCTGATCGAGCTGGGCCCCGAAGGCGGCGATGCCGGCGGGCAGATCGTGGCCACCGGCGCGCCGGAAACGCTGAAGCTGGGCCGCACCCACACCGCCGTGGCGCTGCGTGAGTACGAGCAGGCACTGGGCTTGAAAGACGAGACAGGCTCATCCGATGAGCCTTCAAAACCCACCGCCCCCACCAAGGCGAAGGGGCGCGGCAAGCCGGCACCGGCCGGCGAGACCGCAGCGACCCCAGCCGCGCCCAACCGCGTCATGGTGCCCGCGGCCAACGACAGCACCGCCCTGCTCGCCGCCGAAGCCACACCCACCTACGCCCTGGCCGCCAACGACGACGGCGTCTCGCTGCAAGCGCTCATCAAGGCCCGCCGCGAGCAACGCCGTGCGGCGGCCGCCAAGGCCCCGGGCCACGATGCAATCGAGGTCGTCAACGCCCATGAGCACAACCTCAAGGGCCTGAGCGTGCACATCCCGCGTGGCAAGTTCAACGTGGTCACCGGCGTGTCGGGCTCGGGCAAGTCGACGCTGGCCTTCGACATCCTCTTCAACGAAGGCCAGCGCCGCTACCTGGAATCGCTCAACGCCTACGCGCGCTCGCTGGTGCAACCGGCTGGCCGCCCCGAGGTCGATGCGGTCTACGGCATCCCGCCCACCGTGGCCATCGAGCAGCGCCTGTCGCGCGGCGGGCGCAAGTCCACCGTGGGCACCACCACCGAGGTGCACCACTTCCTGCGCCTGCTGTACGTCAAGCTCGGCGTGCAGCACTGCCCCTGCTGTGTCGACGCCAACGGCCATCCCATCCCGGTGCTGCCGCAGACCCCCGAGGCCATCGCCGCCCAATGGGTCCGGGATCACCGCGGCCAGCACATCGGCCTGATGGCGCCGCTGGTTGTGAACCGCAAGGGCATCTACACCGAGCTGGCCAAGTGGGCCGCCGGCAAGGGCTTCACGCACCTGCGGGTCGATGGCGAGTTCCTGCCCGTCGCGGGCTGGGGCACGGCCAAGGGCCCGAAGATCGACCGCTACCGCGAGCACACCATCGAACTGCCGGTGGGCGACGTCGTCGTCACGCCCGAGAACGAAGGCCGCCTGCGCGAGTTGCTGGCCAGCGCGCTGGAACATGGCAAGGGCGTGGTGCACCTGATCACCGGGCTCGATGGCCTGGCCGATGCGCTGGCCACGGGCAAATCGACGCTGCACATGGGCCGTGTGAAGGTGTTCTCCACGCAGCGCGCCTGCCCGAGCTGCGGCACCAGCTTCCCCGAGCTCGACCCGCGCCTGTTCAGCTACAACAGCAAGCATGGCTGGTGCCCCGATTGCGTGGGCACCGGGCTGGCGCTGACGCGTGAGCAGCGCCTGGCGCTCGACGACTCGCAACAGGACGACAACCGCGGCCGCGAACAGACCTTTGCCGAGCCCGAGGTCGAGGACGTGGAAGACGTCGAATGCGGCACCTGCCACGGTGCGCGCCTGAACGCGGTGGCGCGCGCGGTGCAACTGCGCGGCGACTCGATTGCCGATGTGTCGGCGCTGGCCGTGAAGGACGCGCGCAAGTGGGCCGAGAAGCTCAAGCTCGATGGCCGCGAGGCCACGATCGCGCGCGACATCGTCAGCGAGATCAAGTCGCGCCTGGCCTTCATGGAGCAGGTGGGCCTGGGCTACCTCAGCCTGGACCGCGCCGCGCCCACGCTCTCGGGCGGCGAGGCCCAACGCATCCGCCTGGCGGCGCAACTGGGCAGCAACCTGCAGGGCGTGTGCTACGTGCTGGACGAGCCGACCATCGGCCTGCACCCGCGCGACAACCAGCTGCTGCTCGATGCCCTGCACACGCTGGGCAAGGAAGGCAACACCCTGGTCGTCGTCGAACACGACGAGGACACCATCCGCCGCGCCGAGCACGTCATCGACATCGGCCCGGGCGCCGGCGTGCGCGGCGGCACGGTGGTGGCACAGGGCACGGTGGCCGACATCATGGCCTCGGCCGATTCGGTCACGGGCCGCTGCCTGCGGGCGCCGATGGTGCACCCGCTGCGTCGCGATGAAGAAGGCCAGCCCCTGGCGCGCCGTGCCATCGCGGCCGACACCCCGCTGCTGACGGTGAAGAAGGCCCGGCTGCACAACCTCGACCAGGTCACGGTGGAGGTGCCACTCCACCGGTTGGTGGCCGTCACCGGTGTGTCGGGCTCGGGCAAATCGACCTTTGCGCGCGACGTGCTGCTGGCCAACGTGCAGGCCGCTGTTGCGATCCCGCCGAAGGCCCGTGCCACCACGCGGCCCACGTGGCATGGGTGCGAAGGCATCGACGGCTGGGGCCTCGTCGACCGCGTGCTCGAAGTCGACCAGACGCCGATCGGCAAGACCCCACGTTCATGCCCGGCCACCTACATCGGCTTCTGGGACACGATCCGCAAGCTGTTTGCCGACACGCTGGAAGCGCGCGCGCGCGGCTGGGGCCCGGGCCGCTTCAGCTTCAACACCGGCGAAGGCCGCTGCCCCGATTGCGAAGGCCAGGGCATCCGCACCATCGAAATGGCCTTCCTGCCCGACGTGAAGGTGCACTGCGACACCTGCAACGGCATGCGCTTCAACCCCGAGACGCTGGCGGCCACCTGGCGCGGCAAGCACATCGGCGACGTGCTGAAGATGGAGGTGGACGAGGCAGTCGCGTTCTTCGCCTCGATGCCGTCGATCGCGCACCCGCTGAAGCTGCTGCAGGACGTGGGCCTGGGCTACCTCACGCTGGGCCAGCCCTCGCCCACGCTGTCGGGTGGCGAGGCACAGCGCATCAAGCTGGTGACCGAGCTCAGCAAGGTGCGCGATGACATCACCCGCCGCGGCCAGAAGGCCCCGCACACGCTGTACGTGCTGGATGAACCGACCGTGGGCCTGCACATGGCCGACGTGGAGCGGCTCATCAAGGTGCTGCACCGCCTGGTCGACGGCGGCCACAGCGTGGTGGTGATCGAGCACGATCTCGATGTCATCGCCGAGGCCGACTGGATCATCGACATGGGCCCGGAAGGCGGCTCGGGTGGCGGCAAGGTAGCGGCACTCGGCACGCCGGATCAGGTCGTGGCCAGCCGCTCGCACACCGGGGTGGCGCTCAAAGGGGTGCTGCAGCGCTGAGTGCGGGGCACGCCGCGTGCTCAGTGCAAGCGATCGCGTCGAACGGCACCACCGGCAGCCTGTTGCATCCAGGCCGGAACACGAGCTGGCGGCAGCGGTGGTGCCAGCCATTCGCCCTGGCCGACCAGGCAACCCACCTGTTGCAGCCCTTGGACTTGACCGGGCGAGGTCACCCCTTTCGCCACGACCATCAGCCCGAGGTTGTGCGCCAGCGAGACCATGGCCTGGACAATGCGGGCGCAGGCGAGGTCGTGCTCCAGCGCCTGGGCCAGCGTCGCATCGATGCGGACGCCGTGAATGCACGGCAAGGACAGCATGGGGATGGAGGAAAGGGCAGCGCCCATGTCGTCCAGCGCGATCCGCACACCGCGGGCATGCAGACCGCTGACCACCTCCCGATGATCCTGCATCACCAGCATCGCCGACTCATGAAACACGAGGATGAGGTGGTCTGCGGGCAGCCCGGTCTCGCTCAGAACCTGAGCCACCAGGTCCACGAAGGCGGCCGACGTGAGCTGGGAATTGCGGATGGACACAGCCACAGGCACGCCGTTCCCCGTGCGGTGCAGATCTGCCGCGAACCCACACGCGGTGCGGAGCGTCCAGAGGTCCAGCGCATCGCGCAGGCCGGCCTCTTCTGCCACGTTGGCCCACACGGGGCCACGCATCGGAGCGGGGCCTTGCTCAGGCCAATGCAGTTGGGCGTCGAGCGCGATCACCGCACCACCGTCCAGCGACATCACCGGCTGGTAAGCCAGGCCCAGTGACCTCGGCTGCGCCAACTCCTGCGCAAGCACCTCTGCAGCGGCCCGTTGCACAGCATGTCGGCGCGCCATCGCCGGCATGTGCACCGCGAGCTGTCCTCGCCCATGCGCGCAGGCCAGGGCCCCCAGCGCCGGATTGAGCAGCCCGTCGATGCGCGCAGACTCGGCGGCCCCGAGGGCAAGTCCGGCGCAGCCCGCCAGCCGGACGCTGTGGTGGCGTGTCACGCTCAGGGGGCATTGCAGCGCATCCAGTAGCTCCTGTGCCTGAAGAACGCCCTCGCCATCGGTCCGCCAGGCCAGCACCCACCCGCCTGCGCCATCGTGCGAGGCCACCATGCCGACGCCAGGCGGCAGACTCTGGCGGAGCCGCGCCAGGATGACGCCAGGCAGGGCCGATCCGGCATCGGCGGGCAAGGTGTCTCGGACAAAGCCATAGCGATCGATCTGAATGGCCATGACGGCGAGATCTGCGCCGCCCGCCCCTGTTTCACCGACCAGCACGGGCGACACCGCATAGGGACCGAGCCCTGTCCCCAGGCGGGACGCCGCCGTGCCGTCCACCAGCATCACCACTGGCGTGTGCCAGCCATCCCGGATCGCCTGCACCACGGCAGCCGAGCCGGCATCCACCAGCAAGGGTTGTTCGACCAGCACCAGGGCCGGGCGACTCTCGCTCAGCAGAGGCAGGACCTGCTCGACCCGGCTGACCAGCCCGATCACCTTGAGACCGGCCGCCGGCGCCGACCCGAAGCTCGACAACACCTCGTCCGCATCCAGGCTCACCACCACCACGGGGACACGGCCCGCACTCATCCCGGCAGCACCCGGGCGAGTTCGAGCCGCGTCTGCAAGGACTGCGTGGCCACCTGAGCCAGGTCGTTCAGCGCCGCACGCTGGTCTGCGCGCAAGCGATAAGGCCGATGGTCTACCACGCACAGCGTCCCCACGGCCTGCCCGTCGCACACCAGCGGCACCCCCGCGTAGAAGCGCACATGGGGCGGCCCGGTCACGAGCGGATTGGCCGCGAAGACAGGATCAGACTGCGCATCCGGGACCTCGAACAGCCCGGGCGCGGCAATGGCGCGCGCGCAGAAGGAAAACGCATTGTCCGATGCCCCTCCCTGGGGCAGGCCCACCGCGGCCATGAACCAGGTGCGCTCGGCATCGACGAGGCCCAGCGCCCCAATCGGGCAGCCGGTGACCGTCACGGCGAGCCGGGTCATGGCGTCGAACGTGGGGTCGGCCCCGGTGTCCAGCAGCGCCAGTGCACGCAGCACAGCAAGACGCCGCTCATCGCGAACAATGGGCGGCGCGCACTCGACGAGTCGGGCCTCGGCACGAGGCGGGAAGGGCAGCAGCATGTGGGGCGCAGAGGGAGAGGGCGAAACAAGCTGTAACAACATCATAAACGGTCGGTTGCGTGAACAACAGCGCACGTTTGGTCGATGCGGACAGTCAGGCCCTCTCGTGCACGCCCAGCAGGGCCGCCCAAATCAGCAGGGATCCCACCGAGCCGACCGTGGTCCAGAGAATGATCCGGGCAATGCGCCCCGTGTCTGCCCCTTCTCGTTCGGCCAGCATGGACACATTGGCCGCAGCCGGCAACGCGGCGGCCAATGTGACGGCCGTGAGGCCGGGAGGCGGCAGGGGATGCCCCAGTTCCGCCAGCACCTGCCCCATCGCCCACACCAGCAGGGGGTGAACCACCAGCTTCAACAGGACAGGCCCTTGTATGCCCACCGGACGGCCCGCCCGCTCCGACGAGGCACCGCCGCTGGCGCGCATCTGCGCCCGCGCAACGATGGCACCCAGCGTGAACAAGGCTGCCGGCGTGGCCGCCTGCCCGAGCAGACGCAGGGTGTCGTCCACCGGAGCCGGCACCGGCCACCCCAGGGCAGCCACCGCCATGCCGGCGGCCATGGCCAGCAGCAGCGGATTGCGGAGCGCGCCCCTCAGGGAGGCCCGCATCGACGCCATCGCGTCGCCCCCGCCGGCGCCCCCAGCGTGGATCCATGCCACGCAGGCCGAGCACGTGAGGATCACGTCCACAAGCAGGGTCGCCGCCACGGGGCCTGCGGCCTGCGGCCCCAACAGGCCGGTGAGCAAGGGCAGGCCCAGAAAGCCCGTGTTCGGGAACGCTGCCACCAGGGCGACCATCCCCGCGTCGCGTCGTCCCAGAGCAGACCGCTTTGCCAACAGGAGGCCGAGCAAGGTCACGGTCGCGCTGGACACCGCATACACCGCAAGCAGCCCCCACACCGGCCCCGCCTGCAAGCGGCCGCCCGCGCCCAAACGAAACACCAGGGCCGACAGGGCGAAGTACAGCACGAACACCATCAGGGCACCGATGCCCTCCACCGGCAGCAGCCCACGGCGGGCGGCCGCCCAGCCGATCAGGACCAGGGCGAAGAACGGCAACAACAGCGACAGCAGCGACCACATGGCGGCATTGTCACGGCACGGCCGTCACACACCGTTCGCGCGCAAGGGCTCGCGGGCGCTCAGCGCACACGCCACATCGCAAGAAAGCCGCCGCGGCGCATCACCCGCCAACCCAGCAGGACCGCCAGGATGACCGCGTAGACCATCACCTCCGCCGTGTCGTTCTTGGCATCCTTCTTGAGGTAGAAGTGCAGCAGGCCCAGCAAGGCCGTCACATAGGCCAGCCGGTGCAGCATCTGCCAGCGCCGCCCGCCCAGGGCGCGCACCGCCGCGTTGAACGAGGTGAGCGCCAGCGGGGTCATGACCGCCAGCGCCAGCATGCCCACCAGGATGAAATTGCGCTTGAGCACGTCGCGCACGATGTCGTCGAGCACCAGCCCCTGGTCGAACCAGGCATAGGACAGGAAGTGCAGCACGGCATAGACAAACGCCGTGACCCCCAGCGTGCGGCGGTAACGCACCAGCGCCGGCAGGCCGACCAGTTCGCGCAAGGGGGTGATGGCCAGCGTCAGCCACAGCCAGCGCAGCGTCCACTCACCGGTTTCGAGGATCAATGCTTCGGCCGGATCGGGCCCCAGCGCATCGGCCCAGGCACGGGCCAGCAGCACCCCGGCCGGCACCGCACACAGCAACCACAACACGGGCTTCAGCCAGGGCTTGACCAGCCAGGCGTTCGCAGGAGACAGGGAGGGCAAAGCAGGCATGGGCGCGGTGTCAGTAGTTCTTCTTCAGATCCATGCCAGCATACAACTGCGCCACCTGCGCTTCGTAGCCGTTGAACATCAACGTCGGTTTGCGAGGCGCAAACAGCCCGCCTTCGCCGATGCGGCGCTCGGTGGCCTGGCTCCAGCGCGGGTGGTCCACCTTGGGGTTCACGTTGGAATAAAAGCCATATTCCTGCGGGTTGGCCTTGACCCAGCTCGGCGTGACCGGCTTCTCGGTGAACTGGATGCGCACGATGGACTTGGCGCTCTTGAAGCCGTACTTCCAGGGCACCACCAGGCGCACGGGCGCGCCGTTCTGGTTGGGCAGCACCTCGCCGTACAGCCCGAACGCCAGCAGCGTGAGCGGGTGCATCGCCTCGTCGATGCGCAGGCTTTCCACGTAAGGCCAGTCGAGCACACGAGACTGCACGCCCGGCATCTGCCTCGGATCCGCCAGCGTGTAGAACGACACGTACCTGGCTCGGCCAGTGGGCTCGACGCGGCTGGCCAGCGCCGACAACGAGAACCCGATCCACGGGATCACCATCGACCACCCTTCGACGCAGCGCAGCCGGTAGATGCGCTCTTCCATCGGCGCCACGCGCATCAGGTCTTCCAGTGCCAGCCGTTGCGGCTTGCCGACCTCGCCATCCACCAGCACCGACCACGGCCGGGGCTTGAGCGTGTGCGCGTACTCGGCCGGGTCACTCTTGTCGGTGCCGAATTCGTAGAAGTTGTTGTAGTGGGTGATGTCCTCGTACGAGGTGAGCTTGTCCATCACCTGCGCGCCGGGCACGCCGCTGCGCGTGGCAGCCAGCGCGGTCAGCTTGCCGGGCCGCTTGACGGCCGACGCTGGGGCCTGCGCCAGGGCCGCCCCACCGAATGCGGCGCCCGCCCCGATGGCCAGACCTTGCAACACGCGACGCCGGTCGGCGTACACCGCCTGTGGCGTGACCTCGTGCTCGGGCAGCACGAAGCCGCTGTCAGGGTGCAGGCGGTGATGGCGGGTGCGGATGAAAGACATGACAGGCTCCACGACGCGGACGCCGCGCACCTTACACCCTCGGGCCCTTGCCGTCCCGACGCCGGCGGATCAGGCCTTGGCGGCTGGGGCTTTTGCCGCTCGGGGCCGCACCAGTTCGGCGGTGTCACGGTAATCGGGCACGCTCGCGGCCAGGCCCAATTCTTCCTCGATGCGCAGGCGCAGCGTGTCGGCCGCGGTCGGCTCGCCGTGCACCACGTACACGTGCTTGGGCGGCTTGCCCAGGTGCTTCAGCCAGTTCAGCAGGCCGCGCTGGTCGGCATGGGCCGACAGCCCTTCGATCTGCGTGACCTCGGCGCGAATCGGCACGTACTCGCCGAAGATCTTGAGCGATGTCGCTCCCGCCACCAGCGAGGCGCCCCGCGTGCCGCCGGCCTGGAAGCCGCTGAGCACGATGGCGTTGCGCGCCTGCGGTCCGAAGTGCGAGATGTGGTGCAGCGCCCGACCCCCCGTCAGCATGCCGCTGCCGGCAATGATCACCATGGGATAGCGTTGCCGCATCAGCGCCTGCGACTCGGCCACATCGCGCACGAAGCGCGTCATCTCCTGGATGCCCTGGCACTCTTCCGGCGTCAGGCGGTGTTCGTCCATGTGGCGGCGGTACAGCTCGGTGGCCGAGATGGCCATGGGACTGTCGAGCACGATGGGCAGGCGTGGAATGGCACCGGCCTCGCGCAGACGATACAGCGAGTACAGCAAGCCCTGGGTGCGGCCCACGGCAAAGGCCGGGATGATGACCGTGCCGCCGCGCGCCGCGGTGCGCCGGATCACATCGCCGAGTACCTCGATGGCATCGACGTCGGCATGCAGGCGGTCGCCGTAGGTCGATTCGACCACTACCCAGTCGGCCATCTGGCCCTGCGCGGGCGGCAGCATCACCAGGTCGTCGTCGCGTCCCAGGTCACCCGAGAACAGCACCGACTTGCCCTTGTGCTCGATGGCGATGCTGCTCGCGCCAAGGATGTGTCCGGCCGGCGTAAAGCGCACCTTCACGCCACCTTCCAATGCGACCACCGCGTGGGCCTCGACGCGCCTCAGGTGCTGGATGGCCTTCTGCGCATCGCGCACGGTGTAGAGCGGCTTGGCGGGCGTGTGCTTGGTCGCCGCGTGCCGGTTGCGGTAGCGGGCTTCTTCTTCCTGCAGGTGGGCCGTGTCCTGCATGAGGATTTCGGCCAGATCGGCCGTGGCCGCCGTCGTCCACACCGGGCCCTTGAAGCCATCGCGGTACAGCGCGGGCAGCATGCCGCTGTGGTCGATGTGGGCGTGCGTCAGCAGCACGGCATCCAGGCTGGCCGGGTCGAACGGGAAACCGGCCCAGTTGCGCTCGCGCAGTGTCTTGAAACCCTGGAACAGGCCGCAGTCCACCAGCAGCCTGAGGCCGCCCACTTCAACCAGCGTCTTGGAACCGGTGACGGTGGCGTTGGCCCCGTAGAAAGTCATGCGCATCGGTGCTCTCCGTTGAATCATTCAACGCTAGCACAGCGACGCGCCGGTGACCTTGCCACACATCGCACCGCGCGCTCGCTGCGCCGGGCGATGTGTGGCGCGCGCCACTCAGGCAGCCTTGCGGGCCGGCGCCTTCTTGGCTGCTGCACGCGGCGCACGCGGCTCGAACTCGAAGCCCACCTTGCCAGCCTTGGCGTCCCAGCTCAGGAAGGCCTTGAACTTGCGCCGCGTCTTGTTCGACACGAAGTTCTCGAGCAGGTCGGTCTTGCCGGTTTCCAGCAGCTTGCCGAACTGCTCCGGCGTGATGGGTTGCTGCAGGATGACCTTGCCGCTCTTGAAGTCGCACTTGCCCTTGGCGGCGCCCAGCGTGTTTTCACACACGTAGTTGGTGCCGTGTTCGTAGACGCTGCCGCCGCACTTGGGGCAGGCGCCCAGCGTGGTGGCGTTGCTGAAGTCCACGGCCTCGCCGGACTCCTCTTCCTTCTTCGCGTCTTCGCCGAAGTCGAACTCCATCTTCCAGTTGTTGAGCTCGGCGTCCTTGACGAGCTTGAGTTCGGCAGTGAAGGGCCAGCCCGCCTTCGAGCGGAAGCCTTCCAGCGGGCCCAGCTTGTGCTCGCGCAGCAGCTGCTCCACCTCGTGCAGCTCGAAGCTGCGGCCGGCCGGGATCTTGGTCATGCTGAAGCCGCAACCGGTGTGGCCTTCGGCATCCCCGCCGCCCTTGCCGGTGCAGGTGAAGCGGCGATAGTTCTCCTTCACAACGCCACCGCAGTTCGGGCACGGCGTGCTCAGCGTGGCGTAGTCGCCCGGGATGGTGTCGCGGTCGTACTCCTTGGCCTTCTGCACCACGCGCTGGGTCATCGCCGCGATCTCGGCCATGAAGGCCTCGCGACTCAGGCGCCCGCGCTCCATCTCCGAGAGCTTGTGCTCCCAGTTGCCGGTCAGCTCAGGCTTGGTCAGGTCTTCCACGCCCAGGCCGCGCAGCAGCGTCATCAGCTGGAAGGCCTTGGCCGTGGGGATCAGCTCGCGGCCCTCGCGGATCATGTACTTCTCGGTCAGCAGCCCTTCGATGATGGCGGCGCGCGTGGCCGGCGTACCGAGGCCCTTCTCCTGCATCGCAGCCTTGAGTTCCTCGTCGTCGATCAGCTTGCCGGCGCCTTCCATGGCGCTCAGCAGCGTCGCTTCCGAGTAGCGGGCGGGCGGCTTGGTCTTCAGGGCGTTGACCACGACGTCTTCATTGCGCACGGCCTCGCCCGGCTGCACGGCCACCAGCGTGGTGTCGTCGCCCTCTTCCGCAGCTTCCTTGCCATACACGGCCAGCCAGCCCGGCTTGACCAGCACCTTGCCGTTGGTCTGGAAGTGGTGCGTCTTGCCGGCCGCCGGAATCTTCGTGATGCGGGTGGTCACCATGAACTCGGCCGCCGGGTAGAACACCGCGATGAAGCGCTTGACCACCATGTCGTACAGCTTGGCCTCGGCCTCGGTCAGGCTCTTGGGCGTCTGCATCGTCGGGATGATGGCGAAGTGGTCCGACACCTTGGCGTTGTCGAACACGCGCTTGTTGGGCTTGATGTAGCCGTCGTTGACCGCCTTGCGGGCATGCTGCGACAGTTCGCGCAGCGGGCCGGGCAGGTCCTCGTCGGCAAGGGTCGCCATGGTCTGTTTGACCACGCTCACGTAGTCTTCCGGCAGCGCGCGCGAATCGGTACGCGGGTAAGTCAGCACCTTGTGCTTTTCATACAGCGCCTGCGCCAGGCCCAGCGTGGTCTTGGCGCTGAAGCCGAAACGCGAGTTTGCCTCGCGCTGCAGCGTGGTCAGGTCGTACAGCAGCGGGCTCGACTGGGTGCTGGGCTTGGCCTCTTCCGTGACGGTGCCGGTCTGGCCCCGCACAGCATCGGCGATGGCCTGGGCTTCGGCGGCGCTCCAGACGCGGTCGGCCTTGAACTCGGCCTCGGCCGAGCCTTCCGCAGCGGTCTTGTCCTTCTTGAAGTCCGGGTCGAACCACTTGCCGTCGTAGGTGCCGGCAGCGGCGTCGAACGTGCCCTTGATTTCCCAGTAATCGCGGTAGACGTGCTTACGGATCTTCTCTTCGCGCTCGACCACGATGGACAGCGTCGGCGTCTGCACGCGGCCCACGGTGGTCAGGAAGAAGCCGCCATCGCGCGAGTTGAAGGCCGTCATCGCCCGCGTGCCGTTGATGCCCACCAGCCAGTCGGCTTCGGAGCGGCAGCGGGCGGCGCTGGCCAGCGGGGTCATCTGCTCGTCGGTGCGCAGGGCCTCGAAGCCGTCGCGGATGGCGGCTGGCGTCATGCTCTGCAGCCACAGGCGCTTCACGTCCTTGCCCAGGCCCTTGGCCTTGGTCGTGGCCGTGCTGTCCTGCGCGTACTGCACGATCAGGCGGAAGATCAGCTCCCCTTCGCGCCCCGCGTCACAGGCGTTGATCAGCGTGGTGACGTCCTTGCGCTTGATGAGCTTGACCAGGGCGTTCAGGCGCCCCTTGCTCTTGTCGATCGGGTTCAGATCGAAATGCGGCGGGATGACCGGCAGGTTGGCGAAGCTCCACTTGCCGCGCTTGACGTCGAATTCTTCCGGCGCCTTGATCTCGACCAGGTGACCCACGGCCGAGCTGACGACATAGTGCTCGGATTCGAAGTACTCGTCGTGCTTCTCGAACTTGCCGTCCACGGGCGTCAGCGCCCGCACGATGTCCTGTGCGACCGACGGCTTCTCTGCAATGACCAGGGCTTTGCTCATGGGGGGTGTTTATATCTTCACTCGGCCTCTGCGTTGGAGGCAGGGTTCCGTTCTTACAATCGGGCCTCGCGCGCACGTGCACACGTACGTGCACGTGCACACACGCACGCGCGCGCCCACCAATTCAATGTAACCAAAAAGGCCGATGACGCAAGCCGCCACCAAGCCCCACCCTGCCGCCCGCACGGCCCCCAGCAGCGCCCCCGCCACAGGTGGGCGCCGCACCCAGGTCCGGGATTCCGGCGTCCACGGGAAAGGGGTGTTCGCGGTGCGGCCCATCCGGGCCGGCGAGCGGGTGCTCGAATACAAGGGCGAGATCATCACCTGGGAAGAGGCACTCGACCGCCATCCCCATGATCCCGAGCAGCCCAATCACACGTTCTACTTCCACCTCGACGACGGCCATGTCATCGATGGCAAGTACCTGGGCAACTCGGCCAAATGGATCAACCATTCTTGTGCCCCCAACCTCGAGGCGGAGCAGGTGGGCGACCGGGTCTTCCTGAATGCGCTGCGCGACATCGAGCCCGGCGAAGAACTGTTCTTCGACTATGGCCTGATCATCGACGCCCGCATGACGGCCAAGCTCAAGAAAGAATACGCGTGCTGGTGCGGGGCACCGAGCTGCCGCGGCACGATGCTGGCGCCCAAGCGCCGCCGCTGACCGGCATGGACACCGGACAAGGGCCTGCCTCGGCATCGGCATCGGCAGACCGGGACGCCGTCGTCGCGGACCTGAACAACGCGGCCGAGCAGATCTGGCTGGCCTGCCACACGGACTGGCCGGACCTCGCCATCGAGGTGCGCCCCGAGGTGGGCTCCACCAACACCGAGCTGATGAACCGGGCCGACGACCCCGCGCCCGCGCCCATGCTGCTCACGGCAGCCCACCAGGTGGCGGGCCGGGGACGGCAGGGTCGACAGTGGGTGGCGAGGCCGGGTGACAGCCTCGCCTTTTCGCTGGCCCTGCCCCTCGCGTTCGACCGGGTTCCCGGCGGCGCGGGCGCGCTGTCGCTCGCCGTGGGGCTGGCCGTCGCCCAGGGCCTTGATGCCTTGCGTGCCGGCCGGGCCGCCCAGGCTGGCGCTCCCGCCCCGGCCGCCCTGGGCATCAAGTGGCCCAACGACCTGTGGCTGGGGGGGCGCAAGCTGGGCGGCATCCTGATCGAGGCCCGTCAGGGCGCCCACCTGCCGCCAGGGCACCGGTGGGTGGTGGTGGGCATCGGGCTCAATGTGCGCGCCGGGGTGTTCGCCCCGGCCGCCTGCGTCGCCGACGGCCTGCCAGCCAGCCACGCCCCCGCGGTGGGCGCCACCTGGGCCGCCATCGTGCCGATGCTGCTCGACACCGTGCGCACCTTCGCCCAGCAGGGCTTTGCGCCGCTGCAGGCGGCCTATGCCCAACGCGATGTGCTGGCGGGCCAGAGCGTGGCCTTGTGGACACGCCCGGGCACTCAACCCACGCAGGACACGCCCCAGGAAACCGGCCTGGCGGCCGGCGTGGACGCCCACGGCAGCCTGCTCGTGCATACTGACTCCGGACTGCGCACGTGGTCCAGCGGCGAAGTGTCCGTCCGCCCCTGCGTGCCCTGACCCGCTTGTTGCCCGACGATGCTTCGCTCCCTGGTGCTGATCCTGCTGCTCGTGAACGCCGCGTTCTTCGCCTGGACGCAGGGATGGCTCGATGCCGTCGTCGGCGTGCGGCCAGACGGGCACCGTGAACCGCAGCGCCTGGGCCAGCAGCTCGCAGCCCAACAGATCGAGGTCGTCGTGCCGCCCACCTTGAAGGCGCCGAACGCACCCGATGCCGCGACGCCAGCCGCCATCGCCGCGGCCGCGACGGACAGCGCAGCACCGTCGGCGCAGCAAGGCGCGGCTTCAGCAGACCAGACAACCGGCGCCCTCTGCCTGGAGGCGGGCCCTTTCGCGCCTGGTGTGCGACCACAGCTTGAGGCGCTGTTGCGCCCCGTGATCGGTTCTACCGCGCTCACCCTGAACATCGCCGCCACCCCGGGGCTGTGGATGGTGTACATGGGCCCTTATGCCGACGCCGACATGCTGGCGCGCAAGCAGGACGAGCTGCGACGCATCCGCGGACTGGACTTCGAGCCCGTCCGCGCCCCGGCCAACCTCGCCCTGGGCATTTCGCTCGGCCGCTACACGCAACAAGCCGAGGCCAACGCCGCGCTGGAGCGACTGCGCGTCCGCGGCATCCGTACCGCGCGCGTGGTCATCTTGCGCCCTGCAGGAGAGGAACTGACCGCACGGGTGCCTCGCGCCACCGCAGCCGAGCAACAGGCCCTGACTGCGCTCGTCCTTCCGCAGGAGCGCCGTTTCAGCGCTTGCCGTTGACCCGACGACGCCGCGGCGCCAGGGCCAGCAGTGCCGCCCAGCACAGCAGCCACGGCCATGACAACGCCCCGCCGCCGCCCCCGCCCGAACGCGACGGCCCCCCTGGCGTGCCGGGCTGCAGCCGATCCGGCGTGAACCACGCCGCGGTGACACTCGGTTCGTCAAACGCCTGGGGACCGCCCCGGGCGTCCAGTCGGCTCAGCACGGTCGCCACGGCCAGATCGGCATCCAGAATGCCCGCACCGCAGGTCTCGGTGGTGCAGAAACAGTTTCCCTGAGGCACGCCATCCGCCTGACACGCGGGGGGCACCGGCAAAGGGGGACTCACCAGATCGGTGGACGCGATGTGAGGGCGCAGAACCCCGTCGAACGCAGCGGTGCGGGTCAGCAGCGTGCGCAACTCGTCCACCGTCAGGGATGGATCGAGCGACAGCATCATGGCTGCCACTCCGGCCACGATCGGAGAGGCAAAACTGGTCCCGTGGGCGACCACGGCCGCCGGGCCTGCCTCGGCATAGCCCGGCATCAGCAAGCCCGCAGACTGGGATCCCGCCTCCCCGGACACCGTGGCCAAACCCGATTCGATCTTGTTGGCATAGCTCGCCTTCAACCCACGACGCGTCAGGCCGGTGACGGCCAGCACCCCTTCACAGTTGGCCGGCCGTGCAGCCCCCCCCGCGCCCGTGCTGCCATCGCCATTGCCAGCCGACGCCACCACCAGCGCCCCCTTGGCGCGCAATGCGGCGACGGCCTGCTGGTACAGCCGGTCGGCCTCGCTGTCGGGATTGCGGCAGGTGCCCGAGCCCCCAAAGCTCAGGCTGAGCACCCGCGCGGGACTCAGGTTCACCGAGGGCTCACCGTGGTAGCGCACGCCGGCCGACCACAACAGGCCCTCGATCACGTCGCTGACGAAAGCGCCGCAACTGCCGCTGATGCGCACCGGCATGATCAGCGGCCCACCCTGACCGCCGCGCCCCAGCTGCGGCAGCATGCCCATCACGCCCAGGGAGGAGTCGCCCTGGCCGCCGAGCATGCCGGCGATGGCCGGCCCGTGCCAGGAACTGGCGTGCGCTCCGCAGAACGGGGACGGATACGTCCCCGGATTGGCAGCGATCTCGGCCTCTGTCAGCCCATCTCCCGGGTCGGTGGCGTCGGCGTCCAGCCCATCTCCATCCTTGGCATACGCCGCTTCACTGACAAAGTCGTAACCCGGAATCCAGCGGCCCGACATGCCCGGCAAGTCTCGCCAGCCCGAGTCCAGCACCGCCACCGCCACCGGATACAGCTGGCGGCCCGATCCGGCCAGTCGCTCCCATGCAGGACGGATGTTGGGCACGCCCTCACGCTCGGCCAGGGCCGCCGTGTCCTGCAGCCACCACTGCTGCTCGAACCACATCGGGGTCGTGGTGACAGCGCTCGGCAGGTGCCCGCCCGTGGGGGTCGCCATGGGCTTGAGTCGCTCGTTGACCACCACCCACTCGACGTCCGGATCCGCCCGCCAGCGGGCCGCCTCCTGCTCGGCTTCGCGCAGGGACATGACCCGACCGGGGTGGACCACGTGCGCCCCGAACGCCGTCGCCTTGTGCGCCAGAAAGCCGGTGCTGCGTCGATGGGCCGCCGCATGCAGGCGGCCGAGTTGGACCCGCTCCGAGTCGGCAGGGCGTGCCGTGGCAGCGAGGCGCACCACCGAGGGCACGCCCCCGGACTCCCTGAGTTTCACGATCAGACCGAGCGCGGCCCCCTCGTCGGGAGCGGCCGCACGCCCGGTCTGCACCGCCGGCACGGCAGCCCCGGCACACGACGCGACAACACCCAGCAGGACACCCACGCACCCGGCGCGACGATGGCCCACGGCCGACAGACAACGGTTCAGATAAGCGACATGCCAGTTCACAAGGGCTCCCAGAGCAGAGCCGGATTATGGGCAGCGACGCGCCCGTACCCCCCATGAAAAAGGCCCCTTGCGGGGCCTTCTGAAACAAGCTGTGCGCCAGTTTACTTGGCGATCACACGTGCCATTTCCAGGCACTTGTTCGAGTAGCCCCACTCGTTGTCGTACCAGGACACGACCTTCACGAAGGTCTTGTCCAGGGCGATGCCGGCTTCGGCGTCGAACACCGAGGTGCACGGCTCACCGCGGAAGTCGGTCGCCACGACCTTGTCTTCCGTGTAGCCCAACACGCCCTTCATGGCGCCTTCCGAAGCGGCCTTCATGGCCTTGCAGATGTCTTCGTACGAGGCTTCGGTGTTCAGCTCGACGGTCAGGTCGACCACCGACACGTCGGAGGTGGGCACGCGGAAGGCCATGCCGGTCAGCTTCTTGTTCAGCTCGGGGATCACCACGCCCACGGCCTTGGCAGCGCCAGTGCTCGAGGGGATGATGTTTTCCAGGATGCCGCGGCCGCCGCGCCAGTCCTTGTTCGACGGGCCGTCCACGGTCTTCTGCGTGGCGGTGGCAGCGTGCACGGTGGTCATCAGGCCGCGCTTGATGCCGAAGGTGTCGTTCAGCACCTTGGCCACAGGAGCCAGACAGTTGGTGGTGCACGAGGCGTTCGAGATGATGGTCTGACCGGCGTAGGTCTTGTCGTTCACGCCGTAGACAAACATCGGGGTGTCGTCCTTCGACGGGGCCGACATGATGACCTTCTTGGCACCGGCCTTGATGTGGGCTTCGGCGGTTTCCTTGGTCAGGAACAGGCCGGTCGACTCGATCACGATGTCGGCGCCGACTTCGTTCCAGGCCAGCTCGGCCGGGTTCTTCACGGCGGTCAGGCGGATCTTCTTGCCATTGACGATCAGGTTGTTGCCGTCGACGGCCACGTCACCCTTGAAGCGACCGTGCACGCTGTCGTACTTCAGCATGTAAGCCAGGTAGTCGGGCTCCAGCAGGTCGTTGATGCCGACGATCTCGATGTCGTTGGCGAAGTTCTGGACTGCAGCACGGAACACCATGCGGCCGATGCGGCCGAAGCCGTTGATACCGATCTTGATCGTCATGTTGGTCTTACCTCAGAGAGTGAATGAACTGGGTGATGGGGTCAGGCGCCCGGCGCGACACAGGGCCGCCGGGGCAGCCCCATGACCAGACTGCGCCCTTTTACTTCTTGATCGACAGAACCTTGCGGACCGTGGCCACCACGTTCTCGGTGGTGAAGCCGAAGTGCTTGAACAGCACGCCGGCCGGCGCCGATTCGCCGTACGTGTCGATGCCGACGACAGCATCCACACCATACTTCCACCAGAAGTCCGTCACACCGGCTTCCACCGCAATGCGGGGGAGCTTGTTCGGCAGCACGGCCTTCTTGTAGGCCACGTCCTGGCGGTCGAACACCGTGGTCGACGGCATCGACACCACGCGCACGGGGATCTTCTGCTTGGCCAGCTCGGCCTGCGCATGCAGGGCCAGCTGCACTTCCGAACCCGTGGCGATGATGACTGCCACCGGCTTCTTCTTCAGGCCCACTTCCGACGGCTCGGCCAGGATGTAGGCGCCCTGGGTGATGACGTCGGCATCAACCTTCGGTGCGTACGGCAGGTTCTGGCGCGACAGCAGCAGCGCGGTCGGGCGGTTCTTGTTGGCCAGCGCGATCGACCAAGCCACGGCGGTTTCCGTGGTGTCGGCCGGACGCCAGACGTCCAGACCCGGGATCAGACGCAGGCTGGCGGCATGCTCCACCGACTGGTGGGTCGGGCCGTCTTCACCCAGGCCGATCGAATCGTGCGTGAACACGTGGATCACGCGCTGCTTCATCAGCGCGGCCATGCGGATGGCGTTGCGGCTGTAGTCGCTGAAGGTCAGGAAGGTGCCGCCGTAGGGGATGAAGCCGCCGTGCAGGGCCACGCCGTTCATGATGGCGGCCATGCCGAACTCACGCACGCCGTAGTTGATGTGGCGGCCGGGCTTGCCCAGCTCCGTGACGGCCACCGAGCCGTCGTCCTCGAAGCGCACAGGCGGCGTGCTCTTGGTGTTGGTCAGGTTCGAGCCGGTCAGGTCGGCCGATCCACCCAGCAGCTCGGGCAGCGCGGCGGTGAAGTGCTCCAGCGCCTGCTGGCTGGCCTTGCGGGTGGCGACCGTCTCGGCCTTGTCGTGGGCGGCGGCCACGGCCTGCACCGCGATCTCCGAGAAGTTGGCAGGCAGCTCACCGGCCATGCGGCGCACGTACTCGGCGGCCAGTTCGGGGAAGGCGGCCTTGTAGGCGTCGAAGCGGCTGTTCCAGTCGTTGACCAGCAACTCGCCGTCGGCCTTGGCGCTCCAGTCGGCGTACACCTCTTCCGGCAGCATGAAGGGCTCGTGCACCCAGCTCAGCGCATCACGGGTCAGCTTGATCTCGTCGCCGCCCAGCGGCTCGCCGTGGGCCTTGGCCGTGTTGGCGCGGTTGGGCGAGCCCTTGCCGATGTGGGTCTTGCAGACGATCAGCGTGGGCTTGTCGCCGCTCAGCTTGGCGCGCTCGATGGCGGCGTCCACGGCGTCGATGTCATGGCCGTCGACGGGGCCAACCACGTTCCAGCCACAGGCCTCGAAACGCTTGGGCGTGTTGTCGATGAACCAGGGCGTGACCTGCCCGTCGATCGAGATGCCGTTGTCGTCGTACAGCGCGATCAGCTTGTTCAGCTTCCAGGCGCCGGCCAGGGCCACGGCTTCGTGGCTGATGCCTTCCATCAGGCAGCCATCACCCAGGAACACGTAGGTGTGGTGGTCGACGATGCGGTGGCCTTCGCGGTTGAACTCGGCGGCCAGCAGCTTCTCGGCCAGCGCGAAGCCCACGGCGTTGGTGATGCCCTGCCCCAGCGGGCCGGTGGTGGTTTCGACGCCCGGGGTGATGCCGACTTCCGGGTGGCCCGGGGTCTTGCTGTGCATCTGGCGGAAGGCCTTGAGGTCGTCGATCGACACGTCGTAGCCGCTCAGGTGCAGCAGCGCGTAGATCAGCATCGAGGCGTGGCCGTTCGACAGCACGAAGCGGTCACGGTCCAGCCACTGCGGGTTCGTCGGGCTGTGACGCAGGTGCCGGCTCCACAGCGCCACCGCCATGTCGGCCATGCCCATCGGCGCGCCCGGGTGACCGGAGTTGGCTTGCTGGACGGCGTCCATGGCCAGGACGCGGATGGCGTTGGCCATGGCGGTGGAGTTCTTGGTGGGGTTGGGCATGGTGGGCGGCAAAGACACAAAAGCGCGATTTTAAGACCAGGTCGAGCTTCCTCGCGCGCCAGCCGCCCCCCCCAAGGCCCTGCCCAGACCTACCGCAGGCTGCGCCAGTCACACACCAACAGCGCACGCAGCAGCAACTCTCCCCCTAGCGTCTGTCGATGACGGCGGGCGGCACACACCATTTTCCAGCGACGCAGCTGTCCGGAGGGCGCTTGCACGGCATCCAACGCCGCGAGTTGCCCTACGGACAGAGCATCGCCGTGCATGCGGCGGAACGCTCTTACCTGTGAAAGCATGGACGCCAGCCAGTTCTTCCGCCGGAGGTAGTCCAACATCCTCCAGTAACGCTTCAGCCCTGCCCCATACCCCATGTAGTTTCCGTCGTGCTGCCTGTAGAGAATCGTGGGCGTGTTATCGCAATAGACCGTACCAAAAGCCACCGCAACGACGTAAAGCCACCAGTCGTGGAAGTGAATGTCGGGCAGCGACTGCTCATCAGGGAGCGCGAACTTCAACAGCGCTTCATTCATCGCCACGGTGCAGCCCGTCACCTGATTCTCCACCAGAGCATTCAGCAACGTCACGCCTGCAGCCGACTGCCTGCCCAATCCGATAGGCTGCAGCGTGACATCCACCAATTGAGGGACCGCACAGTAGAGGAAGGGGTGCCCGTCGTGAAGGCAGACCTGAGACCAAGCGCGAGAAATCTTGTTCGGCAGCCAGATGTCGTCCTGATCGGCGAGCATGTACATGTCCCGACCACGCGGGGCCATTCGCATCAACTCGAAGAAGCTTCGCGCGAAACCGACATTGCTGCCACATACAAACTGGATTCGCGCGTCGTTGAACTGCGCTATTGATTCACTCGTAGCATCCGTCGAACCATCATCGCGCACGAGAAGAATCCCGTCGGGGGGCAGTTGAGCCAGTATGGATCGAATCTGCTCGGCAACAAAGCGGGCACCGTTGTAGGTCGACATGAGCACAACGCAACGCACGGCCTTCACCGATTCGCTTTCTCGGCAATCCGTGCCGACACTGCCTTCAGGGACCCACGGGCAACGACAAGCAGCAGCCAGACCATGACATGCGGCGCATGACGAGAGCGCCATAAAGGCCCCAAGGCGCCCGACAGGTACCGAGCATCACGGAGAAACTCGCCGTATGTGGCGCCTCCAAAGTCCGGCCATCGAACGCGAAGAAATCGATCCTCCGACACGTCAACGCCCCACGAGCGCCACATCGAAGTCACGATCTCCGCATGCGCCTGCCGAAGTCTTTCGGCTTTTTCCCGACTGATTTGCCGCGCATGCACCCGGTACTTCACCAAGGGCAGTGGAAGATTGGCAAAACGCCCCACTTTGGTCAGGCGCACCCAGACACCGTAGTCTTCGGAAAACTCCGTACTGGCTTGGTACAACGGTTCGAGCGACGTGATGCAAGACTTTCGCATCATGACCGAAGAATGAGCAAAGCAGTTCTCGAAGAGGAGCCGCCCGCGACAGCCCCAGTCCGTCATTGGCGTGAGCAGGATGCCACGCCGAGCACCGAACAATCGAATCGCTGACCCCAGCACGACCAGATCTCGGCGCGATTCCATGACGGCGACCTGAATGCGAAGCCGATGGCGGCTCGCGACGTCGTCGGAATCAAGCCGCGCAATGTATTCTCCTTGCGTGGCCGCAATCCCAGCATTGGACGCGGCGACCAATCCCAAAGGCTTCTGCCGGATCACACGGATGCGCGGATCGCTGGCTACCCACCGGCTGAGCAGATTCGGTGTACGGTCCGTGGAGCCATCGTCCACGACGACGAGTTCCCAGTGCGGATAGGTCTGCTCGCATACGGAGCGAATCGCGTCGTCGACATAAAGTTCGCCATTGCGAACAGGCATGACCACGCTGACCAACGGGGCGCGCTTCATAGGCGTCATAGGCGCACCCAGTCCCGTGGGATGAGATCAGGGAGCGCGCGCCCATCTCGCAGCCACTGAAGTGGCGCAATCACCTTCTTGTCCGAGGCACGGCTGAGCCAAGCCCCCCACCAACTGAAGCTGCTGTTGGCAATCACATGTCCGCGGCACATGGACATCAGCCTCAGATCTTGGAAGGCGGTCGACCCGCGATTGTGAGAAACGACGGTGGCGTCGCCGAACAGATCGCTGCGACCTTGCACCCATTCAGGATCGTCGGAGAAGACAAATAGCCTCAATGCCCCCATCTCACCGCGGAGATGGGAGAGCGCCCGTGAGTAGTAGGTCTCTTCACAGACGCCATGGTGAGTCGCGTGGACCCCAACCAGATAGTCTCCCCGACGCACATGCACTGAAACTGCCTGATTGCCGCTCTGGCGTATCAACGCAGCCACCCTGCTGTCCGCTTCACTCAAGGGCACATCGGGTTGCAACTCGTTCCATAGCGTATCGCGCAGGCCGTCAAAGTACCTGGGACTTTGCCAATAGCCTTCCAATGTACGCGGAGCCTGCACGCCCGAGATGCGCTCGTCGAAATCGAGCGATCGCTCGCGAAAGGGACGCGCCCAGGTCCACGTGCCATCGATACGGGCGAGACATCCCAAGCGCTCCGCCGAGTAGAACCTTACTCCTCCAGTGCGATCAGGGTCCAGAATCGATGCCCGGATGGGATAACGCCCCAACTCGAAAGCGCGGGGCGTTGCGGCCTTGGGCAGACGACGGAACCACGATAGGTCTAACCATAAAGGACATCTCAGGCGCCCTGACAACGCGCGACCGCAAGCATACTGAAAGAACTGGTTTCCCAGCCCGCCTTGCATCCGGACGACGATCATGCCAAGCGCTTCCGGAAGTGAAAACAACCGCACCCGTAACGCTGGCGGGCCGTCAGATCCGGGTCAGCATGGCGGATAAGCCCGCCTTCTTCTGCTCGGTCCGGAATCAACGCGTACTCGATCAACTCGAACCCCTCGAACAACTCGATCACGAGCTGATAGGAGTAGACGCGATGAGCGTTGAACTCGATTCGAGGCTTACCAGAAACCGGCACAACAAAAAGCAGAGTTCCGCCAGGCGCCACGACCCGCTTTAACTCAGCGATCGCTTTGCGATCCCCTGCGGGATCGAAAGCATCCCCATACCGTCCAAGCCCGACATGTTCTATGACATGCATACAGGACAACGATGCGATGCTGTCGGGCGAAAAGTCGAGCCGCAAAACGTCCGCAGCCCCGGTACTCAGGCCATCTAGAACCAGATTCGCAGGGCGGTAATCGACAAACCGCGTCGGCACGAACGCGGATGCAGCAGCCACGAAGTGCAGTGAGCTGGCGATATCCAGATGCTCCCGCGGTGAGGACTCACGCAACACTCTCAACGCCCACGCGACGTGATAGACGTAGTGCCGATCGAATGGAGTGAAACGTCCATCGTCAAAGAGCTGCGGACGAATATCGCAAACGCGCACAAGGAAAGGCCCAGAATGGCGCCTCAAGGAAAGAAATCGTGAAGGAAAACTACCACCCTGGCGGAGCAGACCAATTAGCATCGAGAGACGCGAGCGGATAACCCTCATTACGTACCGCATCTACTTTCGCCCTCTTCTTCCACGCCACCACAAAATGGCAACAACTAGCTGGATTGAAGAAACCCCCGCCCATGCGAGGCCGCCTGCCACGACACCGAGGTCGCTCGCCAACATGAGCGTGACAGAGAGAACCCAGATCAAAGACAGCCCGTTGGCCACCGCGATCCAGCGACCATCACCCGCCGCCACCATGTACTGATAGAAGGCGTGATAAACGGCGTTAAGTCCCGCAGAAAAAAGAATAAGGTCAAAAGTGACCACGAGGGACAGCTCGTCACGCTGCTCACCAATGTACAAGGGCAAAAACCAAGGTGCGCACACCCCAGCCACCAAACAAGGCAAAGCGCACACCACCAACAGGCTTCCCACATTACGACGTAAAAGCGTCATACGAGGATCAACGGCAACCCGTGGGTACATCGCGGTCATCACCGGATACTGCAACTGCAGAAATGCAAGCCCCAAAGCAAGCGTCATAGCATACACGCCGAAGTCTTCCACAGATATACTTCGCGGAAGCACCATCTTGTCCGCCTGGGAAACGAGGGCCCCCATCAGGATACTGACCGAGATGGGCCAATTCTTGGTGATAATCCGCAAAACGGACGCAGCACGGGCGCCTCGAATAGCAAGCGCGCCCGTCTCCCGATGAAAGCGGACCAGGTTCGAGATACACTCTGCGCCCGTCGTGCAGAGCGACGCCCACATGAACACCTCCACACCAGCACCCAGGAACATGAGGGCGGCCAAAATCACGGCCCCGCGGAGCAACAAGAAGGAACAGGTCCGCTTGACGGCAAAAACCTGACGCCCAGAGCCATTCCAGTAGGCAATCGGCAATCCGTTCATCAACTGCAGGGCTCCGCATAGCACTGCAAGCTTCATTCCTGTCTGCAGCGAGCCATCGCTCGCCATCGCGGGAACCCAAAGCGGCCCGAACCATTGGACCACGGCGAGCCCGGACACGACGGCAACAGCGCCGATGCCGGCGTACAGGCGACCATAAGCATGCAATGAATGAGCGCCTGGGTCAGACGAGCTCTCGGCCTGAGCGACATCTCGAGGTACCACCTGAGAGAGCCCCAGATCCCACAATTGAATCAAACTCTGGGCGGCGAGACAAAGGGCCACCCCCCCCCATGCCTGCGCACCCATCAAGCGAGCATAAACAGGCATGAGAAGCAAGGTTACCGAACCGGCGACAATGGCTGAAACGTAGTTCGCTAGAACATCTGCTCTGATTCCCATGATGTCAAGCCTAGCCGATACGCGTTCGGCGACGGTAGAAGAGGGATTCCACAAATCCAGCCAAGGTACGAAGAGCCAGGATGGGGACGAGCACGGTCCGCCGAAGCAGGATCGAATACGGCCATCCCTGACAGTACCTTTGCCGCACAGTTCCACGTGTAACCCTCATCAAAGGCGAATTTGCGCTCATTCCGTGCCGCAGGCGAATGCACGTCTCGTTCCCCGCCTCGGTCCGGGTGTACGCGAAACGCGCCCCTCCGTCCACCAAGCGAATCCAAGCATCCCAGTCCTCGTGCGCCTTAAGACCCTCGTCAAAAAGATCTCCGCCTGCTATCTGCTTACGCGAAATGACGCAAGCGCTCACCGGGAAACAGTTTCCCGTACGGACAAGGAATCGATCCCAAAAATACCAACCTCGAAAGCGAGGAACCCGAAACAACGCCACCAGCAAGCGCCGGCTCCATGCAATGCTGCCAGGCGTATCCGAAAAATACGAAAATGGGGCCACAATCGCTGTCGCCGCGGGCTGGGCCCTCATTGCCTCTCGCACCCCTTTTATGAAATCCCTGGCAAGCAGATCATCAGAGTCAAGAAAGAGAACCCACTCCCCGACGCTACTCCGAAGGCCGCAGTTCCTCGCACTGGAAAGCCCTCCATTTTCTTTCCGCACAACCTTCACCAGCGGGCTAGCAGAAAAATGGTGCAAAATGAGACCTGCCGACCCGTCCGTGGACCCGTCGTCGACAAATATGATCTCCATCGAAAAGTTCGCCGTCTGCTCGATGCAGGAATTGATTGCCGAAACCGCCAACCGGCCATCATTGAAGCATGGGATGATGATAGATATGATAGGTATCACAGGTCCCTCATCCACGGCAACCCTTCTCGACTGATAAATCCATCACATCTCAACTGAAACGAGGGATGGAGGATCTCGTCCACGACGCCAATGCGCTGGGGATTGAGCGCACGAAGGAATTTCACATAAACCACCCCCTCTGTAACAACATACGTCAGAGTGGCATCACTCTCGGAATACGATCGTATAAATCCATACCCAACGCGCTTCAATTCTTGCTGCCCCGGAGGGAAGAGCCTGGGGCAAAGTTGCTCAACTCGCCCGATGATTTCTTTTGCATGCTCTGTTTGCGCTCGCCCTTCTGCTGTCGCAGCCCTCGTGCCCGAGAATGCAAGCTGACATACCCAGAACCCGGCATGCGACTTCAGTTTTGTGATTTCTTCTGGTGTGTCCGACGAAACGAGCATGGTCATCGCCCCGAGCGACTTCGATGGAAGAAGCCAACATAGACCGTGAGACTTGATTGAAAGTCCGAATTGCGCCAGATATCCATTGATGGACTCGAGAGCAAGTTTGTTCGGCAAACCTGTTTCCGCTTCAGCCTGCCTCGGCTGCGATCGAAGCATCACGCGTATATCCTGATTTTCCCGCAGCCGTCGGCGAGCGCCCCTCACCACCGGTTCGTTGCCGGCTAGAAAATCCCGCCCCTCGAACGAAGAAAGGTTCATCCATTTCGAACTCGCAGGAAAATAAGGGGCAACAAACGAATGAGACTGCCCCGCAAATGTCACATACATGACGTTCTCGTGGCGCTCTATCGCCGAGACGTCGACATCGAAGTAGCTGCTTGTTCTCCACCTGATCCATTCGAGCGAATCAAACGGCTGCCATGGCGAATTGACCCATACTGCACCGGATTGGAGGACCATGATCAACGCGAGCATCGTCAAACGCATCGGGCGAGTGAACGGGGCCGCGTAAAGCACCCCTACACTTGCCACCCCCACCAGCAAGATATAGGGCATAAAGTACCGGCCATTTCCTCCTGATGCGAGCCACAGCGCAAACGCCGGAGGAAAGAGAAGCAAGCATGTAACGACAGGCGTGCTGACACTCCAGCGCCTGCGATGCCATGCCGAAACGACCGGGCAGGCCAGGCACAGGAGCAGCAGCCAAGCGAAACGGAGATCGGGAGCAGTGATTTCCGTGTACACCCATCCCTGAGGCAACGCCATCACGACGGGCCTTAGCAGGGCTTCCAGCAAGCTATCGGGGGAAAACCGGATCATCGCTCAATACAACGGAACCCAGCCGAGGTAGGAACGCAAAGGTTGAAAAAGTCCATCAGCGAACGGGAAAACAGGGTTGCCAAAGTGAAGCCAGAGTTGCCAGCCCCACCACCCGTACACGATCAAGAAGCCTGCGCCGATTGACAGAACGGTAGAAAGAGCGAGAGCAATGCGGGATTTCCACGTCTGCACCATGAAAAAGCAGGGAACGACGAGGAGGGGCGCAAGCACGCCGTTGCTTAGCTTGAACGCTACGCCGACGCCGACAAGCAGCCCCATGTAGATGGAGGTGACAACGCTCTTTCGAAAAGGTCTTCCGGGGATATCCCGTCGTGTGGCCTGCAGGCCAAGGGCCAGAGCGAACATGTAAGGAATTGCTGCCAAGAGGTCATTGCCGGTCGTCTCCGGCGCACGCAGCGCCAGTATTGTTCCGACGGACAACACCACCCCCGAAAGCCGAAAGATGGTCTCCACAACACCATCCTCGCAGATGAGCGCCTTTGAGCATAACCAGAGCGGTATCGCAACCAGCGAGTGTGCGCATGACCACATCACTCCAGCGACCCAACCGGGCACCTCGAGTCGCATCATCTGATAAATGGGCCAGTACAGGTAAGGAAACTGGTATGACTGGGACGAGGCCGCGAAATAATCTCGGTCGAATCGTGATTCAGATGCAATCCACCCCAGATAGACGTGATGGTTCATCGAGTCCCAGCTCAAACCGAGCCCCTGACGCCATACAGGCACACTTACAAAGAGCAGGAGAGCGAGAAGAAGCGCAGCCAAAAGCTCAAGATTGATCGCCCGGCATTTCATTCGGCTTTGCCCTCACTGTTTTCCAAGCCAACCCCATGGCCGCAGCGAGCATTGCTCCCGCGCAAGCTTGAAGCCCAAGAATCATCATGGTCACAGCGGGGATGACGGCCCGCATTTTCTGCCTGGGATCCAGCTCGCCGAATCCGGCATCTGACCACATGCCGGCGAGATACCCGGACCACGCTAGACCGACCAGAAAAACGACGCCTCCCAGAACCAGCCCCCATTCAACGCTGGCAGAACGATTGAGCGCGGCGACCAGACGGCCTTCCGGAAGCATGCCCGCCAACACGCCAATCCACTTCGTCAGAACCGCGAATTGCAGCAACTGCGCTCCGAGAATGACCGCGCCACTGGCGTAGAGCAACGAGTGAACGTCTAGCCCGACCCCTCCAACCCGTACTGGGCCAGACGTAAGCAGGAACGCGAGGAGCGCTCCCACCCCGGACAGCGCCAGCCCTGGTAGGAGGAAGAGCCATCGCGGTGAAAACAACAGCATGAACAGGAGATGTCGCCAGCCATCTCGCCATGTCCGGAGGTGAGGAGGCCGATCCCGACCGTCCCGCGACAAGGTGGTTGGCACCTCAGCCACCACGAGACCGGCCCGCGCAGCTTTGGCGATCATCTCGGTCGCAAACTCCATCCCTGGGCTGATCAGTCCCAGACGAGAAATCGCCTCCTTTGAGAAGCCTCTCAGGCCACAATGAAAATCACCAACCGGGATCCTAAAGAACAGCCGCCCAACGAAACTCAGCACAGGATTTCCGAGATAGCGGTGGAGGGGAGGCATTGCTCCCGGCTCGATTCCTCCCCGAAACCGGTTGCCCACAACCAAGTCTGCACCCGCGCGAAGGCGCTCGACAAAGGGATCCAGTCGCGAGAAGTCGTAGCTGTCATCGGCATCGCCCATGATCACGTACCGACCCTTGGCGTGTTTGATCCCGTTGATCAATGCCGCCCCATAACCGCGCTGGTCCGTATGAACCACTCTGGCGCCTCGCTCAACGGCAATGTTCACGGAGCCGTCGGAAGAGCCGTTGTCGCTTACAAGCACCTCTGCTTCGATCCCCACACGCCGTATGAAGTCGACTGCTTTGTCAACGCACGTGCCAATTGTTCTGGCCTCGTTCAAGCAGGGAATCAGAACGGTCAACTCCATCACCACTCCATGAAAAAAGGGCGGCATGCGCCGCCCCTTTTGCTACCAAGTACGGCTTAGCCGCGGCAAGAACCCGGCATCAGACGGGTGGGGGAGCCCGAACAAACCCAACGCGCAATGGTGTTGCCGCTGATGGTGGGAGTTAGCGTCACGGTCACAGCTTCGCCCACAGTAGTGGCATTGCCGGTTGCCGTGACGACGCCAGTGGTCGCGTTGATGGTCAGGTTGGAAACGAATTGCGTCGAGGCAAAACCAGAAGCACAAGAATCCAGGTTCGTCGCGCCAGACGACTGAACAATCTCGCTCACGCAGGTACGGGCACTGCTTGCTGCCAGCACGATTTCCGAAACACGGGCCTTCTTCGTGTAGTCCTGATAAGCCGGCAGCGCCACAGCAGCCAGAATACCGATGATCGCCAAGACGATCATCAGTTCGATCAGCGTAAAACCTTGTTGAACGCGCTTCATGTTCACTCCTTGAGGACTCGCCTCTCTTGATCACTTGCTTCGGCAGGACACCTTGTCCAGCCATGACATTGGCATCGCAGACTCCGTGCCAGCCCCCACGTCATGAAATGCTGTGATTTACCGCACAATCCTGTCGACGAGGTGACAATCTTCGACACCCTCGCGCGCACCACTCACCCAAAGCACTAGCAAAGCTTGTCACTTCAAGACAAGGTGACAGGCTTTGTCACCTATGCGTCAGAGTGTGTCCTCGGGGTGGCGCACCTGGTGAAACCGCTGCCCCTCCCGCAGCGGCTCGATCAGATGGCGGCTGTCCAGCGCGCGGATCTGCGACAGCACCGCCGGCACCTCGCCGGGCTTCGGGTGGGTGATGTACACGCTCACCTCGCCATCCAGCAGAGCCAGCTCCTGCGCCAGGCTCTGTGGCGACAGGTGCCCGCTGATCTGTGCGAGATGGGCCTCCTCGTTGCCAAAGGCCGTTTCAATCACCAACTCCGAGATCCGCTTGCCCTGCAGGGCGAGCCACAGCGCCGGGTTCGGTCCGGTGTCGCCCGTGAACACCCACCACCCTTTTGGCGTCTCCACCGCATAGCCCACGGCCGGCACCGTGTGGGCCGCCGGGAGCACATGAATGCGCCGGTCGGGCAGCCCGCCACGCGCGGGAAAGAGCAGTTCGTCGCCCACCTGCAATTCGTGCAGGATCAGAATCGGCCTGGCGGCCGAAGGCAAGCGCGTGAAGTCCGGCCAGATCACGCCATTGAAAACGTGCCGGCGCAAGGCCTCCAGCGTTTCAGGCAGCCCGTGGACATGAATAGGTCGCAGGTCAGTCAGTCCGGCCGGCCCTTGGCGCAGCTTGATGACGGTGTCGGCCAGCAGGGGGATGGACAGCACATGGTCCAGGTGGCTGTGCGTGAGCACGATGTGGTCGATCCGCGCCAGCTCGTCCAGGCGCAACTCGCCCACGCCACTGCCGGCATCGATCAAGATGTCGTCGTCGACCAGGAAAGCCGTGGTGTGGCACCGCGCCGCGATCGACCCATGGCAACCCAGAACCCGGATCATGGACTCCCCTTGCGCGGGCCCGGGCCGATTCAGGCCTGCACGAACTGCATCTGCGTGCCGGCCAGCTCGATCACGTCTCCGCTCTTGAGATGAACCGGCTCGCCGACCACCGGCGCGCCATTGACGGTCGGCCGGGCCGTTCCTTCAACGTGCGCAAACACATAGCCCCCGGGGCGCTTGGTGATCGAAGCCACCTGCACGCCCGGCTTGCCCACGGTGGTCACCACCTTTGTGAGCGCGACCTCTCGACCGGCCGCAGCGCCATTCAACACCTTGATGGACGCGGGCGATTGCGCACCCAGGCCACCGAAACTGGTGTTCAAGCCACCCGATGTGCTGGCCGGAAAGGACGGCGGAGGTGCGCTGGGCGGCGCGCCCACCGGCACACCACCCAGGGCGCCCGGCCCGGTATGACCGCCCAGCGCAGCCGCCATCGGCGTGCCAGGGCGCATGATCATGGTCTTCTCGTAATCGTTGCCGTCTTCGACCAGGTACTTGATCTTGTACTTGCCGATCTCGACCGTGTCGTTGTGCTGCAGCAGCTGCTTCTTGACGGCCTTGCCGTTGATGTAGGTGCCGTTGGTGCTGTTGAGGTCTTCGATGAAAACGTCCTGACCAGCCATCTGCAGAACAGCGTGCTCGCCGCTGACTGCCAGGTTGTCGATGACGATGTCGTTGTACGGACGACGCCCCAGAGACGTCCTGTCCTTCGTGATCTGGACTTCCTTGATGACGACTCCGTCAAGCGAGACAACCAGCTTTCCCATTCGTAACCTCTCGGGTTGATCTTCTTGGTGCTCAGCCAGCGCCGCCCAGGCGACGGAAAGGCCACCAGGAGCGTGCAGGCGGTTCGGCCGCTCCCTGCGCTCGAACCAGTATCACCGCAATATTATCCCGGCCACCTGCTTCATTTGCAGCTGATACCAGGGCCGCCCCCATGTCTGACAGCGTCTCGTGAGTCGCCATGATCTCAGCGATGCGACCGTCGGGCAGCATGTCCGAAAGTCCGTCAGAACACATGAGGATCACGTCGCCCGATTCCACATCGTGCTGGTGCGTCTCGAGCAGGGCCATCTCCTCCACCCCTACGGCGCGGGTGACGAGATTCTTGTTGGCAGAAAACTGGGCCTGCTCGGGCGTCAGGATGCCAGCATCGATTTGTTCCTGCAGTAACGAATGGTCTTTTGTCACCTGCTGCAACATCCCCCCACGCCAGCGGTAGGCGCGGGAGTCCCCGATGTGTCCCAGCAGCACACGTCCCGACCGGAACACCGCCAGAACCAACGTGGTCCCCATGCCGGCGTACTGCGGGTTCGAGGAGGCCGCCGAGAAGATCGCGCGGTTGGCG
Organism: uncultured Aquabacterium sp.; assembly: GCF_913773725.1. Lineage (GTDB taxonomy): Bacteria > Pseudomonadota > Gammaproteobacteria > Burkholderiales > Burkholderiaceae_C > Aquabacterium. The sequence goes on along the minus strand of NZ_CAJYGK010000115.1, from coordinate 84,718 downwards.
TTGTCCACACAGATGTCCATGGCGCGGCGGACATCGGCATCGCTCGCGGTGTCTGCAGCCTCCGTCAACCAGCGACCCAGTTCGGCCTTGATGAAGTCGCACGCCATGCCGCTGGCCACTTCGCCGGCGGCATAGCCACCCATGCCGTCGGCCAGCACGGCCACAGCACAACGCTCATCCAGCGCGACCGAATCCTCATTGTTCGTCCGCACCCGGCCTGTGTCCGTTTGACTGTAGAACTCGAAGTCCATGGCTGGATTGTCACCTTCTTTTGTGGTCAAACCCGTCACAAGGTTGCCGCCTTACCCCTACAGCGGGATATCGAGGGGCTGCAAGGCGCGCGCAACGGCCAACAGGTCCATCGCCATCTCGTGGCCGTTCGGGTAGCGGGTGTTCGGATGCTTCTGCAGGGCCAGGGCGACGATGTCCCCCAGGGCGGTCGGCAGATCAGAGCGCAAGCTGCAGACATTGGGCGCCGCGTCGTTCGCGATCGCACGCATCAACACGGCCATCGAGTCGTTCCGGTAAGGCAACTGGCCCGTGAGCAACTGGAACAGCGTGACCCCCAGCGAGTACAGGTCGCTGCGGCCGTCGATGGTCTGGCCGGCCAGTTGCTCGGGCGACATGAAGGTGGGCGTTCCCAGAACCACGCCGGTGCGCGTCCGGGCCGCGTCGGCCACCCGGGCCACGCCGAAGTCCATCACCTTCACGTTGCCCGAGGACAGGTCGACCATGATGTTCGCCGGCTTGATGTCGCGGTGGGTGACGCCGCGACTGTGCGCGTAGGCGAGGGCCTCGGCCACCCTGGCCACGATCGGCAGAAGCTGGTGCAACGGCAGCAGGCTGCCGGACTGCGTGTGCCGGGACAGGTCCACTCCCTGGACGAGTTCCATGGCGATGTAGGCGACGCCATCCTGCTCGCCCGCGTCGATGATGCTCACAATGTCCGGATGCTGCAGACGCCCGGCCATTTCGGCTTCTCGCAGGAAGCGTGCCCGGGCGTCGGCCAGTTCCTCGCCCTGGAATTCTTGCACCAGGGACATCGTCTTGAGCGCGACGCGCCGGTCGGTCGCCGGGTCGTACCCCAGGTAGACCGCTCCCATCGCACCCTTGCCGATCTGGCGCTCGACCAGGTATTTGCCAAGCTGCTTGTATGCGGCGTCAGGCACTGGCCGCGGCGGCACGGTGCCCCAGGTGTTGACGGTGGCGGCCTGCGCCAGCCCTCGTGCGCGCATCAGCCTGAGCTTGACCTGGCGCCAGCCCGGGTCGATGTCCGCCATGTGCTCGTAGACGTCCCTTGCCGCGTCGTACCGACCAGCCCGTTCGAATGCGGTCGCAATGCGGTCCAGGGTTTCAAGCGCGGCCTCACGGTGAGCCGCTTCCGGGAAGAAGCCACGCAGGGTATCCCAGGCGCGGTCCACCGGACCATCGCCCAGGGCCTGCAGCGCCCGCTCGATCCGCTCGCGCCCTCCAGGCTGGATGCGCATCCAATCGGCTGCCTCCAGTTCCGTCAGCGCATGGGGCAAGGTGCTCGGTCCCGGGTCGGTCGGTCTGCCATGCGACTCCCCATGGCGGGGCGGCACATCAAGGTAGGACAGCACGGTTTCCGGGCCTGCATCCGACTCTGAATCAGGGGCGTGCCACGACTCGCGTGCCCCGGCATCGGCCTCGCGGGCCAGCGGACGGGTGGCAGCACCAACCCGTCCGGACGGCTTGCCCGCCACCGTGCGCCGGTGGCGCAGCAACCAAAGGGTGAGGCCGCCTGCCAGCAACAGCAGCACGAGGATGACCAGCAGGAGCAGCACAAGAGGCATGAATCAGGCTTCCGCAGCAGCGCGTCGAGCCATCATGGTACCGATCGCCAACACGAACAACGCACCGAGCGCACCGGACACGTAGCGGGTGCCTGCGGCGACGTCCAGATGGCTCGCCAGAGCAGGGTCGGTTACCGCCAGCGTCCCGGCGATCCAACCCAACAGCATGCCGCCGGCGGTGATGATGAGCGGGAAGCGGTCCATCAGCTTCAGCACGATGGTGCTGCCCCAGACGATGATGGGAATGCTGACCAGCAGACCGAAGATCACCAGCGGCATCTCGTGTCCCGCATGGCCCGAGCCCTGGGCCGCACCGGCGATGCCGATGACGTTGTCGACGCTCATGACGAAGTCGGCCACGATGATGGTCTTGATGGCGCCCAAGAGGCGATCGCTGCCGCTGACCTCGTGCGCATCGTCCTCGGGTACGAGCAGCTTGATGCCGATCCACAACAGCAGCCCGGCGCCCACCAGCTTCAGGTAAGGCAGCTTGAGCAGGGACATGGCAAAGAAGATCAGCACGACCCGCAGCACGATGGCGCCGGCCGTCCCCCAGATGATGCCGCGGGTGCGCAGCGAGGGGGGCAGATTGCGGCAGGCCAGGGCGATCACCACGGCGTTGTCTCCGCCGAGCAGCACGTCGATCATCACGATCTGACCGACGGCCAGCCAGAATTCAGGTGTCAGAAAGGTGTCCATGGGACTCAAACAGAACAGCCCCTCTGAGAGGGGCTGTGGTCAATCGTGGGGGCCGGGGCGTGTGGTGTGCAGCCCCGGCAGTCCGGCCTCAGATCAGGCTCTTGAGGATCTTGCCCATTTCCGACGGGTTGCGCGTGACCTTGAAGCCGCACTCCTCCATGACGGCGAGCTTGGCATCAGCGGTGTCGGCACCACCCGAGATCAGGGCACCGGCGTGGCCCATGCGCTTGCCCGGAGGGGCGGTGACGCCAGCGATGAAGCCGACGACCGGCTTCTTCATGTTGGCCTTGCACCATTGGGCCGCCTCGGCTTCGTCCGGACCCCCGATTTCGCCGATCATGATGACGGCGTCGGTTTCGGGATCGTCGTTGAAGGCCTTCATCACGTCGATGTGCTTCAGACCGTTGATCGGGTCGCCACCGATGCCAACGGCGCTCGACTGACCCAGGCCCAGTTCGGTCAACTGGGCCACGGCTTCGTACGTGAGGGTGCCGGAACGCGACACCACGCCGATGCGACCCTTGCGGTGGATGTGGCCCGGCATGATGCCGATCTTGATCTCGTCGGGCGTGATCAGGCCGGGGCAGTTCGGGCCCAGCAGCAGCGTCTTCTTGCCGCCGGCGGCTTCCTTGGCCTTCATCTTGTTGCGCACCATCAGCATGTCGCGCACGGGGATGCCTTCGGTGATGGCGATGACCAGGTCCAGGTCGGCCTCGACGGCTTCCCAGATGGCATCAGCAGCGCCAGCGGGCGGCACGTAGATCACCGACACGGTGGCGCCGGTTTCCTTGGCGGCTTCCTTGACGGAGGCGTAAATGGGGATGTCCGAGAACTTCTCGCCCGCCTTCTTGGGGTTCACGCCGGCCACGAACGCGTTCTTGCCGTTGGCGTAGGCCTGGCAGCCAAGGGTGTGGAACTGACCGGTCTTGCCCGTGATGCCTTGGGTGATGACCTTGGTGTCTTTGTTGATGTAAATGCTCATGACGAATCCTCTGGGTGCTTGGCTCAGGCGACAGCGGCGACGATCTTGGTCGCGGCTTCAGCCATCGAATCGGCGGAGATGATGGGCAGACCGGAGTCGGCCAGCATCTTCTTGCCCAGGTCTTCGTTGGTGCCCTTCATGCGGACCACCAGCGGCACGTTCAGGTTCACGGCCTTGCAGGCGGTGATGACGCCATCGGCGATGGTGTCGCACTTCATGATGCCGCCGAAGATGTTCACCAGGATGCCCTTGACATCCGGGTTCTTCAGCATGATCTTGAAGGCTTCGGTGACCTTCTCGGCCGTGGCGCCACCGCCCACGTCGAGGAAGTTGGCGGGCTCGCCGCCGAACAGCTTGATGGTGTCCATCGTCGACATGGCCAGACCGGCGCCGTTGCCCAGGCAGCCGATGTTGCCGTCGAGCTGGATGTAGGCCAGGTCGAACTTCGAGGCCTCGACTTCAGCGGGATCTTCTTCGTCCAGGTCGCGCAGGGCCACGATTTCGGGGTGGCGGAACAGAGCGTTGGAGTCGAAGTTGAACTTGGCGTCCAGGGCGATGATGTTGCCCTTGCTGTCGCGGTTCAGCGGGTTGATCTCAACCAGCGACGCATCGGTCTCCATGTAGCACTGGTAGAGCTTCTGGCAGATGTCGATGAACTGGGCCACCGAGTCGGCGGGCATCGCGACGCCCTTGGCCAGCTCTTCACCTTGTGCCTGCGTCAGGCCGACCAGCGGATCGACGAAGACGGTGATGATCTTCTCGGGGGTGCTGTGCGCGACTTCCTCGATGTCCATGCCGCATTCGCTGGAGGCGATGAAGGCCACCTTCTGCGTGCCGCGGTCGGTCACGACGGACAGGTAGTATTCCTTCTGGATGTCAGCGCCTTCTTCGATGTACAGGCGACGGACCTTCTGGCCTTCCGGGCCGGTCTGGTGCGTGACCAGCTGCATGCCCAGGATGTCGGTGGCGCGGGCCTTGACGTCCTCGATGGACTTGGCAACCTTCACGCCACCGCCCTTGCCGCGCCCACCGGCGTGGATCTGCGCCTTGACCACCCACACGGGGCCGCCCAGCTTCTCAGCTGCCGCAACAGCCTCATCAACGGAAAATGCCGGAATGCCTCTTGGGACCGGCACGCCAAATCGGCTCAGGATCTCTTTGCCTTGGTACTCATGGATCTTCATGGGTGTCTCGCAGTCTGGTGTTGCGTTCTTGTCGGATTGACAATGCCGCGCACGGCCGATCGGGCTGGCTCGGCGCCACGCTTTCAAGGGATGGGCTTGTTGCGTTGCAGCGTGCAAGGATAGCACCGAGCACCTGTCGAGGCGCTGTCTCACGGCGCGACAGCCCAGCAAGGTCGCGGGATTTTGGTCGGTGTTTTCCCTAGGGCGACGGCGCGTCACCGCCCCATGCCGGACAGGGAGCGCGCCTTACTCTTCCGCAGGGGGATCGGGCATTTCCCCCCGGAGGATGCGGCGAATGATGTCGCCCGAGAACCCGCGTGAAGCGAGAAACCGGGCCTGACGGGCACGCTCGGCCGCCTCGGCCGGAACCGCACCATATCGCCGATCCCACAGAGTCCAGGCACGATCGAATTCGGAATCGCGCAAGGTCTGCACCGCCTCACGGACCACCTCCGGAGGCAACTGATGCTGTGCCAGTTCTGCCTGGACACGGGCTGCGCCGTACCGGGCACCCCGGCGGTGCGCCACGGATTCGGCAAAGCGTTCCGCCGAGAGAAAACGGCGAGACTCGAGCTCATCGAGCACACGCTCCACTTCGTCGGGCGTCTCGGCGTAAGGGCCCAGCTTTCGGCGCAGTTCGACGCGAGAATGTTCTCGTGCCGCAAGGTACTTGAGTGCCCGGCCTTTCAGGGAGAGGGTGGGACGGCGCGACCTAGCGCCGCCTGCATCATCCTCTCGGTCGGCCATCTCCGTTCAGCAGGTTGTCTGATCAGGCTTCGTCGCCGGGCACGGGCGGCACAGCGGGCAGCAGGGCGATGCCCAGCGAATCGCGGATCTTGTTCTCGATCTCACGGGCCAGGTCCGGGTTCTCGCGCAGGAACTCGCGGGCGTTGTCCTTGCCCTGACCGATCTTTTCGCCACCGTAGGCATACCAGGCCCCCGACTTGTCGACGATCTTGGCATTGACGCCCATGTCGATGATCTCGCCTTCGCGGCTGATGCCTTCGCCATACAGGATGTCGAACTCGGCGGTCTTGAAGGGTGGGGACACCTTGTTCTCGACCACCTTGACCTTGGTCTCGTTGCCAATGACCTCATCGCCCTTCTTGATGGAACCGATGCGACGGATGTCCAGACGCACGGACGCGTAGAACTTCAGCGCATTGCCGCCCGTGGTCGTTTCCGGCGAGCCGAACATGACACCGATCTTCATGCGGATCTGGTTGATGAAGATGACGGTGCAGTTGGTCTTCTTGATCGTGGCCGTCAGCTTGCGCAGCGCCTGGCTCATCAGACGGGCCTGCAGACCCGGCAGAGCATCGCCCATTTCGCCTTCGAGTTCGGCCTTCGGGGTCAGGGCGGCCACCGAATCGACCACGATCAGGTCGACCGAGCCGGAGCGCACCAGCGCGTCCACGATCTCGAGCGCCTGTTCGCCGGTGTCCGGTTGAGAGATCAGCAGGTCCTGCAGGTTGACACCCAGTTTCTGGGCGTACTGGGCGTCCAGCGCATGCTCGGCGTCGATGAAGGCGCACACGCCGCCCTGCTTCTGCATTTCGGCCACGACCTGCAACGTGAGGGTGGTCTTGCCGGAAGACTCAGGACCGTAGATTTCGATGACGCGACCGCGCGGCAGGCCCCCGACGCCCAGGGCGACATCGAGCCCCAGCGAGCCGGTGGACACGACCTGGATGTCTTCCACGGCTTCGCCTTCGCCGAGGCGCATGATCGAGCCCTTGCCGAACTGCTTTTCAATCTGGGCCAGGGCGGCCTGAAGGGCCTTGGCCTTCTCGGCGTTGAGGGCGGACTTGGCGGTGGTTTCCATGAAGGGTCTCCGGATGGGGCGGCGCAGCAGAGCGCTGGCGCATGTCGCTTGAACTGGGCGTCATTATGGCAAAAGCTGGATGCCTGTACAGTGTTTGTGGGGTTTTATTTGCTCCCTCTGAAGAGCGGGACGATTCAGAGACAGACCACGCGACACATGATCATGCTGCACCGCAGCATGGCTGAGCGGTTTCGCATTAGACTGGCCCCATGCCCTCCCCTCGCCGCCCCCGTCCCACTGCCCCCGTCAGGCTCGACGCCTCGCCCGGCGGCCCCGCCGCCGCCCGCCCCACGGTCAACCTGGCGCTTCAGGGCGGAGGCAGCCACGGCGCCTTCACCTGGGGCGTGCTGGACAGGCTGCTGGGCGACGACGGCCTCGACATCGCAGGCATCTCGGGCACCAGCGCCGGCGCATTGAACGGCGCCGTCATGCTGTCGGGGTACGTGCAAGGCCACGCCAAGGGCGGCGTCACGTCCGCGCGTGCCGCCGCCCGGCAAGCGCTGCATGACTTCTGGCGCGACGTCAGCCAGCACGGCCCCCTGTTCTCGCCGCTGACGATCCAGTCCAACGGGCTGCTTCGCAACCAGTTCAACTTCGACCAGTTTCCGGCCTACCAGTGGCTGAACCTGTTCATGCGGGCATTCAGCCCGTATGAGTTCAACCCGCTCAACCTCAACCCGCTGCGCGACGTGGTGCGCCGACACGTCGATGTGCCCGCGCTGCACGCCGGCTGCGAAACCTGCGGCATCCCGCTGTTCGTGACCGCGACCTCGGTGCGGACCGGTCAGGCGCGGGTCTTCACCGGCCCCACGCTGTCGGAAGACGCGCTGATGGCGTCGGCGTGCCTTCCCTTCGTGTTCCAGGCGGTCGAGATCGACGGCGAGGGGTACTGGGACGGGGGCTACACCGGCAATCCGGCCATCTACCCGCTGATCTACCAGACCGACCTGAGCGACATCCTGCTGGTGCGCCTCAACCCGATGCAACGTGAGGACACCCCCACCCGCAGCATCGACATCATCGACCGCCTCAGCGAAATCACCTTCAACGCCAGCCTGATCAGCGAAATGCGGGCCATTCACTTCGTGAAGAAGCTGCTGCGGGACGACCGCCTGGACCGCGGCCGCTACAAGAACCTGCACATGCACATGATCGCGGACGACGAAGGCATGACGCCCTTCAACGCCTCGAGCAAGTTCAACACGGACTGGGCCTTCCTGCAGGAGCTGCACCGTCTGGGCCACAGAGCGGCCGATGCGTGGCTGCACGAACACCGCAACACGGTGGGCCAGGACAGCACGTTCGACATCGAATCGGCCTTTCTTCAGGCGCCCCCTCGCCCGGGCACCCCGGGTTGACGGCGGCTTGATCTGCCACAACCCAGGTGGCGGGTGCCAGGTGCACGATGAGGCTCAGACAGATCCCTCTTCCACACAACAAAGGAGTGCCGATGGACCACCACCCGCTGATCAAGGATTTTCCTGAACTCAAGGACCGTATTCACACCTTGAAGACGAGCAACGCGCACTTCGCGCGGCTGGAGAAAGAATACGAGGAGCTGGACAAGGCCATCGGGCGACTGGAAAGCGGCATTGAGCACAGTTCGGCAAACGAACTCGAGCAGAAGAAGCTGCAGCGTGTGGCCCTGAAGGACGAGCTGTACGCCCTGCTGAAGGCCTGACGCCTCTCCCTCATTTGAAAAAGGCCCTGGCCGACGTCCAGGGCCTCTTTGTTTGTGGCGTCCAGACGGCGTGCCCGCCTCGTAAAATGGGCGGTTATGACCGACGCTGTCCGCCCCTCCGCCGCCGCTGAATCCGGCACCCCATCTCCTGCCGCTGTGGCGCCCATGCGCCTTTCCGGGCTGGAACCCGTGCTGATCGGTCAGGGCTCGCTGTTCGTGAACGTCGGCGAGCGCACCAACGTGACGGGCTCGAAGGCCTTTGCGCGCATGATTCTCGAGGGGCGATTCGAGGACGCCCTGTCGGTGGCGCGCCAGCAGGTCGAGAACGGCGCCCAGGTCATCGACATCAACATGGACGAGGCCATGCTGGACAGCAAGGCCGCCATGGTGCGTTTCCTGAACCTGATCGCCGGTGAGCCGGAAATCGCCCGCGTGCCCATCATGATCGACTCGTCGAAGTGGGACGTGATCGAGGCGGGCCTGAAGTGCATCCAGGGCAAGGGCATCGTCAACTCGATCTCGCTGAAGGAAGGCGTGGACGAGTTCAAGCGCCAGGCCCGGCTGATCAAGCGCTATGGCGCGGCCACCGTGGTAATGGCCTTCGACGAGGTCGGCCAAGCCGACACCTACCAGCGCAAGGTCGAGATCTGCGAGCGCGCGTACCGCATGCTGGTCGACGAGGTGGGCTTCCCGCCGGAAGACATCATCTTCGACCCGAACATCTTTGCCATCGCCACGGGCATTGAAGAACACGACAACTACGCAGTCGACTTCATCAACGCCACGCGCTGGATCAAGCAGAACCTGCCGGGCGCCAAGGTATCGGGCGGCGTGTCGAACGTGTCGTTCAGCTTCCGCGGCAACGAACCGGTGCGCGAGGCCATCCACACGGTGTTCCTTTACCACGCCATCCAGGCAGGCATGGACATGGGCATCGTCAACGCCGGCATGGTGGGCGTGTACGACCAGCTCGATGCGCACCTGCGCGAGCTGGTGGAAGACGTGGTGCTCAACCGCCAGCCGGTCTACAAGGACGGCGAAGACACCTCGCTGACGCCGACCGAGCGCCTGCTGGGCATTGCGGAGCAGGTCAAGGGCGCGGCCAAGGACGACTCGGCCAAGCTGGCCTGGCGCGGCACGGCCGAGGAACCCGCACCGGTGGATCAACGACTGAGCCATGCCCTGATCCACGGCATCACCGAGTTCATCACGCAGGACACAGAAGAATGCTGGCAGCAGATCAAGGCCCGCGGTGGCCGGCCGCTGCACGTGATCGAAGGCCCACTGATGGCCGGCATGAACACCGTGGGCGACCTGTTCGGCGCGGGCAAGATGTTCCTGCCCCAGGTGGTGAAATCGGCCCGCGTGATGAAGCAGGCCGTGGCGCATCTGGTGCCCTACATCGAGGAAGAAAAGCGCCAGCTGGAAGCGGCCGGCGGTGACGTGAAGGCCAAGGGCAAGATCGTGATCGCGACCGTGAAGGGCGATGTGCACGACATCGGCAAGAACATCGTGACCGTGGTCCTGCAGTGCAACAACTTCGAGGTGGTCAACATGGGTGTGATGGTCCCGTGCCAGGACATCCTCGCCAAGGCCAAGGAAGTGGGTGCCGACATCATCGGGCTGTCGGGCCTGATCACGCCGTCGCTGGAAGAGATGCAGTATGTGGCCGCCGAGATGGAACGCGATGCGTACTTCCGCGAGCGCAAGACGCCGCTGCTGATCGGCGGCGCCACCTGCAGCCGCGTGCACACGGCGGTGAAGATCGCACCGAATTACAGCGGCCCGGTGGTGTACGTGCCCGACGCCTCGCGCGCCGTGGGCGTGTGCTCGGACCTGCTGAGCGAAGAACGCCACGCCGACTACATTGCCGAGCTGAACGCCGACTACGAGAAGGTGCGCCAGCTGCACGCCAACAAGAAGGCCACGCCACTGGTGTCGCTGGCCGACGCACGCGCCAACAAGGCCGTGGTGAACTTCGACAGCCACACGCCCGAGGCACCCAAGTTCATCGGCCGGCGCGTGTTCAAGAACTACGACCTCGGCGAGCTGGCCCCCTACATCGACTGGACGCCCTTCTTCCAGACCTGGGACCTGCATGGCGCCTTCCCCGGCATCCTGGATGACGCGGTGGTGGGCGAACAGGCGCGCAAGGTGTATGCCGATGCCCAGGCCATGCTGAAGAAGATCGTCGAGGGTCGCTGGCTGACGGCCAACGGCGTGATCGGCCTGTACCCGGCCAACACGGTAGAAGACGACGCCATCGTGCTGTATGCCGACGAAGCCCGCACCACCGAGCTGATGCGCTGGCACCCGCTGCGCATGCAGAGCGAGCGGCCTGTCGTGGATGGGGTGAAACGCCCGAACCGCTCACTGGCCGACTTCGTGGCACCGAAGGGCGACAAGGCCGATTACATCGGCATGTTCGCCGTGACCGCCGGCCTGAACATCGAGAAGAAGGAAGCCGAGTTCATGGCCCGCCATGACGACTACTCGGCCATCATGCTCAAGGCCCTGGCCGACCGCCTGGCTGAGGCCTTTGCCGAGCGCATGCATGAGCGCGTGCGCAAGGAGTTCTGGGGCTACGCCGAAGCCGAGCAGCTCGACAACGCGCAGCTCATCAAGGAGCAGTACCGCGGCATCCGCCCGGCACCGGGTTACCCGGCCTGCCCGGACCACACGGTCAAGCGCGACATGTTCAAGGTGCTCGAGGCACACGACATCCACATGCACCTGACCGAGAGCCTGGCGATGATGCCGGCCGCCAGCGTCAGCGGCTTCTACCTGTCGCACCCCGAGGCGGCCTACTTCAATGTGGGCAAGATCGGCGGGGACCAGGTCGAGGACTGGGCGCAGCGCACGGGACACAGCCTGATGGATGCGCAGCGGGCGCTGGCACCGCTGTTGTGAGGCTGCAGGAACGGGCCGCTTGCGCGGCCCCTCCTGCGTGCCATTCAGCAGATCAGTAAGGGCAGTTCTGCTTGTAGCGTGTCACCACCTGCGGCGACACGGCCGAGCTGATGGCTGCCTCATGTTGCGCGCCGCAGAGGAACGGGCTGTATCGGGTGTCTTGATCGACGAAGCGCTTGAGCCAGGCCGTCACGTAGCGAGCAACCTTTTCTCGCTGAAGGGCTGGGGCTGAGGTGTTGGTGCACGCGCTCGAGCCCTTGAGCTCCATGAGCGCCTTGCTGACCGAGGCAGGCACAGTCTCGTAGATCCGGTCGGCATGCGCCCGTGGGGGCGCAAAGGCATCGGACTGGCACGCCACGACCAGCGTCGGCACCGTCACCCCACTGTGGTCCTTGACCTGCGTTGCTGGCGCCAACGCCACGGCCGCTTTCACAGGCCCGTTGGCTCGGGCAAGCGCCATGGGCTGCCCGGCGCCGTGGCCGAGCACGGCACGGCGGCTCGCATCCACCTTCCCGTAGAGCGGGGTTCCCGCCTGGGCACTCCAATCCACCAGCTTTTGCAGCACAGCCAGGCTCTGCGCATTGCGCGAAGCGGTCGAGTCAAAGAGCGAGCGGGTGTCATGGGCGACGATCACGAAGCCTTGAGACGCCAGCCTCTGCGCCAGCCAGGACGTCGCACGGCGATCTTCCAGCAGGCCCGGTGCGATCACGGCCAGCGCGAACGGACGCTCCCCCTGGACATTCGGCCAATAGACCGTGGCGGAGGGCACACCTGTCGCCGGCGGCAGCGCCATTGTGGCGACAGGGAAAGGTCCCGGCAGGCTGCCGAGCGTGGCATCCGGAGCGGGACCATGGGCCGTGTCGATGACCGGGCTCACGTCGAGCACGATGGTGCGATCGACACCGTAGGCACCACTCGGGCTGCCGCGCAGGTACCAGGAGGCGAGTTCTGCCTGCCCCTGCACACGGAGGATGTATCGCCCCGGTGACAGCGTCGCCTGCCCCTCGAAGCTCACTGACACCGGTGTCTCAGTGGCCCCCTCCACCGCGTACAGGGCGTACTGCACGTTGCTGTTGCCTCCACCATAGGCACTGCCGGCCGTCACCTGCACCGTGCTGCGTTGCGCGACGTCGAACGTGGCTGACATCTGCCCGGTGGCCTTGGCCAGTTCGTCGGCGGGCTGGCTGAACGCCGCTCTCAGGTACAGGCGCGCACGCAGTTGGGCGGTCGTTGCAGCGAGTTCGGCCTGCCCCTCGGCAGAGCTGGCCAAGCTCGTCGCTTTTGCCGTCAACAGCAGCGGTTGATCTGTACTGGTCCTCACATCCTGTGCAAAGGGCACCGGATTGAGCGGCACGTACATCGAACCCGATTGGAGGGTGGCCGACAGCGCGCCCTGCTGGGCAACCATTTGCAACTGAGCCAAGGCGGCGGGCGAGCCTGCCAGCAGGCCGGCAGCCAGGGCCGCGGCGCCCCACTTGAAAGATGACGAATGCATGGGTGAATCCTCTCTGGTTGGTTTTGTTGGCACGGGCCTCGTCCACGTGCACGCCTGACAGCGTGTCGGAATGCTACCTCCGCAGAAACGCCCCAAACCCTCACCCACCCTGTACCCGCCCCCCGATCGGACGACACATCGTGCGTCAGACCAGGGCCGGCCTCACAGCAAGGGCGCCAGATACCGCCCCGTGTGGCTGCCCGGATGTGCGGCCACCGCCTCCGGCGTGCCCGCCACGAGCAACTCACCGCCGCCCGAGCCTCCTTCGGGCCCCATGTCGATCAGCCAGTCCGCCGTCTTGATGACGTCGAGGTTGTGCTCGATGATGACGATGGTGTTGCCCGCATCGCGCAGTTGGTGCAGCACCTTGAGCAGCAGCGCGATGTCGTGGAAGTGCAGGCCGGTGGTCGGCTCGTCGAGGATGTAGAGGGTGCGGCCGGTGTCGCGCTTGCTGAGTTCCAGCGCCAGCTTGACGCGCTGGGCCTCGCCGCCCGACAGCGTGGTCGCGCTCTGCCCCAGGCGGATGTACCCCAGGCCCACGTCCATCAGCGTCTGCAGCTTGCGGGCGATGGCGGGCACGGCGCTGAAGAACTCGAGTGCGTCCTCGACCGTCAGCCCCAGGATCTCGTGAATGTTCTTGCCCTTGTAGAGCACCTCGAGCGTCTCGCGGTTGTAGCGCTTGCCTTGGCACACGTCGCACGGCACGTACACATCGGGCAGGAAGTGCATCTCCACTTTGAGCACACCGTCCCCCTGGCAGGCTTCACAGCGGCCACCGGCCACGTTGAAGCTGAAGCGCCCGGCGTTGTAGCCGCGCTCGCGGGCGGTCGGCACGTCGGCCAGCAGCTCGCGGATGGGCGTGAACAGGCCGGTGTAGGTGGCCGGGTTGGAGCGCGGCGTGCGCCCGATCGGCGACTGGTCGACGTTGATGACCTTGTCGAACAGCTCCAGCCCTTCGATCTCGTCATGCGGTTCGGGCTCGGCGTGGCTCTGGTAGAGCTTCTTGGCCACCGCGGCATACAGCGTGTCGTTCACCAGCGTGGACTTGCCCGAGCCCGACACGCCGGTGACGCACGTGAGCAGCCCCACCGGCACCTCGACGGTGACGCCCTTGAGGTTGTGGCCCCGTGCGTTGACCACGCGCAGGCGCGGCGTCTCGTCGGTGAAAGGCCGACGCTCGGCCGGCACGGGGATGCGCAGCGCACGCGCCAGGTATTGCCCGGTCAGGCTCTCGGCGTTGGCCGCGATCTCGTCCGGCTTGCCTTGCGCCATCACGCGGCCACCGTGCACGCCGGCACCCGGCCCCATGTCGACCACATGGTCGGCAGCGCGGATCATGTCCTCGTCGTGCTCGACGACGATCACGCTGTTGCCCAGATCGCGGAGATGCTGGAGCGTGCCGATCAGGCGGTCGTTGTCGCGCTGGTGCAGGCCGATGCTGGGCTCGTCGAGCACGTACATCACGCCCGTCAGGCCGGAGCCGATCTGCGAGGCCAGGCGAATGCGCTGCGCCTCGCCTCCGGACAGCGTGTCGGCGCTGCGATCCAGGCTCAGGTAGTTCAGGCCCACGTCGTTGAGGAAGCGCAGGCGTGAGCGGATCTCGTTGACCACCTTGGCGGCAATCTCGGCCTTGGCGCCCTGCAGCTGCAGTCCTTCGAAATAACGGTGCGCCTCGGCCAGCGTGGCGTGGCCGATCTCGTAGATGGCCTTGCGGTCGCCGGTGTGGGCGTCGAGCAGCTTCACGTGGCGGGCCTCGCGGCGCAGGCGCGTGCCGTGGCAATCGGGGCAGGCCTTGGGCTGCTGGTAGCGGGCCAGTTCTTCACGCACCGCAGCCGAATCGGTTTCCTTGAAGCGGCGCTCGAAGTTGGGGATGATGCCTTCGAAGGGATGCGTGCGCTTGACCTTGCGCTTCTTGCCGCTCGGACCGTCCGCCTCGTAAGTGAACTCGATCTCGTCGGCGCCCGACCCATACAGCAGCACGTGCTGGATATGCGCAGGCAGCTCTTCAAAAGGCTGCTCGATGTCGACGTCGTAGTGCCGGCCGACGCTCTCGATCAGGCTGTAGGTGTAGGGGTTGCGGCGATCCCAGCCCTTGACGGCCCCGCTGCCGATGCTGAGCGACGGGAAGGCCACCACACGGTGGGGATCGAAGGCGATGACATGGCCGAGGCCGTCGCACGTCGGGCAGGCGCCTTGCGGCGAGTTGAACGAGAACAGGCGGGGCTCGAGCTCTGACAACGAGTAGCTGCACACCGGACAGGCGAACTTGGCCGAGAACAGGTGCGTCTTCTCGGTGTCCATCTCGAGCGCAATCGCGCGCCCCTCGGCGAGACGCAGGGCCGTCTCGAAGCTCTCGGCCAGGCGCTGTGCCATGTCCCCGCGCACCTTCACGCGGTCGACGACCACGTCGATGTCGTGCTTCTCGTTCTTCACCAGCGGCTTGAGGTCGACCGCCTCGGTGATCTGCCCATTGATGCGAAAGCGCACATAGCCCTGCGCCTGCATGTCGGCAAACAGCTCGGCGTGCTCGCCCTTGCGGTCCCGCACCACCGGCGCGAGGATCATCAGCTTGGTGTCCTCCGGCAACGCCAGCACGGCGTCGACCATCTGGCTCACACTCTGCGCCTGCAGCGGCTCGCCGTGCTCGGGGCAGAACGGGGTGCCGGCCCGGGCGTACAGCAGGCGCAGGTAGTCGTGGATCTCCGTGACCGTGCCCACGGTCGAGCGTGGGTTGTGGCTGGTGGCCTTTTGCTCGATGCTGATCGCGGGCGACAGCCCTTCGATCACGTCGACATCAGGCTTGTCCATCAGTTGCAGGAACTGCCGCGCGTAGGCGCTCAGGCTCTCCACATAGCGGCGCTGGCCCTCGGCGTACAGGGTGTCGAACGCCAGGCTGGACTTGCCCGAGCCCGACAGGCCCGTGATGACCACCAGTTCATGCCGCGGCAGATCGAGGTCGATGTTCTTGAGGTTGTGCGTGCGTGCGCCGCGGATCTGGATCGTGGGGTGCTCGCCACGCGGGCGCGTCATGCCGGGCGGCTGACCGGACGGCTGACGAACGGCAGGCGAAGAAGCGGGCAGGTCGACTGGGGCCACGGCAGTGGCATCGAGCGGAGGCACGGAACGGGACATCGGCGGTCAGCAGCAAGAAAGAGGCCCGAGGTCCGCCATGCTGTGCACTCGTTACCGCGCACAGCCGGCCGCCAGAAGGGCAACCGGCCATCATACGTCGCGCCGTCGGGTGAGCGCCAGACACCGCCTCACCCGAGTGCCTCACAGGGGCATCCGGGTTCCGGCCCACCGCGCCTCAGC
Organism: uncultured Aquabacterium sp.; assembly: GCF_913773725.1. Lineage (GTDB taxonomy): Bacteria > Pseudomonadota > Gammaproteobacteria > Burkholderiales > Burkholderiaceae_C > Aquabacterium. The sequence goes on along the minus strand of NZ_CAJYGK010000115.1, from coordinate 68,816 downwards.
GGGCCAGATGCTGCCGGAAGAAGGCCGTCTGGCGCGCCACCACCTGCTCGAAGACCGGTCCCTGGTAAGGCGAGAAGTGATGCGCGCCGGGCAGTTCGACGTATTCGCCGCGCGGCAGGGCCTTGGCGGTGTCCCGCACCTTCTGGATGGGAATCAGGCCGTCGCGTTCGGCTGCGATCACCAGCGTGGGCGCCTGCACCTTGGGCGCGCTGTCGATCGGATAGAAGAAAGGCAGGCTGAACAGGAAGCGGGCCGCCACCTTGTTCTCGGCTTCCTGCCCCTTGGGAACCAGCTTGCTGTAGCCCTCGACGCATTCGTCGCAGATCAGCGCGGCTGTGCTCCTATCCGCCGAGATGATGGGCATGTAGACCGGCTCTTCCCCGTCGCCACGCACGGCATCCCGGATGGCCATCCACATGGCGGCCGGCTGGTGCCGGATCGGATACCGCAAAGCGCTCGACAGCCCGTGCACAAAGGGCACCTGGGAACTGACGGCCTTCACAACCTGCGGTCGGCGCGATGCCGCCACCAGCACCTGCCCTCCGCTGTAGGACGACCCCCAGATCCCCAGGCGCGTGCCGTCCACATCCGACCGGGCGGCCACGGCGTCGATCGCCGACACCCAGTCGTCGACGTGGGCGGGGCCGTCCACGACCCGGCGAGGTTGCCCGCCACTCCGCCCAAATCCCCGATAGTCGAAGCGCACGACCGCAAAACCGGCCTGCACGAAACGGTCGGCGAACGGGGTCAGCCCCCAGTCACGCAGTGCGCCAAACCCATGCGCCATCACGATGACCGGCGGGCGCGCCACCCCGGGCGGACGGCGGATTTCCGCGTCGCACGTGGTGTTGCCGCAGGGGATGCTGAGGGCCTGCACAGAGGCCGCCGCGGGCTGGGCGCAGGCCAGGCCCGAGGACAGCGACAGCAGCACAATGCCGGCCGCGGCGGCAACCCGCCTGGGAAAAAGGGGCGTACGCATGATAAAAAGCGACCTTCGACAGACAGCGGGAGAACGGTGCCAGATCGTACCCAGGGCGCCGTGCGCGCTTTCGCTGTTTCGCCCCGGCCCTGGCAGTTGATCCTGCAGGGAGGGCTCATCTCCTGCCACGCCATGTCTGAAACCGTCCTCACCGCCCCGCTCATGCCCACGTCGACGTCGGTCGAACGCGCCGCCCTCGACGCCACCCAGGCGGCGGCCACCCCGGATCACCGCAGTCGCCTCATGACGGCGATGGGCACGACCCTGGTCCGCAAACCGTATGCCGAGATCACGATTGCCGATGTCGTGGCCGAAGCCCGGGTCTCCAAGCGCACGTTCTACGAACAGTTCGCCAGCAAGGACGAGTGCCTGCTGGCCCTGTGCGAATTGCTGAGCGAACGCACACTGGCCGTGATGTCCGAAGGGTTCGACCCGGACAAGGATTGGCTGTCGCAGCTGAACTGGGTGATCGAGGCCTATCTGGGCAACATCCAGAAGCAGCCTGCCCTGATCCGCACCTTGTGCATCGAACTGCTGAACCTGGGCGCGCCCGGCCTGGCCGTGCGTCGCGCCATCCTGCTGCGCTTCGTGAACTTCGTGATCCGCCAGGTCGAGTTGTCGCGCCAGCACGAGCCGGGGCGCCTGCCGCTGTCGCACAACCTGGCCATGGCCGTGGTCGGCGGCGTCAACGAACTGATCCTGGAAGCGATCGAGCAGGGCCGTGGCGACCGCCTGCTGGAGCTGGCGCCCGAGGTGACCGCCTTCGTCAAGACGGTGCTGGACGCCCTGGAGCCGCACGCCCGCTCGCACGGCGTGCGCTGAGCGGCCCGCAGGCCGCTGCCGACGTCAGTCGGCTGCGTCTTCCGCGACGCAGCGCGCCACGATGGCCCCCAGGCGCTCGATCTCGACGCGCACGGTGTCGCCATCCTTCAGGAACTTCGGCGGATCGAAGGCTGCGCCCACGCCGCTACAGGTGCCGGTGAAGATCACGTCGCCAGGCTCCAGCGTCATCACCTCGGTGAGCTGCGCGATCTGCGCCCAGATGTCGTGGATCATCAGGCTGGTGTGGCTGTGCTGCCGGCGCTCGCCATTGACCCAGCAACTCAGCGCCAGCTGGTGCGGGTCGCCCACCTCGTCGGCGGTCGTGATCCAGGGTCCGAAGGGCGCGTGCGTGTCGAAGGACTTGCCCAGCGTCCACTGTGAGGTGCGCTTCTGGTAGTCGCGCACCGAGACGTCGTTGCCGACGCAGTAGCCGAACACCACCTCGTGCGCGCGCTCGCGCGGCACATGCCGGCAACGCTGGCCGATGATGGCGACCAGCTCGCCCTCGTAGTCCGTCATCTCTGAGACACGGGGCAGCACGATGGGATCGAACGGGCCGTTGATGGCCGACGGCAGCTTGGGAAACCACACCTGGTGCGCCGGCACCGTGCGGCTCTCGCCGATGATGTTTTCCTGAACGTGCTCCAGGTAGTTCAGCCCGATGGCCAGGGCCTTGCCAGGCCGCGGCACAGGCGCCAGCAGGTGCACGGCGTCGACGGCGGCATCCGCAGGCGCCTCGGTCAACGCGGCCACGCGGTCTTTCAGCTCGGCCCAGCGGGTGATCAGGTCGATCATGGGCTGGTGGGCCGACAGGGCGTCGCCCAGGACCGCGCTCAGGTCGATGAGGTCGCTGCCGCGGACCAGGCCGGCGCGGGCCTGACCGTCATGTTCAAAGGTACACAGGTGCATGGTGCGAACGGAATGCAAGGGGTCTGCACGGAACGAAGACCCGATCATGCACCCATCCGCGCCCGCCGGTCGAGCAAGCCCCCCGACCGGATCCGGAACGCCTCAGCGGGCGGCGTTCAGCGTGTCGCGCGTCTGCATCGCCACACGGCGGGCCGCGCTGGCAAAGTCATCGCCGCTGCTGGCGTACAGCACCGCGCGCGAGCTGTTGACGATGATGGTGCCGGTGACGGCGCCGCTCGCATCGGTCTTCAGGCCGGCCTTGACGGTGGCCGCCGCATCGCCGCCCTGCGCACCCACGCCGGGAATCAGCAGCGGCACGGTCGGTGCCAGTTCACGCACGCGGGCAATCTCTTCGGGGAAGGTGGCACCCACCACCAGGCCGATCTGGCCGTTGGTGTTCCACGGGCCCTGCGCCTGCTTCGCGATGTGCTCGTACACGCGGGGCTGGCCGTCGATGTCGGCCAGGCGCAGGTTCTGCAGGTCCGAGCCGCCCGGGTTGGACGTGCGACACAGCAGGATCACGCCCTTGCCCGGGTGCTTGAGGAAGGGCTCCATCGTGTCGAAGCCCATGAAAGGCGACAGCGTCACGGCGTCGGCCTGGTAGCGCGAGAAGGCCTCGTGCGCGTACTGCTCGGCGGTGGAGCCGATGTCACCGCGCTTGGCATCGAGGATGACGGGCACGCTCGGCGCCACGCGGCGCATGTGGGCCATCAGGCGCTCGAGCTGGTCTTCGGCGCGGTGGGCCGCAAAGTACGCAATCTGCGGCTTGAAGGCGCAGACCAGGTCTTTGGTGGCATCCACGATGGCCGCGCAGAAGTCGTAGATGCGGTCGGGCTGGCCCTTCCACGCACCGGGAAACTTCGACGGCTCCGGGTCCAGGCCCACGCACAGCAACGACTGGTGCTGCTGCTGCACGCGCAGCAGCTGTTCGGTGAAGATCATCTCGACGCCTGTCTCGGGTTACTTGCCGATGCGCTGGGCCAGCTCGACGGCCTTGCCGATGTAGTTGCCCGGGGTCATCTCCATCAGGCGGGCCTTTTCTTCTTCCGGCAGCTCCAGCGTGCCGATGAAGGCCTGGATGGACTCGCGCGTGATCGCCTTGCCGCGGGTCAGCTCCTTCAGGCGCTCGTACGGGTTGGGCAGCGCATAGCGGCGCATCACCGTCTGGATGGGCTCGGCCAGCACTTCCCACGACGCATCGAGGTCGTCGGCGAGGGCCTGAGGGTTGACTTCCAGCTTGCCCAGGCCACGCGCCAGGCTGTCGTAGGCCAGCAGGGCATAGCCCAGGGCCACGCCCATGTTGCGCAGCACGGTCGAGTCGGTCAGGTCACGCTGCCAGCGGCTGATCGGCAGCTTCTGGCTCAGGTGCGTCAGCACGGCGTTGGCCAGGCCCAGGTTGCCTTCGGCGTTCTCGAAGTCGATCGGGTTGACCTTGTGCGGCATGGTCGACGAACCGATTTCGCCGGCCTTGGTCTTCTGCTTGAAGTAGCCCAGGCTGATGTAGCCCCACACGTCGCGCGACCAGTCGATCAGGATGGTGTTGGTGCGCGTGACGGCGTCGAACAGCTCGGCCATGTAGTCGTGCGGCTCGATCTGGATCGTGTAGGGGTTGAAGGTCAGGCCCAGCTGGTTCTCGATGACCGACTGGCTGAAGGCTTCCCAGTCCTTCTCGGGGTAGGCCGACAGGTGGGCGTTGTAGTTGCCGACGGCGCCGTTCATCTTGGCCAGCAGCTTGACCTCGGCGATGCGCTCGCGGGCGTTGGCCAGGCGGGCCACCACGTTGGCGACTTCCTTGCCCACGGTGGTGGGCGAAGCCGTCTGGCCGTGCGTGCGGCTCAGCATCGGGATCTCGGCGAACTGGTGGGCCATGCCGCTCAGGGTGCCGATCAGGGCGTCGATCGTCGGCAGGATGACCTGCTCGCGCGCGGCCTTGAGCATCAGGCCATGGCTGGTGTTGTTGATGTCTTCCGAGGTACAGGCGAAGTGCACGAACTCACCGGCCTTTTCCAGCTCGGGGTGGTTGGCAAAGCGCTGCTTGATCCAGTACTCGACCGCCTTGACGTCGTGGTTGGTCGTCTTCTCGATGTCCTTGATGGCCTGGGCATCGGCCTCGCAGAAGCGCGCCACCAGGCCACGCAGGTAGCCGCGTGCGGCTTCGGACAGCGGCGCGAACTCGGGCAGGCCGGCGTCCGACAGGGCAATGAACCACTCGATCTCGACCTGCACGCGGCGGTGCATCAGACCGAACTCGGACAGCAGCGGACGCAGCGCGGCGACCTTGGCGGCGTAACGGCCGTCCAGCGGCGACAGGGCGGAAAGGGCAGACAGGTTCATGGCGGAGGCCGGCCGCAAGACCGGGTCAGGCTGGGTTCGAAAGAGATCGCCCGCACAGCAGCAGGCGAACCCGCCATTTTACTGTCCCGACTGGGCCACTGGCCAGTGCGCGGCCAGGACCTCGGGATCGACCCGGGCACGCACCGACATGGCCTCGGTTCGAGCCCGCCAGGCATGGAAGACTGCCCAGGGCCAATACACCCCGCAACTCGACACCACCAGAGCCAGGTGGGTCAGCCGCATGCGCACGTAGACGCCAGCATGCAGCTTGCTGCGGAACCTCAGATGCCGGCACCCGGTGTGGTTCCAGGCCAGGTTCTGCAGCAGCGCCACCAGAAACGGCCAGACGGCCACCGCACTGCCACCCCACCAAAGGACCAACAGCCAGCGGCTCACGCCTGGCGCCGGCTGCCAACCCAGCGCCATCACGGCCACTGCCCATGCCAGGCAGAGTGCCCCGCCCACACCCGCCGCGGCCACGCCGCCCCAGGCCAGCGTCCGCAGCCCCAACTGCCAGAAGACCGACGGAGCGCCTCGCCAGGTCAGCGCCAGCGGCCCGAGCCGCAGGCGCTGCTGCCGGTAGGCCAGCCAGCGCCACCACCACGCGGGCAGGCCGGCCAGGACCAGGGCCAGGCACACGCCCCAGGCCACCGCGCTGGCGGGATGCGGATGGCGCCACAACCAGAGCCCGGCCGCAGCCAGCAGGGCTGCGCATCCGAACGCCAGCCCCACCCCCCTGTAGAGCGCCGGCAAAGATCCGTCGAACGCCAACCGCCGCCCCGCCCAGGTGATGCGGGCCAGGTCATCGGTCAGGCGGAGGTGCAACCAGATCGGCACGGCCGCGCAGGCCAGGGCCACGGCCAGCAGGGCTGCCCACTGCGCCTCGCCGGCCAGGGCCCCCACCACACCAGCAAGAAGGCTCACGCCAAGAAAGTCCCGCAGCCACAGGCCCTGCACCGACACATCCAGGTTCAACGCGTGCCCCCCAACCCGGGTGTGCTGCAACAGCCAGCGCCGGTTCGCGGCCCGCGCCCAGGGCAGCGCCAGCCCGCCCGTCAGCAACACGATCAGGGCATGGCGCCACCAGATCCGCACGAAGTCCCGGGGGCGGGCATCGAAATGAAAGCGTGCCTCGCGCACCACCCCACGCGGCAGACGCGGCAACAGCGACGCCGCCAGTTCCGGGGCGAGCGGTCCTGGTCCCGTCAGCGGGAGCGGGGACGAGGTCGGCGGGCCTTCATGGCGGCCGCCGATGGGGCGGGCCCGGGTCAGCGCATCGGGTCCGGGCTCCGTGTCCGCGTCGTCCGCCGCGCCAGCGCGCGACGGCATCACGTGACACATGAGCCTCCCCACCAGCCTGGCGAAGTACTGCATGGGACGGAAGGCGGGGTCCGTTGATCAAGTTACGAATGTAGCGTCGCCGGGCCCGCCCGTGGCAGCCGAGCGACCCTCAGATCGGGTGTCCCTCTTCGGAAAACCTACTCTCCTGGACGAAAGACGCGCTTGGCTAGAATCCGTTCAAACACACATCACGACACAGAATGAAACTGATCGGATCCCTGACCAGCCCCTTCGTCCGCAAGGTGCGCATCGTGCTGGCCGAGAAAAAGCTCGACTACAAGTTCGTGTTGGAAGACGTGTGGGCGCCTGACACGGCCATCGCGGATGCCAACCCCCTGGGTAAGGTGCCCTGTCTCGTGATGGAGGGCGGCGAAGCCATCTTCGATTCGCGCGTCATCGTCGAGTACGTCGACACCCTCTCGCCGGTGGGCAAGCTGATTCCGCTGAGCGGCCGCGAACGGGTCGAGGTGCGCACCTGGGAAGCCCTGGCCGACGGCCTGCTGGACGCCGCCGTGCTGGCCCGCATGGAGCAGACCTGGAACGGCCGGACCGATGCGCAGCGCAGCCAGGCGTGGATCGACCGTCAGATTGCCAAGATTCACCAGAGCCTGAAGGCCATGAGCCTGGGGCTGGGCGACCGCCCCTGGTGCGCCGGCAACCACCACAGCCTGGCGGACATCGCCGTGGGCTGCGCGCTCGGCTACCTCGATTTCCGTTTCCCGGACATCGACTGGCGCACCGATTACCCCAACCTGGCCAAGCTGTCGGACAAGCTCGCGCAGCGCCAGGCCTTCATCGACACCACGCCGCCCAAGGCGTGACCCCTGCGCGGCGACCTCAGGCGTCGGTCGTCGGTGAAAACGAATGCGGGCTGGCCCGATGCCAGTACTGCTCGAACGCGGCATGCCGCCATGGCATGTCGCCCCGCTCGGCGGCCAGGATTTCGCCAGGCGCCAGGTACACCAACAGGTTGGACAGTCGCCGCACCTCGTAGCCCGAGAGGCGCCGCACGATGTGATCCGGCGAAATCTCGTTGGGATGGGTGAGCCCGGCCGCCTGGACCAGCTCCTTGAGCGCGTGCAGCGTGTTCTGGTGATAGCGGAACACCCGCTGCGTCTTGTCCGGCACGACCAGCGCCCGCTGGCGCATCGGATCCTGACTGGTGACGCCGGTCGGGCAATGGCCCGTGTGGCAACTCTGGGCCTGGATGCAGCCCAGCGCGAACATGAAGCCCCGCGCCGAATTGCACCAGTCGGCACCCAGCGCCATCATGCGGGCGATGTCGAAGGCGCTGATCACCTTGCCGGCGCAGCCGATCTTGACACGGTGTCGCTGGTTCAGACCCACCAGCGTGTTGTGCACCAGCAGGAGACCCTCCTGCAGAGGGGCCCCGACGTGGTCGGTGAACTCCAGCGGTGCCGCGCCCGTGCCGCCTTCCGCCCCGTCGACCACGATGAAGTCAGGCCACAGATCGGATTCCACCATGGCCTTGGCGAGCGCAAACCATTCCCACGGGTGGCCGATGCACAGCTTGAATCCCACCGGCTTGCCGCCGGAGAGCTGACGCAGGCGTTCGATGAACCGCATCATCTCCATCGGCGTGTGGAAGGCGCTGTGGCGAGCCGGTGAAACGCAGTCCTGGCCCACCATCACCCCGCGCGCTTCCGCGATCTCGGGCGTGACCTTCGGGCCGGGCAGCACTCCGCCGTGGCCCGGCTTGGCCCCCTGGCTGAGCTTCAGCTCGATCATCCTCACCTGGGGCTCGCGGGCATTGCGCTGGAAGGCTTCGGGATCGAATCGGCCGTCCGGTGTACGGCAGCCGAAGTAGCCCGAACCGATCTCCCAGATCAGGTCACCGCCCGGCTCACGGTGGTAGCGGCTGATCGAGCCCTCGCCCGTGTCATGGGCGAAGTGACCCAGCTTGGCACCGGCATTGAGCGCCAGCACCGCGTTCGCACTCAAGGCCCCGAAGCTCATGGCAGAGATGTTGAACACGCTGGCACTGTAGGGCTGGGTGCAGGAACTGCCGCCCGCACCGATCACGATGCGGAAATCGTGGCTGGCCAGCGTGGTGGGGGCCAGCGAATGGTTGATCCATTCGTAACCCGCCTGCCCCACATCCATCTGGGTGCCGAAGGGCCGCTTGTCGGGCTCGCCTTTGGCGCGCTGGTAGACCAGGGAACGCTGCTGCCGCGAGAAGGGCGCGGCCTCGCCGTCGCCCTCGATGAAGTACTGGCGGATCTCCGGCCGGATGAATTCCAGCAGGTAGCGCAGGTGCCCCATGACGGGATAGTTGCGCAGCACCGCCCGGCTGGTCTGGCGCAGGTCACTGAGCCCGAGGCCGCACAAGGCCATTCCCAGCAAGGCCGCGATCAAGGCGCCTTGCCCGCCGGCACCACCAAGCCACCGCCACCACCCCACAACGGCCATCAGCAGCGCCAGGGCCAGAACCCCATAGCGGATGGGAACGTGCTCGTTGAGCCGCATCAGCCAGCGTGGCATGGTGGCCTCCTTCTCTTGTTGCGCCGGACATCGGGCCGCGCCACGACGCCCCGAGGTGATCCTAGACCCGCGTTCACCATGCAGGTCAATTCAAGTACGGGTCAAAGCCCGTCCAGATCGTGACATGTCACACGCGGCGCGGGCGTCGCACACCCGCCCCTGGCTGCGCTACACTCAAGCCCACAGCGCCGATTTGTCCGGATTGCGGGCGCTCAAGAAATGCCGCTAAAGAGGGCGCTGCTCAGACCGGCCCCTGCTTTAATGCGAGGCCGGTTTTTTGTTGTCATCATCGTTGTAGCGTCATGTCTTCTCTCGGGGTCGTCACCCCTGCCACCATGCACTTCAGCACGCCGCTGCCGCTGCAAAGCGGCGCCGTGCTGCGCGACTACACCCTGGTCTACGAAACCTACGGCCGGCTCAATGCCGACCGCAGCAACGCCGTGCTCGTGTGCCACGCGCTCAACGCGTCGCACCATGTGGCCGGCGTGCATGCCGACGAACAGGGGCGCCCTCTTCCCAAGAGCGAGGGCTGGTGGGACAACCTGATCGGCCCCGGCAAGCCGCTGGACACCGACAAGTTCTTCGTCATCGGCATCAACAACCCGGGATCGTGCTTCGGCTCGACGGGCCCGATGCACACCAACCCGGACACCGGCAAGCTCTATGGCGCCGACTTCCCCGTGGTGACGGTGGAAGACTGGGTGAACGCGCAGGCCCGCGTGCTGGACCGCCTGGGCATCGACAAGCTGGCGGCCGTGTTGGGCGGCAGCCTGGGTGGCATGCAGGCGCTGAGCTGGACGCTGCAACACCCCGAACGTGTCGGGCACTGCGTGGCCATCGCCACGGCGCCCAAGCTGTCCGCGCAGAACATCGCCTTCAACGAGGTGGCGCGCCGGGCCATCGTGACCGACCCCGACTTCCACCACGGCCACTTCTACGAGCACGGCGTGGTGCCCCGCCGCGGCCTGCGCGTGGCCCGCATGATCGGCCACATCACCTACCTGTCGGACGACGTGATGGAAGAGAAGTTCGGCCGCGAGATGGTGGGCCGCGAACTCGGTGACGCCCCGCGCTACAGCACGCAGGACATCGAGTTCCAGGTGGAAAGTTACCTGCGCTACCAAGGCGACAAGTTCAGCGACTACTTCGACGCCAACACCTATCTGCTGATCACCCGCGCGCTGGATTACTTCGATCCGGCACGGCACCATGGTGGCGACCTGAGCGCCGCTCTGTCCAAGGCCCTGGCGAAGTTCCTGGTCATCAGCTTCACGACCGACTGGCGGTTCTCTCCGGCCCGCTCGCGCGAGATCGTCAAGGCCCTGGTCGACAACCGCCACGACGTGAGCTACGCCGAGATCGATGCACCCCATGGCCACGACGCCTTCCTGCTGGACGACCCGCGCTACCACGGCGTCGTGCGCGCCTACTTCGAGCGCATCGCACAGGACATGGGCCGCCAAGCCGCCCCGCTGAACAGCGTGCAGGGTCAGCCTGTGCGCATGGCCGTCTGAGGCGGGGGAGGAACACGATGATCGAACGCGACCTCCACCACGTGATCGCCGAGCTGGTGCCCCCGGGCTCCCGCGTGCTCGACCTGGGCTGCGGCAACGGCGCCCTGCTGGCCCACCTGCGCGACACCCGCCAATGCACCGGCTACGGCATCGAGATCGACGACGCCAAGGTGCTGGAATGCGTGCGCCGTGGCGTCAACGTCATCCAGCGCAACCTGGAAGAAGGCCTGAGCCTGTTCGAAGACAACAGCTTCGACGTGGTGCTGCAGCTCGACACCCTCCAGCACCTGCGCAACACCGAAGCCATGCTGCGCGAGACGGCGCGCGTGGGCCGCATCGGGCTGGTCAGCTTCCCGAACTTCGCGCACTGGCCGCACCGGCTGAGCGTGCTGCGTGGCCGCATGCCGGTCACGCGCGCCCTGCCCTACCAGTGGTACGACACGCCCAACATCCGCGTCTCGACCTTTGCCGACTTCGAGGTGCTGGCCCGCAAGAACGGCCTGCGCATCCTGGCCTCGTTCGGGCTCCAGGGTGGCAAGACCGTGACCATGTGGCCCAACCTGCTGGCCAGCACCGCCGTCTTCAAGTTCGAGCGGGGCTGAACCGAACTCAGAAGGCGTGGCGCACGCCCAGCGTGTAGGTGTGGCCCTTGTTGTAGCCCGACACCTTCTCGTAGTCCATCATGTAGGCGGCATACACGTCGGTGCGCTTCGACAGATTGTGGTCGTAGGCCAGCGTGAAGATGCTGTGCGTGACCCGCACCGTCGAGGCGCTGCCTTCCGACGGACGCTCCTTGCTCTGGCCGAATGCCGTCAGGATCTTGCCCGACGGGGTGACCGGCACGGATGCGCTCAGCTGCCAGACCTTGGTGTCGATGTTCTTGGCGCCGGTGAAGCCACTGTTGTCCAGCTCACCGTACTGCGCGAAGAACTTGGCAAACCCTGCGTCGTAGCTGGCGCCGATCAGGCCGAAGTTCTGGCGCTGTCCCTTGACGAACGCCGCCTTGGGCGCCGCCGTGCTGCCCACGGTCTGCCAGGCACCGACCACGGTGAACGGCCCACTGCTGTAGCGGGTGTGCAGGGCATAGCCGTTGCGCTGGCTCTTGTCGGCGGTCTCGCCGAACTGCGCGGCCGCCGTCGCAGAGAAGCCGGAGACCACGGGCGTCGAGTACGAGATGGCGTTGCTCCAGCCGGAGTCGCCCAGGTCGTTGCCCCACTTGCCACCGAAGGTCAGCTGGGTCATGGGCGACAGCCCGAACGAGCCGCCGAAGGCCTCGGTCTGCAGAACAGCCAGGTAGAGCATGTCGATCTGGCGACCCAGGGTCACCTTGCCCATCCCGCTCTGCAGGTAGACGTTCGCGTTGCGCGACCACATCGGGTCGGCCGAGCCGAAACGGCCTGACGCGCCGGTATCGGGACGCAGAAAGCCTTCCAGAACGAAACCGGCCTTCAGGCCGCCGCCCAGGTCTTCGACGCCCTTGAACCCCAGGTAGCTGGTGGTGAGCTGGTTGGGCTCGACCCGCGTGACGCGCCTGTTGTCAGCCGACCCATCGGTGCCGCTGAACTGGTAGCTGCCAATGGCGAGGTCGATGACGCCATAGACGTTCAAGGAGCTTTGAGCCTGGACGGCCGAGCCCAGCACGAGCAGGGCGGCTGGGGCGATGTACTTCTGGAGGGACATGGACAGGTGACTCCGTATCGGGTGGATGCTGTTCACCGCCTTGGTGAACTGTATACAGATTTGCAGGAACCGTGCCGCACCAGAAGGGGGGATGCGGCGCAGACCCTGAAGGCCACGCGCGTGCTCGCGCGCCGTCCATGCACGCCAGAAACGACAAAGCGCCCCGTGAAGGGGCGCTTTGCTTCGAGATCGGCTCAGATGAGCCTAGACCGATCAGAAGTTGTGGCGCAGGCCCACAGCGATCGACTGGCCGGACACCAGACCGGTCTGACGCACGTTCGAGAACACGCCATACACGTCGGTGCGCTTCGACAGGTTGTAGTCGTAGCCCAGCGAGAAGACTTCGTTCTTGGTGACCACGTCGGCAGCGGTGGTGTTCTTCAGCTGACCGAACGAAGCCAGCACGGCGGCCTTCTCGGTCACGGGCACAGACACGCCCAGCTGGAAGATTTTGTCCTTCAGTTCAGCTGCCGTGGTGTCCTTGATGGAGGTGTACTGACCGAAGGCCTTCAGGAAGCCAAAGTCATACGAAGCACCCAGGTTCCACAGCTTCTCGTTGGCGGTGTAGGCGGTGGTACTCGGGATGATGGTCACGCCACCCTTCACGTAGGTCAGCGTGGCACTCAGCGGGCCAGCGTTGTACGACACAGCAGCGGTGTAGCTGTTCTTGTTCGACGAGCCGGGGGCTTCCTTCAGAGCGACCTGACCGACGAAGCTCAGGCCGGAGAAGTTCGGCGACTCGTAGGTCACGGAGTTCACCCAGCCGGTGTCGAAGCCGACGCCCATCCCAGAGGGACTGCCGGCAATGTTCGTCTGGCCCAGGTAGTTGAAGTGACGCATCGTCGGCGAGAAGGTCATCGACGAGCCGAACGGGTTGTAGGTGTAGCCCGAGGTGAACAGCGGGTTGTCGTACTGGCCCAGAGCGACCTTACCGAAGTCGCCGCTCAGGGCGATGTTCGAGGCACGGCCCCAGAAGTAGCCAGCGTTGTTGTTCAGCGTCTGGCCCGAATCAGCAGCCAGGAAGCTTTCCAGCGTGAACTCGGCCTTCAGGCCGCCGCCCAGGTCTTCCACGCCGGCAAAGCCGATGAAGGACGTGGTCATGGCGCCGCTGCGGACTTCGGTCGTGCGGGACGAGGCGCCCTTCTCATGCGCGCCCTCGAACGAGCCCACGCCGAGGTCCATCAGGCCGTACACCTTCAGGCTGGACTGAGCGTGGGCAGCGCCAGCGGCAGCAACGAGGGCGGCCAGGGCCACCAGGGTCTTCTTTGCAAACATCAAATTCTCCTAGCAATGAGATGGGGAATCGGCGGTTTGCGTCACACGCTGGTCACGCATTCCTTGCAAACAATTGTGCGAGTGAAGCAGAACATCGCCAACGCTTAAGCAAAATCCAGACCAGGATGCACCAGCGTGAAGCGAAATCTGTGTGTCTGGCGCAACAATCCGCACCAGTAGGCTTGTTGTTTCGGACATTGCGCCAAGGTGGTGCGCCAACAAAAAAGCGCCCGCGAGGGGCGCTTGAGTCATCAAAGCAAGCGGCGTCAGACGCCGCGCGCTCATCAGAAAGCGTGGCGCAGGCCGACGGCCAGTGCGGTCGTCTTGCCATCGGGTTCGCCGCTGATCTCGTCCTTGATGTAGGTAAAGCCTGCGTACACACCGCTGCGCTTGGTCAGCGAGTGGTTGTAAGTCAGCGAGATCTGGCGAATCTTGCTTTCCTCGTCCTTGACCTGGCCGAATGCAGCGTGCACGGTGCCGGCCTGCGTCACAGGCACCACAGCGCCCAGCTGGAAGAACTTGGCCGTGTCGTCACCCGGCACACCCTTCTGCTGGACCTTGTCCCGGCCATACTGAGCAAAGGCCTTCACCGCGCCGAAGTCATACGAAGCACCCAGCAGGTAGGCCTTCTGGCGGGTTTCCTGTGCGGTGGCGTTGGTGCTGCGAACGTCGCCGTACACAGCCGACAGAGCCAGAGGGCCCACACCGTAGTTGGCAGCCACGGCAGTCGCACCGCCGTTGTACTTCGTGGCATCGCCACGGCCGCCTTCCTTGGCGCTGTGCTGAGCCGACACCGTGAGGCCGCTCAGGTTGGCCGAGGTGTAGCCGACGGTGTTCTGCCAGCTACCGCCCAGACCGGATGCGGTCAGCAGCAGTTGCGAGGTGGCCAGCAGACGCGACGTGCCAAACGGGTTGAAGGCGGCAGCCTGCAGCTTGAAGAGGCTCTCCTGATTGCCCAGGGTCACGGTGCCGAAGTCACCGGACACGCCAACCAGCGCATTCTTGTCCCAGAAGTTCTTGGAGTCGAGACCATCTCTTTCGTCCAGGTCGTAGAACGTGGTGCTGGCATTGCCGGTATCCACTGCCAGCGAGCTTTCCAGCTTGAACATGGCCTTCAGGCCACCGCCCAGATCCTCAACGCCCTTCAGGCCGAGGTAGCTCTCAGTCAGGATCGACGACTCGACAGCGGTCGTGGACTGGCTCTGGTCGCCCTGCTTGTTCTTCACGTAGGCGCCCGACACGTCCAGGTTGCCGTACAGGGTCACGCTCGACTGAGCTTGGGCCGACACGGCCAGGGTGGCCAGAGCGGCCACAGCAATCAGGTTCTTCTTCACGAACATGTGGTTCTCCTTTGCTTAGGGATCATCAGCACGCGCTTGGTGCAGACCTGCACCGCCGTGGGGCGAGCGCTGAAACTGATGAGGCGATTCTGCACAGCAAAAGAGCGCGGGCTGGGGTTTTCCCCCGCCAGAAAGCCTGTTCGTCCGTCCAAAGGGGGGCGGGAAAGCCGATTTCGTCGCATCGTAGCAACAAAACCGCTGAATGCATTAGGAATTCAGGACATCCAGAATCTGGGTGCCATACGCCTGTAACTTTGCGACCCCCACACCGCTGATCTGCGAGAGCTCGCCCAAGGTCTGCGGGGCCACCCGCGCCATGTCGGCCAGCGTGGCGTCGTTGAAGACGATGTAGGCGGGCAGGTTGTGCTCGCGCGCCACACCCGCACGCCATGCCTTGAGGGCCGTGAAACGGGCCAGGGCGTCCCCACTCAGGTCAGCCGCAGCGGCGGGTTTGCCACCGGACCGGCTGGTCTTGCTGCGGCGGGGCGCGTCGACGGCCTCCCGCAGGGTCAGTTGCACCTCGCCCTTGAGCACGGCCCGGGCCGAGGCAGTCAGGGCCAGGGTGTTGAACTCACCTTCGGCGACCACATGACCCAGGGCCACCAGCTGCCGCAACACGGCGCGCCACTGGTTCTCGCTCAGGTCGGCGCCCACGCCGAAGGTGCTCAGGCTGGCGTGGCCGTACTGGCGCACCTTGTCGGTCTGCTTGCCACGCAGCACATCGATCAGGTGGCCGGCGCCGAACCGCTGCTGCCCATGCTGCCAGAAGCGGTAGATGCAGCTGAGCATCTTGCGAGCGGCCTCGGTGCCGTCCCAGGTGGCGGGTGGTCGCAGGCAGTTGTCGCAGTTGCCGCAGGGCGCGCTGTCTTCGCCAAAGTAGCTCAGCAGGCGCACGCGACGGCAGTCGTGGGCCTCGGCCAGCGCCAGCAGCGCATCCAGCTTGCCGCGCTGGATGCGCTTGAACTCGTCGGTGGCGGGGCTCTCGTCGATCATGCGGCGCTGGTTCACCACGTCGGCCAGGCCGTAGGTCAGCCACGCATCGGCTTCGCCGCCATCGCGTCCGGCCCGGCCCGTCTCCTGGTAATAGCCTTCGATGTTCTTGGGCAGGTCGAGGTGGGCCACGAAGCGCACATCGGGCTTGTCGATGCCCATGCCGAAGGCCACGGTGGCGACCATGACCAGGCCGTCTTCGCGCAGAAAGCGGTCCTGGTGACGCTGGCGCACGCCCGCATCCAGACCTGCGTGATAAGGCAAGGCCGGCACGCCCTGGTCGGACAGCCATTCGGCCGTTTCCTCGACCTTGCGGCGGCTCTGGCAATAGACGATGCCCGCATCACCCGGGTGCTCGTCGCGGATGAAGCGCAGCAGCTGCTGACGCGGGTTGTCCTTCTCGACCAACGTGTAGCGGATGTTGGGCCGGTCGAAGCTGCTGATGAAGACGCGGGCATCCTGCAGCTGCAGGCGCTCGATCATGTCCGCGCGGGTCTGTGCGTCGGCGGTGGCCGTCAGGGCCAGGCGCGGCACGTCGGGGAAGCGCTCGTGCAGCATCGACAACTGGAGATAGTCCTCCCGGAAGTCGTGCCCCCACTGGCTCACGCAATGCGCTTCGTCGATGGCAAACAGGCTGAGCAGGCCGCGTTCGTGCAGGCTGGCCAGCTGGGCCTGGAAGCGCAGGTTGGTCACCCGTTCGGGCGCGGCATACAGCATCACCAGGCGGCCCGACATCATCTCGCGCTCGATGCGCTGGGTGTCTTCCAGGCTCAGGGTGCTGTTCAGAAAGGCCGCGTGCACACCCACTTCTTCCAGCGCCCCGACCTGGTCGTGCATCAGGGCAATCAGCGGGGAAACGACCACGGTGACGCCGCGTCCCTGGCGGTGTCGCGCAATGGCGGGGACCTGGTAACACAGGCTCTTGCCACCGCCGGTGGGCATCAGCACCAGCGCATCGTGCCCGGCTGTCACGTGGTCGACGATGTCGGCCTGCTGACCCCGGAAGGCGCTGTAGCCGAAGACCTCCTGCAGGATGTCGAGCGGGAGGGCGCTGCCGGCGCGGGGCGGCGTGGCAGGGGCTGCGTCGTTCACGGGAAAAGAATGGGCGGGCACGGGGCCGTATTGTGCGCCCTGTGCCCGCCCATCCTCCCCCCGCAAGGGGCGCCCTCCTGCGGTGGAGGGACAAACCCGGCCACGGGGCCGTCCGGTCTCAGCCGCTGTTGCGCAGCCCCTGCGCCAGACCGTTGATGGTCAGGTGGATGCCACGCTGGACACGCTCGTCCGGCTCCTCGTTGCGTTGCTGGCGCTCGCGGAAGCTGCGCAGCAGCGTAACCTGCAGGTGGTTGAGCGGGTCGAGGTAGGGGTGACGGTCGGCGATGTGGCGCTGCAGCTCCGCGTTGCGCTCGAGCAGGCTGGACTGCCCGGTGACGGCCAGCAGGTGACGCAGGGTGCGCTCGTGCTCGGCCTGGATGCGGCCGAAGATGGCGGCGCTCAAGGCCTTGTCGCTCACCAGCCCGGCGTAGCGCGAGGCGATGGCCAGATCCGACTTGGCCAGCACCATGTCCATGTTGGACAGCAGGCTGGACAGATAAGGCCAGTTGGCGTGCATGGCCTGCAGGCGCTTCAGACCGGCCTCGCCGTGCTTCTGGACATAGGCCTCGACCGCGCTGCCGAAGCCATACCAGCCTGGCAGCATGATGCGGCACTGGGCCCAGCTGAACACCCAGGGGATGGCGCGCAGGTCATCGATCGAGGTCGACTTCTTGCGGGAAGCCGGGCGGCTGCCGATGTTGAGGTGGGCAATCTCGGCGATGACGGTCGATTCCCAGAAGAACTGCTCGAAGCCCGGGGTCTCGTAAACCAGGTTGCGGTAGGCCGCGAAGGCCGTGGCCGACAGCTCCTCCATGATGTCGAGGTACTCGGCGGGCACATCCTTGTTGGGCGGCAGCAGGCTGGCGGTCAGCGTGGCGGCCACCAGCACCTCCAGGTTGCGGCGGCCGGTTTCGGGCTGGCCGTACTTGGCGGCGATCACCTCGCCCTGCTCGGTCAGGCGAACCTGGCCTTGCACGGCGCCGGCGGGCTGCGCCAGGATGGCCTGGTAGCTGGGGCCGCCGCCACGGCCGACGGAGCCCCCGCGACCGTGGAACAGGCGCAGGCGCACGCCGTGGCGGGCGAACACGTCGACCAGGCCGATCTCGGCCTTGTAGAGCTCCCAGCCGGAGGTCAGGAATCCCCCGTCCTTGTTGGAGTCGGAGTAGCCGAGCATGACCTCCTGCACGTCGCCGCGGCTCTTGAGCAGCGTGCGGTACAGGGGTTGCGACAGCAGCGCATCCATGATGGCCGGGGCCGCGCGCAGGTCGCCGATGGTCTCGAACAGCGGCACGATGTTGACGGCCAGGGTCGGGGCCTCGCCACCGCGGGCCGGCTTGAGCAGGCCGCATTCCTTCAACAGCACGGCCACCTCCAGCAGGTCCGACACGCTGGCCGTCTTGCTGATGATGCACTGCGCGATGGACTGGCTGCCGTAGCGCTGATGGGCCAGGCGGGCCTGCTGGAAGATGGCCAGCTCGCCCTGGCTGAGTTCGCTGTAGTCGATGTGGGGCGAGTACAGCGGCCGGGCGGTTTCGAGCTCGGCCTGCAGGCGGGCGATGCGCTGGTCTTCGGACAGCGCCAGGTACTGGGTGCCCGGCTCGGCCGCCTCCAGCAGATCGGCGATGACCTGCTCGTGCACGTCGGAGTTCTGGCGCAGGTCCAGCGGCGCCAGGCTGAAGCCGAACACCTGCACGGCGCGGCGCAGCTGGCGCAGGCGCCCGCGGGTCAGCGACACCGAACCGTTGGCCTTCAACGAGCGGTGGATGATGTCGAGGTCGGCCAGCAGTTCGGCTGCGGTCTCGTAGGCCGGGGCCTCTCCCAGGGCCGGGCGGGCCGGCTTGCGCCCGACCAGCTGCTGGTAGGTGGCGGCCAGGCGCGCATACAGGCCGCTGATGGCGCGACGATAGGGCTCGTCCTGCCGGTGTTGCGACTGGTCGGGCGAGCGGGCCGCCAGCTGAAGCAAGGCTTCGGAGGGGTTGGCCAGCAGCGCCGAGATCGACAGCTCGAGGCCCAGGTTGTTCAGCTCGGCCAGGTAGTACCGCAGCACGCACTCGGCCTGCATGCGCAGGGCCGCGTCCAGCACCTGCGCGGTGACGAAGGGGTTGCCGTCGCGGTCGCCCCCGATCCAGCTGGCCACGTGCAGGAAGTTGGGCAGCTCGAGCTCGTCGGCCTGGGGCGCCCGAGCCTGCTTGAGGTCGGCGCGCAGGCGGTCTTCCAGGTGGCTGTACAGCCGGGGCACTTCGCGCAGGAAGGTGCGCTCGTGGGTTTCGAGGCTGTTGGCCACCTCGTCGAGCACCGACAGCTTGGTGGGGCGCAGCAGGCGGGTCTGCCACAGCGTCAGCACGATGCGGCGCAGTTCCTCTTCGGATTCGGCGCGCTCTTCGGGCGTCTGCGGGGTCAGGTCACGCTCGCGCAGCAGGCGGGCCAGTTGCATCTGTTCGTGCAGGATGCTGTGGCGGCGCACTTCGGTGGGGTGGGCCGTGAGCACGGGCGCGATCTGGGCGTGGCCGATCAGCTCCAGCACCTGCTGCGCACTCAGGCCTTCGCGGGTGAACTGGTTCAGCGCGTGTTCGAGCGTGCCTTCGGTGGCGGCGCTGCCGGCCAGGGCCGCCTGCCGCTGGGTGCGGATCTGGTGCTGGTCTTCGGCGATGTTGGCCAGCAGCGAAAAGTAGCTGAACGAGCGGATGACCTGCAGCATCTGCTCGCGCGAGAGGCTGTCGAGCGTGGACTCGAGCGCCTGGCGGGCAGCCTGGTCATCGGCCCGGCGGAAGCGCACCGAGTGGCGGCGGATCTGGTCCACCAGCTCGTATGTGGCTTCGCCGTGCTGTTCACGGACGGTGTCGCCGAGCACGCGGCCCAGCAGGCGGATGTCTTCCCTCAATGGATGCAGAGGGTCGTGCGAAGAGGTGGGTTCCTGGTCGGTCAGATGCATGTGCCGGGTCTCTTGTGAAGGCGGGGACATGGAAAGAAGGGGGGTGTACGCGCAGCGCCCCGACATGTTATGCGCCGCAGGACGGCCGGCCGCAGCGCTTCCATAAAAAAACCCCCACGCACGCCAGTGGCGTCCGCGGGGGCAGGTGGCCGAGCCTTCACGCCTGGCGGCGTGCAGCGGTTGGGCCGCTCGGCTGGCTGGTGCCCGATCCACCCATCACGGCGGGCACCGCCGCTTCACCTTGCGGTGACTGGAGAACGAGGTCAGAACCAGAGTTCAGCTTGCACGCCGACCAGCGTGGCGGACTTCTTGGACTTGTCCGTCAGGCCCGCCGGGGTCGAGCCGGAGATGTTGTACGCGGCGTCATTCCAGCTGATGTGGGTGGCGTAGAAACGCAGTTCCGGACGCGACCAGAAGTCGCCATTGAGCGCCAGCGTCGGTGCAAACGTGATCTTGTTCAGGCGGCCGGTGCCGGCGACCCCATCCTGCTTGGCGGAGGTGATGCCGACTTCGGTCAGCAGCTTGAAGTTCTGCGTGACGGCATAGGACACGCGGCCACCCAGCGAAGTACGGGTCACTTCGGTCTCGACATTGGTCAGGTCCGCGTAGGACTTGGACCGCTCCCACATGGCCTGCGCCTGTCCGCCCCAGGGGCCCGACTGCCAGTTGACCGAATCGACTGCGCGCACGCCCTTGCTCTTGGTGTCCGAGAAGCCGCCCGTCAAGGCCGCATGGCCATTGGCCGCCTGCAGCCACAGGGTGTTGGTCAGCCCCTTCATGCCGAAGTTGCTCTGGTCGTGCTTCAGCGACAGCGAGAAGCCGCTGCTGCCGTTGATGTAGTCGCCGTTGACGAGCGAGACCACCGCACGCAGCTTGCCGTCCGAGCCGGTCTGGATGTCGTACAGGTCGGCCGTCACGCGTGCGGCCGTCGCCTTGGTGCCATCCTTCGTGGTGAACTCGTCGCTCGAGTAAGCATGAATGCCCAGCTTGGCGCCGCCCACATCGATGTCGTACGCACCGGCACCGATGTCGTTGCCGTAGTTGATGTAGAACGTGTCGACGATGTGCACGTCTGCGCGCTGATAGCGCTTGCCGCCCCAGAACTTCACGTTCGGGGCAAAGTCCACGCCCGCCACTTCGATGAAGGCCTGCTTGGTCTCGTAGTTGTTCTCGGAGGTGGGGTTCGGCTTGGCGGAGAAGATCGCCGGCATCCATCCCAGCTTCACGGTCTGGTTGCCCACCTTCTGAGTGTGCGACAGCAGGAACTCGCCATAGAAATCACCCTCGTTACCCAGACGGTACATCTGGCCGGCGCCGCCCAGGCTGTACTTGCCATAGGTCTGCGTGGCGCCCGAGGACTCGGCACCCGACAGGACAGGGCCGGCGCGCAGATAGCCATTGAACTCGAACGCCATGGCCTGGGTGGCCAGCAGGGCCGCGGCGGCGGCCAGGGTCAGGCGAATGCCTTTGCTCATCGTTTGCTCCTCGGTAGGTCGGTCTTTCTGCCGACACAGTTGGTGGTGGAAGAACGGGAGGGCCGTCTGCCGGGCCATCTGACCCGGTGCGGGTCTCCGGAAGCCCGCCGCAGCCTTCTTAACAAAGTATTAATTAATTAATGATTAATTAATGTCCGGAAGAACCCTAGGACGCCGTGCGTTCAGCGCAACATCCACTCGTGAGCCGGATCGTTCCGGAACGCCCACTTGCGCTGCGGACCGGCCATCGTGTTGAGGTAGTACAGGCTGTAGCCAAAGGGAGCCACACAGGGGTGGTAGCCGCGCGGCACCATCACGGTGTCGTGGTTCTCGACGGCCATGCTTTCGTCGATGCTGCGGTCGTCGGTGTAGACGCGCTGGAAGGCAAAGCCCTGCTCCGGGTTCAGCCGGTGGTAGTAGGTCTCCTCCAGCACCGTTTCGGTGTCGGTGGCGGTGTCGTGCTTGTGCGGGGGGTAGCTGGACGAATGCCCCGGCGGGGTCACGACCTCGACCACCAGCAGGGATTCCGCCGGCTCGCTCTCGGGCAGGATGTCGCAGATGTAGCGGGTGTTGCTGCCCTGCCCTCGCACGCTGCGCTTCATCTGCTCGGGTTCAATCAGCCGGACCGGATACAGGCCGCGAGCCGGCGCGCTGCTGTAGGCCACTTCGGCCCCGTCCAGCGCCTTGACCTGCACCGACTGCCCGGGCGGCACGTAGACCGCGTGGGGCGAACGCTCGTCGAACACGCTCTGCCGTCCTCCCAGGCCCGCAAAGGTCTGGTCGCCCACCTGCACGTCCACGCGCCCGGTGAGCACGGTCAGGCAGACCTCGACCCCCTCGGTCAGGAACACGTCCGCCTCGCCCGCGGCCAGGCGCACGGCACGGAAACCCACATGCCCCCAGCCCGCCGAAGCCGGCGTGATGTGAACCAGTTCGCGCCCTTCCCGGGCCGCCTTCACCAGCAGGCTCATCAGCGTGCCCCCAGTTCGTTGACCAAGGCACGCAGCGTGTCGTGGCCCAGCTTGGCGTATTGATACGGCGGCGCCACCGCCGGATCCTGTTCGGCCTCGACCACCAGCCAGCCTTCGTAGCCGGCCTGATGCAGTTCGGTCAGCACGCCACGGAAATCGACCGCGCCATCGCCGGGCACGGTGAACGCGCCATTGAGCACCGAGCGCAGGAAGGACCAGTTGTCATTGCGCGCGGTCTGGATGACCTGCGGGCGCACGTCCTTGCAGTGCACGTGCACCACGCGGCGAACGTGCTTGCGCAGTTGGGCCACCACGTCGACGCTGTGGCCCCCTTGCGTGCCGCCGAACCAGGTGTGACCGGTGTCGAACAGCAGGCCCACGTTGGAACTGGTCTCGGCCATCAGCCGATCGACATCCTCGGGCGACTCCACCCAGGCGCCCATGTGATGGTGGTAGGCCAGGCAGATGCCATAGCGGGCCAGCAGGTGCTCGCCGAAAGCGTCCAGCTTCTTCGCGTAGGTCTGCCATTGGGCGTCGGTGGTGAACTTCGGGCGCTTGGCCAGCGGCGTGTCGATCTGGCCCTGGATCGAGCCGGCCACCTCGCCGTACACGACCACCTTGCAGCCGTTGTGCTGCAACTTCGCCATGTGGGCGTGGCAACGCTCGATCTCGTCGTCCAGGCCGCCTTCGGCCAGCATGCCCGAGTACCAGCCCGACACGCAGGCCACCTTGAACTCGGCGAGCTTGTCGGCCAGGGCCTGTGGCTCCTTCGGGAACTTGTTGCCCAGTTCGAAACCCTCGTACCCGATCTCGGCGCCTTCGGACAAGGCGGTTTCCAGCGGCGTTTCGCCGCCGAGGGACGGCAGATCGTCGTTGCTCCAGCTGATGGGGTTGATGCCAATGCGGACGTTCCAGCTCATGGTGTGATCCTGTTGATGCGAAAGACGGGTTTACTGACGCTGACGGGCCTTGGCCTGCAGGCCGGCCTCGTGAGCCTGGCGAACGGCCTGGGCAGGGGACACCTCCGGGATGCCCACCTCCCACCACGTTCCGCCATCCGGTGTGGTGCGTTCGGGGGTGGTGTCGATGACGAGCACGGTGGTGCGGTCGCCGCGGCGGGCGCGCACCATCTCGGCCTTGAGTTGCTCGACGCTGGCGCAATGCACCGAGCGTGCACCGAGGCTGGCCGCATGCGCCGCGAAGTCGACCGGGATGTCGAGCCCGCCTTCGGCAATGCAGTGCTGCAGGAGGTTGTTGTAGTTCTCGCTGCCGCACGCGCGCTGCAGGCGGTTGATGCAACCGTAGCCCCGGTTGTCGAGCACGACGATGGTGAGGCGCAGCCCCAGCATCACCGACGTGGCGATCTCGGAATTCATCATGAGGTAGGAGCCGTCGCCCACCATCACGATGACCTCCTTGTCGGGGTGGGCCATCTTGACGCCCAGGCCGCCGGCAATCTCGTAGCCCATGCACGAGTAGCCGTAGTCCATGTGGTAATGGCCCGGGCCGCCGGCACGCCACAGCTTGTGCAGCTCGGCCGGCAGGGTGCCCGCCGCACACACCACGATGTCGCGCGTGGGGCTGTCTTCCACCGAATCGCGCACCGCGCCGATGACTTCGGCATCGTACGGCAGGGTGCCCTCCGGCACGGCGCGCGTGGTCAACGCGTGAACGCGGTCACGCCACTGCTGCGCACGCTGACGGGCTTCGCTGCCCCAGCCATCGTGTGGCTGCCAGCCGGCCAGCGCGTCACCCAGCTGCTGCAGGGCGAGGCGGGCGTCGGCCACCAGGGTCTGCGCGCGGGCCCGCACGGCGTCCAGCGGCTGCACGTTGATCGACAGCAGGCGCGCCTGCGAGAACAGCGCGTGTGAGCCGGTGGTGAAATCCTGCAGGCGGGTGCCCACGCCGATGACCAGATCGGCCTGCTCGGCCATGGCATTGGCGGCTGGCGAGCCCGTGACCCCGACGGCGCCGAGGTTCATCGGGTGATCCCAGCCGAGCGCCCCCTTGCCGGCCTGCGATTCGGCCACCGGAATGCCGAAGCGTTCCGACAGCGCGGCCAGTGCGGCGCTGGCCCCCGCATACAGCACGCCGCCGCCCGCGATGATCAGCGGCCGGCGGGCCGCGCGGATGGCCTCGATGGCCAGGGCCAGTTCGCGGGCATCGGGGGCCGGGCGACGGATGCGCAGCGGCTCGGGGTGCAGGAACTCGACGGGGTAGTCGAAGGCCTGGGCCTGCACGTCCTGCGGCAGGGCCAGCGTGACCGGACCGCACTGGGCCGGATCGGTCAGGATCTGCATGGCGCGCGGCAGGGCCGTCATCAGCTGCTCGGGGCGCATGATGCGATCGAAGTAGCGCGACACCGGACGGAAGCAGTCGTTGGCGCTCACGTCGCCTTCGCTGAAGCTCTCGATCTGCTGCAGCACCGGATCCGGGGCGCGGCTGGCAAAGGTGTCGCCCGGCAACAGCAGCAGCGGCAGGCGGTTGACGTGGGCCAGCGCGGCGGCCGTCACCATGTTCGTGGCGCCCGGCCCGATGGACGAGGTGGCCACCTGGATGCGGCGGCGCATCAGCGCCTTGCCATAGGCGATGGCCGAATGCGCCATCGCCTGCTCGTTGTGGGCGCGGAAGACCGGCAGTTCGTCGCGGTGCTGGGCCAGGGCCTCGCCCAGGCCTGCCACGTTGCCGTGACCGAAAATGGCCCAGACGCCGCCGACGTAGGGATGCAGGCTGCCATCGTCTTCTTCGATGCGCAGCGCGGCCAGGTAGCGGACCAGGGCCTGGGCCATGGTCAAGCGGAGGGTATGGCTCATGGGGTGCTCCTCAGGCTGCCGCACGCGCTGCGCGCCAGCCTTCGATCAGGACACGGAAATTGGCGGCGACACGCTCGGTGAAGGCCTGGTCGTTCAGCTCGCCACGCAGCCATTGGGCACTGGGCTGGGCCCAGGTGGTCCGTCCGATCATGAAGCCCTTGACGATCGGGTCACGGGCCTGACGGAAGCCGTCGAGCAATTCATCCATGGGCTGATTCAGGCCCAGGATGACCGCGCCACGGCAGTAGGGATCGCGCTCGGCCACCAGCCTGCCGAGTGCTTGCCAGGCCTGCGCCGGCATCACCCCCAGCTTCCACCATTCCGGCTTGATGCCGATGTTGTAGAGGCGCTTGACCGCACGCACCACGGCATCGCCGATGTCGCCATCGACCACACTGCCTTTGGGCGGGATGACCTCGAGCAGCAGTTCGTGCCCCGAAGCGCGCGTGGCCTCCCACACTTCCAGCAGGGTGCGCTCCTGCTCCAGGCGCAGGTCGACGGCATGGTCCGGGTGGTAGAAGACCAGGCACTTGACGACCTGCTCACGCGGCCAGCTCTGCAGCTTGGTGGCCAGCGACAGCGTGCGGTCGAAGCGCAGCGGGCAAGAACCAGGAAGCTCGATGGGGCGCCCCACCCACCAGCCGCGGCCGGTGACATCGTGCAGCGAGGCCTCGCCATACAGGTCGTCGACCAGCACCCCGATCTTGCCGCGGGTGGCCGGATCGTCGGCCACGAGGCTGGCAGCCCGGGCGATCAGGCGCTTCAGCTCGGGGATGCGGGCTTCATCGGCCCCGTTCTCGCGCGCCAGTTCGTAAAACTGCGAGCGGTGATCGAAGGCCATGACATAGACCTCGGGCCACTGGGGGCGGGCCGCGGTGACGCGGTGCAGGTGCGACAGCACCGGGTCGCGGTCGGGCCGGGGATGCCGGTGGCCGCTGAACCAGTGGGCCAGCTCGTCCGGGGTCGGCATGGCCGGGGCGCACGCGTGGCGCGACACCACGATCGCCCCGCAGGCATTGGCGATGGCCGCGGCGTCAGCGAAGCACTTGCCGCGCAGCAGGCCGCTGAGCAGGCCCGAGGCGAAGGCGTCGCCGGCGCCCAGCACGTTGAGCACCTCCACGCGCTCGCCCTGCACGGTTTCCGCCTCGTCCAGCGAAGCCGGCACGGCCCCCGGGATGAAGCTGCACCCCATGGCGCCGCGCTTGACCACCAGCGCCGCCCGGGTGACCGCCCGCACGGCCCGCAGCGAGGCCATGATGTCATCGGGCACGCCGCCCGCGATCAGAAACTCCTCTTCGGTGCCGATGATGAGCTCGAACCGAGGCAGGTCTTCCTGGATCTGGCTGGTGACGCGGGCATCGGCCACGAAGCGGGTCTCGCCGTCGCCGCGCGTGGTCAGCCCCCACAGCACGGGGCGGTAATCGATGTCGAGCACCCGCACGACACGGTGCTGCCCGGCGAAGGCCAGCGCGCGTCGGGACGCATCGCGCACCTGCGGCGTGCTGAGGTGGGTGCCGGTCACGAGCAGCGCGCGGCACTTGGCAATGAAGGCCTCGTCGATGCCGTTGGCGTCGAGGGCCATGTCGGCACAGTTCTCGCGGTAGAACAGCAGCGGAAAGGTGTCGCGGTCCTTGAGGCCCAGCAGCACCAGGCCGGTCAGACGTTGCGGGTCGATCTGGACCTGGCTGACATCGCAGCCTTCCTGCGTGAGCGTGTTGAGCAGGAAGCGCCCCATCTGCTCGTTGCCGACCCGCGAGATCATCGCGCTCTTGAGGCCGAGGCGGGCAGTGCCGAAGGCGATGTTGGCTGACGAGCCGCCGAGGTACTTGGCAAAGCTGGAGGCGTCTTCCAGCGCACAGCCCACCTGCTGGGCGTACAGGTCCACGGCCAGGCGGCCGAGGCAGGCGATGTCGATCGGACGATCGGCCGGAAAGGAAAGGGTGCTCATGCGTGTCCTTTTGAGACAGGGTTCGCTAGGGAGGTTCGGAGGGTCAGGGACACGTCGGCTCAGCGCTTCTTCTTGCGCATCTGGTCGGCCACCACGGCCACGACGATGATGGCGCCCTTGATGATTTCCTGGATGTAGGAGTCGATGCCCAGGAAGGTGAAGCCCGACGAGATCACACCCAGGATCAGCGCACCGATCACGGTGCCGGTGATGCGGCCAACACCGCCCGACAGGCTGGTGCCACCGATCACGGCTGCGGCGATGGCATCCAGCTCGTAGGACATGCCCATGCCCGACTGACCGGTCTGCGCGCGGGCCGAGGCAATCACGCCAGCCAGACCGGCGAGGAGGCCCGCCAGGGTGTAGATCCAGATCTGATGGCGGTTGATGTTGATGCCGGACACGCGGGCGGCCACCGGGTTGCCGCCGATCGCGTACGTGGCCTTGCCGAAGCGGGTGTAGCGCAGCACGATGTGGAACAGCAGCGCGGTCAGCAGGAAGACGACCACGGGCTTGGCACCACTGCCGATCCACATGTACTGCTCGGTCAGCATCGACACCGGCTGGCCGTGCGTGTAGAAACGCGCCAGACCGCGGGCCGACACCATCATGCCGAGCGTGACGATGAAGGCCGGCACAGCGGTCTTCACGATCAAGGTGCCGTTGATCCAGCCCACGAGCGCACCCACCGCCAGCCCCATGAAGATCGGCACGATGGCCGGCATGTCGGTCAGGGCCGGGTATACGGCGCGGGCGTAATCGCTGCTCTGTGCAAAGCTGGCCGCCACCATCGCGGTGAGCGCCACCACCGAACCGGAGGACAGGTCGATGCCGCCAGCAATGATGATCATGGTGACGCCGATGGCGATCAGGCCAATTTCAGAGACCTGCAGCACCATGATGAGCAGGCCGGCCGGGTTGCCGAGGAAGGACTGGTCTCGCACCATCCAGCCCAGGCCTTCGAAGCACAGCGCGATGCCGACCAGGACGAGGAAGATGCTGAGTTCGGGCGGCCACCGGCGTGCGGGGGCCTTGAAGGACTGCGAGTTCAGGTTGATCGCACTGAGGGTTGGTTGGCTCATGATGTGATCCTGTTGGGTTCAGTTCGTGAAGTCGGCACGCACACCGGAGGCCAGCGCCATGATGCGTTCCTGACTGAATTCGGGGCGAGGCAGCACGCCGGCGACACGGCCTTCGTGCATCACCACCATGCGGTCGCTCATGCCCATCACTTCGGGCAGCTCGGAGGAGATCATGATGATGGCCACGCCCTGCCGGGCCAGCGAACACATGAGGCGGTGAATCTCGGACTTGGCACCCACGTCGATGCCTCGAGTCGGCTCGTCCAGAATGAGGATGCGGGGCTTGTTGAGCAGCCAGCGCGCGATGAGCACCTTCTGCTGGTTGCCTCCAGAGAGGTTCTCGATGGTCTCGTGCAGGCTGGGCGTCTTGACGGCCAGGCGCTGGCGCATGTCCTCGCACAAGGCATCGACCTGTCCCTGGCGCACGAAGTCGGCGCGGGCATGGTGGCGCATCGCGGTGATTTCCATGTTTTCGCCCACCGACAGCATCAGGAACAGACCCGACTTCTTGCGGTCTTCCGTCAGCAGCGCCATGCCCTGGTCGATGGCCTGCTGGGGATGGCGAATGCGGAGGGTCTGCCCATGGAGGGTGATCTCGCCACTGTCGGCCGGATCGATGCCGAACAGCGACTCGACCACCTCGGTCCGACCCGAGCCCATCAGCCCGGCAAAGCCCACGATCTCGCCGTAGCGCACATCGAAGCTGACGTCGTGGAACTTGCCCCTGCGGGTCAGATTGCGAACCGACACCGCCACGTCGCCGATCTCGACCTCTTCCTTGGGAAAGAGCTGACTGAGCTCGCGACCGACCATGGCGGCAATCAGTGAGTTCGGCGTGAAGCTGGAGGCGGGGCCCGACACGATGTGCTTGCCGTCCCGGAAGATGGAGATGTCGTCGGCGATCTGGAAGACCTCATCCATCTTGTGCGTGATGTAGATGATGGCCTTGCCCTGCTCGCGCAGCGACTCGATGATCGCGAACAGGCGGGCGACTTCCTTTTCCGTGATGGCCGATGTGGGCTCGTCCATGATGAGCACATCGGACTCGAAGCCCACGGCCTTTGCGATTTCCACCATCTGGCGATTGGCGATCGACAGATCGCCCAGCATGGCTTCGGGGTCGATGTCCAGGTGCAGACGGCTCAGCAGTGCCCGGGTACGCTGGTTCAACTCGCCGTGATCGATGAGGCCCAGGCGATTGCGCGGCTCGCGGCCGATCCAGATGTTCTCGGCCACCGTCATGTCCGCCAGCAGGTTCAGCTCCTGGTGGATCATGGCGATGCCGGCATCCAGCGCATCGCGGGGCGAGCGCAGGTTCAACGGCTGCCCGTGCAGCGTCAGCGTGCCACTGTCGGCGATGTAGGCGCCCGCGAGGATCTTCATCATCGTGGACTTGCCTGCGCCATTCTCGCCCATCAGGGCGTGGACGGCACCGGCTCGGATGTCGAGGGAGACGTTGTCCAGGGCCACCACACCCGGGAAGGCCTTGCGGATGTGGCGCGCGGCCAGCATGACGGGTTGGTCGGTCGTGGCCACGGCCTGCATTTCTACGAGATCTGCTTGCATGAGGGTGCGCTCCAGGGCGTCGGCGGGACGGGGCAGAGGACGCCCGGACCCACCGATCGGAGTGGTGAGGCGAGCCGGTTGCCCGACCCACCACGCGAATCAGCGGCGGCAGCCGCGATCAGTTGGTCGCGTACTTCTTGTGGTTCTCGAGCGTGACCAGCTCGTACGGGATCATCACGGTGCTCGGCGCGGCCTTGTCGCCCTTGGCCATGCGCAAGGCCAGGTCCACGGCACCTTCGCCCTGTCCCTTTGCGTTCTGGAAGACAGTCAAAGCCAGGTCGCCCTTGACCAGTTCGGCCAGCGCATCCGGTGTCGCGTCCACGCCCGCCACCAGCACCTTCTTCGGGCTCACCTTGGCCTGGCGCATGGCAATCAGCGCACCGATGGCCATTTCGTCGTTGTTGGCGGCCACGGCATCGATCTTCACGCCGGCTGCCATCCACTTGTTCATCAGGTCGATGCCCTGGCTGCGCTGCCAGTTGCCGGTCTGCTCTTCGACGACCTTGATGCCCGGGTACTTCTTGAAGACTTCCTTCACGCCACGGGTGCGGTCCTGTGCTGCGTCGGTGGACAGTTCACCCACCATGATCACCACGTTGCCCTTGCCGCCCAGGCGCTGGGCCAGGGCTTCACCCTGCAGGCGCCCCGCCACCAGCGAATCGGACCCCACGAAGGCCACGCCGTTGCCCATCTTTTCGTCGGGCTTGCGGTTCACGTACACCAACGGGATGCCGGCCTTGCGGGCCGCCTCGCTGATGCGCTTGGTCGCCGCCGTGTCGGCCGGGTTGACGATGATGGCGCTGACCTTCTGGGCGATGAAGTTCTCGACCTGGCTGACCTGGCGGCCCACATCGCCGCGCGCGTCTTCGAACTGCAGGGACACCCCCTTCAGACCCTGCACGTGCTTCTGCATGCCCCCGCGCAGAATGGTCAGGAAGTTGTCATCGAAGTGGGCCATCGCGACGCCCACTTTGGTCTGGGCCATGGCCGCAACCGGCATCATCATGGTCACCAGGGCGGCCGAGATCCATTTTTTCATTGCTGTCTCCTCTTGTGCTCAACGGCGGGAAAGGGCCGGCGGCGCCGGCCTGCGTGTGCGGCGGCTGCGCTTCAGGCAGCCAGGCCTGCTCGGATGAAGGCGATGCTGTCGCGCAGCTCGGCTTCGATGTTGGGGGACTCGGCTACCTCGACGGCAAAGGGCTCGAACGACACCAGGCCGTCCCAGCCACGCTCCCGGAGCGCCTTCAGCTGGGACACGGTGCCCAGGCGGTCCAGCTGGCCCACCAGCAGGCGGTGCTGGTCGCCCATCTCGTCCACATGGAGCTCGGGGGCCTCGACGCCCGAGATGTGCACGAGGCCGGTCAGTTCCGGGAACAGGGCCGGATCGCCCGCCAGATGATGGTGGAACGTGTCATGAACCAGGCTGTACAGGTTGCGGCCGTCCACGGCATCGATGGCGCGCACGGCCTGGGCCTTGGTGCGGGTGGCGCAGATGCCGAAGCCCAGCGGCTCGACCAGGCCCTTGAGGCCGCGCGACTGCAGGATCGGGGTCAGCTTGCTCAGGGCATGAACCAGGTCGTCATGACGCTGACTGGCGCTGCGTACATCCTGCGCGCTGTTTGTCGGGCACAGCACCAGGGCCTGGGCGCCGCAGGCCACGGCCGTATCGGCCAGCGCATGGGCCTCGGCCTCACGCCGGGCGTCGAACTGCTCGAAACGCTGCAGCGCGTTGATGGTGCGCACCGTCAGGCCCGCGTCGCGCACCACCTGCCCCACTTCGGCGGGCGAGCTGCCATCGACGAATTCGATGCCGGGCAGGTCGTTGCGAAGTTCGATGTCGGTGATGTCCAGGCGCTGGCAGAGCGCCACGAAGTCGCGCAGGCTGTGGCGAGGGGCTACGATACGGTTGAGGGAAAAGCGCATGAAGGCTCCGTCGTGATTTCCAATGTGGAGCCAGTGTAGAAATTATTTTCTCATTTCGGACCTAGGGGAAACCCGTTTCTAATTTTTGTTTTCTTGGAACCGCCCTTCCATCTTCCGCCACCGTTGGGTGGTACCGGATGGTTCACACGTTCTCGGGCGAGAACAGATCGAACGGCAGGTCCATGGCTCGGGGCGTCCAGGATTGCCCGTGGGCATCCAGCGCTTCACACAGCAGCTGCACGGCCGCCTGGGCCACGGCCTGCCGCGGCGTGGCGATCACGAGGTCGAGCACCCCGTCGAGCAGGGCGGCACGGTGAACGGGCGACAGCTCGGCCGCCACGGACACGATGTGGTGGTCATGCGAGCGCGTTTCGCGCAGGGCCCTCACCACCCCGGCCACCCCGCCGCTGGGCAGGTGCAGCCCCACCAGGTCGGGATGCCGGTCGATCAGGGCCAGGGTGGCCTCATAGGCCATGGCCTCTTCCTCGCGGCTGACGACGGCATCGAGCACGCGGAAGTCGGGCGCCCGCTCGCGCAGGTAGGAGCGCAGGCTCATCTCGGCCAGTTCCTGCCCGATGAAGCGGTGGCTGCCCACCAGCACCGCCACCTCCCCCGGCTGGCGGGACAGGCGGCTGATGGCCCATCCCGCCGTGCGTCCCGTCTTGCGGTGATCCAGCCCGACGTACCCCGCCCGCAAGGGTGAGCCGATGTCGGACAGCAAGGCCACCGTCGGGCACCCTGCGGCCTTGAGATCGGCCACGGCCTGGTTGACGTGTGGATGGTCCCCCGCGACCACCCCGATGCCATCGGCCTGGCGGGCCAGATCGCGCATGGCGTCGGCCATGGCCTCGGGTTGCAGGGCATCGACCATGCGCACCACGGCCTGGCAACGCCAGCGGGTCTCGGCCGCGGCGGCCTGGCAGAGCGCCTCGCCCAAGGGCTGGTAGAAGGCGTCGTGGTGCATCTGCAGGATGAAGCCCAACGTGCGCGCCGGCCCCTTTGCCCCGCCCAGCACACGCTGGCGCATCAGGTCGGCACCGTGATAGCCCAGACGCTGGGCCGCCTCGATGACGCGCACCGCGGTGCGCTCCTTGACAGGAAGGCGGCTGTTGAGCACGCGGTCGACCGTGGCCACACTCACCCCGGCCGCTTCGGCCACCGCCACCATGGTGGGACGTCGGGTGGGGCTCATGGCCATTGGGGGCAGCCCCTACAGGCTGCTGGTTTTGATGGGTTCTGGCAGGTCATCCTGATAGTTTCTGATAGGAGTGACAGGCTCGACCATTGAGCCAAACCCGCATGCTGCCTAGCATCGCCCTCCATGGATCAGGCTCGAACGCAGACACCCGCTGCGGACTGCCTGCCTCGTTCTGACATTGGAGACACACCCCATGGAGACCCCTCTGCACCTTCCCCGCCCTCCGGTCCGCACCGGCTCGTCGGACTACGACCTGCTGCACGGGGCCGGCAACCACGCCGCCTCGGCCGGGCTGGTCAACGCCAACTGGTATCGCTGCGCGGTGCCCCGCCCAGTGATGAAGGAGCTCATGCAGCGCAACGACGCGCGCGCCCTGCGTGACACCGCCCTGTGGTACGCGCTCATCATCGCCAGCGGGCTGCTGGCGTGGTCGGCCCTGGACACCGCGTGGGCCGTGCCCGCCTTCCTGCTGTACGGCACCCTGTACTGCGGCCCGGCCGACTCGCGCTGGCATGAAGCCAGCCACGGCACGGCCTTCAAGACGCGCTGGATGAACGAGGTGCTGTACCAGCTGGCCTGCTTTCAAGTGATGCGCCGGCCCACGGTGTGGCGCTGGACGCATGCGCGACATCACACCGACACGCTGGTGACGGGCCGCGACCCGGAGATCGCCGTGCCCGTGCCCGTCAACGTGTTCATGCAGCTGATCGGCTTCTTCGGCCTGATCCACGCCCCGCGCGAGATCTGGCGTGTGCTGGTGAACGCCACCGGCCACATCAGCGCCCACGACAAGAGCTACATCCCGGAGATGGAGTGGCCCAAGGTCGTGCGCGAGGCCCGCGTGTGGGTGCTGATCTACACCGCGCTGGTGGCGGGCTGTGTGGCCGCAGGCACCTGGGTGCCGCTGCTGTTCATCGGCCTGCCCAGCATCTATGGCGCCTGGCTCTACAGCTTCTTCGGTCTGACGCAGCATGCGGCGCTGCCCGAGAACGTGCTGGATCACCGAGCCAACTGCCGCACCGTCTACATGAACCCGGTGTTCCGCTTCCTGTACTGGAACATGAACTACCACGTCGAACACCACATGTTCCCGATGGTGCCC
Source organism: uncultured Aquabacterium sp. (assembly GCF_913773725.1). Taxonomy (GTDB): domain Bacteria; phylum Pseudomonadota; class Gammaproteobacteria; order Burkholderiales; family Burkholderiaceae_C; genus Aquabacterium. Next base: position 35,028 of record NZ_CAJYGK010000115.1, on the reverse strand, counting down.
TTCCATGCCCTGCCCCGCCTGCACGAGGTGATCGCCGCCGACTGCCCGCCGGCCTATCCCAGCACGGCCGCGGCCTATGCCGAGATCCTGCCCAACCTGCTCAAGCAGGCCCGCGATCCAGGCCACTACGTGCGGCGCCCGATTCCGGGTGCCACCCCGGCATCCTCGCCGGAACGCGCGCCGCTGTCGCCCCGCACCGCCTGACCCACCCCTCACCCTCAGGAGACCCCCCATGAGCAACTGGATTGAAGTCGGCCCGCTCGACGACATCGACGACGAAGACGTGGCACGCTTCGACCACAACGGCCACAGCTACGCCATCTGCCGCGTGAACGACCAGGTCTATGCCCTGGACGGCCACTGCACCCACGAGCAGGTGCACCTGTGCGACGGCCTGGTGATGGACCACGTGATCGAGTGCCCCAAGCACAACGGCCGTTTCGACGTGCGGGATGGCCGCGCCATGGGCGCGCCGGTGTGTGTGAACCTGAAGACGCATCCTGCGCGCATCGACAACGGCGTGATCTACATCCAGCCCGTGGCCTGAACCGGCCCGGTGGTGTGACCCGGAGCACGATCGGCGCCCGTCCGGGTCACAATCCGGCGCCATGGACTACACCACGCTGAAGACGCTGCACCTGGCAGCCATCACCCTCTCGGCCCTGGGCTTTGCCGCCCGGGGCCTTGGCATTTTCACGGGCGCAGGCTGGGTGCGGTCCAAACCCGCCCGCGTGCTGCCCCTCGTGGTCGACACGGTGTTGCTGGCCTCCGGTGTGGCGCTGGCCATCCTGCTGAAGCTGCAGCCTGGCCAGGCTCCCTGGCTCATGGCCAAGCTGATCGGGTTGGTGGTCTACATCGGCCTGGGCACGGTCGCCATCCGCCCCGGAAGGCCGATGGCCGTGCGCGCGGCCGCGTGGGTGAGCGCCCTGATGGTATTGGGCTGGATGGCCTCGGTGGCGCTCAGCAAAAGGCCAGCCGGGTGGCTGGCCTGGTTCGGGCTCTGATGCGAGCAGGGGGCGTCGCTGGCCGCCCGGTCAGGACGGCGTGGCAGCCAGCGACGCCCAGGTCTCACGCAACCAGCGGGCACACGCGACGTTCTGCTCGAAGATGCTGTAGCGCGCTCCGCCCCCATAGTCCGCAAAGGGGATGAACTCGCACGAGACCTGGGCCGGGGCGCGCTCAGGATGCGCCGCGCACCACGCCAGCAGGTCCGTGACCGCAGCCTTCCAGGTGAGCAGCTCGCCCGCCTGCCAGGGCTGGTGGTAGCTGCCCTCGGGCGGTGCCACGAAGGGGTACTGGATGCCGCGACCGGCACGCCCGTCACCCCGCGCCATCCAGGGGTTGGGCCGGCCTGCCGTCTGCACACTGCGCGTGTGGGCATGGGCCACCCAGCCTTCACGCAGCCACAGCGCATAGACCGTGTCCGGTTGCCCGGGCTGCAGCACCACGCGCCCGGTCTGCACATCCTCGGCAATGCCACTGAGGTCCAGTTCAGGCGGGTTGTCGATCTTGAAGATCAGGTGCGAGTGATCGAGCGTCACGCGCAGCCGCACGTTGTGGCGCGCCAGCCGCTCGGCCACACGCTCGACGCGACGCGGGTCTTCGCTCCACATGTCGACGTGGACCTCGAAGCTCGGCAAGGCGCCCGAGCGCGTGCCATGTTCCATGGCCAGCAAGAAGAAGTGCGCCACCTCGTCGTCGGTGAGCGCGTGCCCGTCGGCGTGCCGTGCGAACAGCTGGCAGTTGAACACCCGCGCGCCCTGCTCGCCGGCCACCGCGATCTCCCGTGCGATGCGGGCTTCATCGCGCCCCGCCAGGTGGATGCCGCCCATGACACGCAACTGCACACCCACCTGCTCGGACAGCCGCAGGTAGGGCGCGATGTCTTCGGTCGGATCGAAATTCTTTTCGATGTAGTCGTACACGCCCGACCGGGCCACGCGCTCGAAGCGCTCGGCGGGCGTGGGCCAGGGCAGGCCATCGTGGTCGAGAACACCGTCGATGTTGATGCCGATGGGCAGCATGTGAAGGTCTTTCATGGAATCAGGCCGTGAGCAGCGATTTGAGCTTGACGTTCGGGTCCTGCAAGGCCGCGGCCTGCGGACGCGCCAGGCGCTCGACCAGGGCGCGCGCCAGCTTCAGCTCCTTGGTGACATCCCGGGCCGGGCCGTAGCCACTGGCCCCCACCACACGTCCGTCGCTGTCCAGATAGAAGTGCAGCACGGCCCCTTCGCCCAGCGTGCGCTGAACCTCGGTGGCCGCCAGGGCGGGCTCACCGGCCACCTGCAGGGTGTGGTCATACTGATCGGACCAGAACCAGGGCAGCGTGTCGTACACCGTCTGGCCACCCAGCATGTTGGCCGCCGCCACGGCGGCCTGGCGCTCGGCGTTCTGCCACGTTTCCTGACGCAGGGGCAGGCCGGACAGCACGCTGGGGCACTCGGCCACATCGCCCGCGGCGAAGACGTGCGGGTCGCTGGTACGCAGGTGGCGGTCCACGCACACGCCATGGCCGACCCGCAGACCCGCTTCCCGGGCCAGCTGCACGCCGGGCTCGATGCCGATGCCGGCCACCACCGTGTCCACCACGATCAGATCCCCGTCGAGCAGGCGCACGTGGAGCCGGCCGTTGAGCGCCGCGATGGACTCCGGCGCGGCGCGCAGGCGCAGGTCCACACCGTGCGCCCGATGCAAGGCGGCCACACGCTCCGCAATCGGTGCCGGCACTGCCCGGCCCATCAGCCGCACGCCCCCTTCGAGCAGCGTGACCTCACACCCCCGCGCCCGTGCGGACGCGGCCACTTCCAGGCCGATGAAGCCGCCCCCGACGATCAGCAGCCGCTGCCCCGGTTGCAGCCGGGCCTGCAAGGCCCGGGCATCGGCCAGCGTGCGCAAGGCCTGCACACCCGCCTGGTCGGCCCCGGGGATGGCGAGCCGGCGCGCCCGGCCGCCCGTGGCCAGCAGCAACGCCTCGTAATCCAGGGCCTCGCCGGCCGCGGTATGGACCTGCCGGGCGGCGGTGTCGATGCGGGTCACGGCCGTGCCGAGCCGCACGGTGATGCCCTGGCCGGCGTAGCCCTCGGCCTGGGCCAGCATGAGTTGATCGGCTGACTGCTCACCGGTGAGCAGTCCCTTCGAAAGGGCCGGCCGCTCGTAGGGCAGATCAGGCTCCTCGCCGAACACGACGATGGGCCCCGTCCAACCCTGTGCACGCAATTGCAGGGCCGCTCGGCCACCCGCGTGGCCCGCGCCCACCACGGCCATCGCCCGTTGTGATGCCATGTCTGTCTCCGTTGTGAATGTGGGGCGGTCTGTTGCGCCGGCCCTGTCTTCATTCTAGGAACGCACCCCCCGATACGCAAATTTTTTTCTGTTTTATTGGATTAGGGGAAACCCGTTTTCTTTTTTGGAAATCCATTTCTACAATGAACCCGTCTGACACCCATCGCGATCGCAAGAACATGTCCCATCCACCCGCCAACGTCGAGCAGTTGCTCAAGGCCATCTCGGCCGAGTTCGACGACCTGAGCAAGCAGCTCAAGGTCATCGCCCGCTACGTGGAAGAACACCGTGACCACCTGGGCCTCGAAGGCATCCAGGATGTGGCCGCGGCCTGTGGCGTGCAGCCATCGGCCATCGTCCGCTTTGCCAAGCACTTCGGTTTCTCGGGCTTCTCTGAAATGCAGAAGCTGTTCAGGGACGTCATCTCGCGGCAGATCGCACCGGGCCGCAGCTACAAGGCCCGCATCCGGGAGGTGATCGAAGCCGGGGCCGGCCAGCTCACCAGCGCGGCCATCGCGCACGAGTTCCTCTCGGGCAGCATGGCCGGCCTGCAGGAGCTGCAGGACGGGCTCGATGCCACGGCGTTCAAGAAGGCCGTGGACCTGCTGACCGCCGCCGACAACATCTGGCTGGTCGGCTCACGGCGCTCGTTTGCCGCCTGCGTGTACCTGAACTACGCGCTGCAGCACACCGACAAGCGCATCCACCTGGTCTCGGCCCTGGGCTCGACGCACGAGGGGCAGGCCCGCGGCATCCGCAAGGGCGACGTCGTCATCGCTATCTCCTACGCCCCGTATGCCGAGGAAACCCAGGTCGTTGCAGCCGCCGCTGCCGAGAAGGGCGCCAGCCTGATCTCCATCACCGACAGCCGCATGAGCCCGCTGGCCAAGGACGCCAAGGCCCTGCTGCTGGTGCAGGAAAGCGCCGTTCTGGGTTTCCGTTCTCTCACCTCGACGATGAGCCTGGCACAGAGCCTGTTCATCGCCCTGGCCTACCGACTGGAGCTGGCCTACCAGCCCACCACCCAACGCACAAGGACCTCTGCATGAAGAACGTTGCCATTTTCGGGGCCGGCCGCATCGGCTCCATCCATGCCACCAACGTGGCCGCGCTGCCCGGCGTCAAGCTGGTGGCCGTGAGCGACCCGATGCCCGCCGCCGCCGACGCGCTGGCCAGCAAACTCGGCGCGCAGGTGCGCACCGTCGAAGCCATCCTGAGCGACAGCAGCATCGACGTGGTGCTGATCGGCTCGCCCACCAGCACCCACTCCGATCTGATCCTGCGCGCTGCGGCCGCCGGCAAGCAGATCTTCTGCGAAAAGCCGGTCGACCTGTCGGTGCCGCGTGCGGAGGAATGCCAGCGCGCCGTCGAGGCCGCCGGTGTGGCCTGCATGATCGGCTTCCAGCGCCGCTTCGACCCGACCTTCAATGCAGCCAAGGAGCGCCTGGACCGTGGCGAGATCGGCGTGGCCGAGATGCTGGTGATCACCAGCCGCGACCCGGGCGCGCCCCCGGTCGATTACATCAAGTCGTCTGGCGGCATCTTCCGTGACATGCTGATCCACGACTTCGATGTCTTCCGCTGGATCATGGGCGACGAGGCCGCCTCACTGCACGCCACGGGCTCGGTGCTGACCGATCCCGCCGTGGGTCAGGCCGGTGACCTGGACAGCACCATCGTCAACATCCGCACACGCAGCGGCAAGCTCTGCCAGATCAACACCAGCCGTCGGGCCGCCTATGGCTATGACCAGCGCTTCGAGGTGCTGGGCTCGCAAGGGCTGCTGGCCTGCGGCAACCACAAGCCGACCGAGGTGGTGGCCTGGGGGCCGAACGGCATCAGCCAGGACAAGCCGGAAGCCTTCTTCCTGCAGCGCTACCGCGATGCCTACCGGCTGGAGCTGGAGCACTTCTTCGCCCGCCTGCAGGACGGCGGCCCGTTCCGCACCACCATCGCCGACGGCGTGGCCGCCCAGAAGCTGTCCGACGCCGCAGCCCGCTCGGCCGAAACCGGCGCGATCGTCACCTTCTGAGGATCACACCGTGAGCCTGTCCGCCTCGAATCGCCCCTTGCGCATCGGCATCGCCGGCCTGGGCCGCCTGGGCATGCGCCATGCCGAGAACCTCACGTTTCGCGTGCGTCACTGTGATCTGGTGGCCGCGTGCAGCCCGGTCGATTCCGAGCGCGACGCCGCCCGACAGCAGCTCGGCATCCCCCAGGTGTTCGACAGCCTGGAGGCCATGCTGCAGGGCGCCGATCTCGACGCCGTCGTGCTGGTGACACCGACGTCACTGCACGCCGAGCAGACCATCGCCGTGCTCGAAGCGGGCAAGCACGTCTTCATCGAGAAGCCGCTTGCGCTCAACGTCGCCGACTGCGAACGGGTCGAGGCCGTCAAGGCACGCCACCCGGACCAGGTGGCCATGGTCGGCTTCGTGCGGCGCTTCGACCCCAGCTACGCGAACGCCTACGCGAGCATCCAGGCCGATGCCGTGGGCAAGCCCTTTCTGGTGCGCTCGCAGACGGCCGATCAGTACAGCCCCGACGGCTTCTTCGTGCGCTTCGCCGGCACCTCGGGCGGCATCTTCATGGACTGCAGCGTGCACGACATCGACCTGGCCCGCTGGATGCTCGGTTCGCCCAGGGCGCTGCGCGCCTACGCCAGCGGCACCATCGCCTGCCACCCCGATCTGGCGCAGCACCAGGATGTCGACAACGGCCTGGCCATCGTCGAGTTCGAAGGCGGCGCGCGGGCCGTGCTGTATGCCTCGCGCACCTTTGCACACGGCCATGAGACCCAGACCGAGGTGATCGGCACCCGCGGCCAACTTCAGGTCGGCGCAGGCGCCGCCCGCGACCGCGTCGTCTACTCGGACCAGCATGGCGTGCGCCACCTGGCCGTTCAGGATTTCTTCGAGCGATTCGAGCAGGCCTTCCAGCTGGAGATGCAGGCCTTTGTCGACAGCTGCTGGGGCACCCGCCCGGTGCCGCTGTCGCTGTCGGACGCCACCGAGGCCACCCGCATCGGGCTGGCCATCACGCGCTCGCTGCGCAGCGGTCAGGTCGAACCCGTCTGACCCCAACCCTTGACACCCTTGCCATGAGCACACCCACCTTCTACACGGACCGCCAGGACGTCGGTCACCACATCGCCGGTGACGTGATCCGCCCCAGCGGCGGCCGCTTCAGCCCGATCAGCAACCCGACCACCGGCGAGACCCTGCGCCGCGTGGCCCTGGCCGAACCCGCCGATGTGCAGGCCGCCGTGACCGCTGCCCAGGCGGCCTTCCCGGCGTGGTCGGAAGTCCCCCCGCTGCGCCGTGCGCGCATCATGAACAACTTTCTTGCCCTGCTCAACGCGCACCGCGACGAGCTGGCCGCCATGATCACCAGCGAGCACGGCAAGGTGTTCACCGATGCGCAGGGTGAGGTCACGCGCGGCATCGAAATCGTCGAATTTGCCTGCGGCATCCCGCAGCTGCTCAAGGGCGACTACACCGAACAGGTTTCCACCGGCATCGACAACTGGACGACCCGCCAGGCCCTGGGCGTGGTGGCCGGCATCACGCCGTTCAACTTCCCCGTCATGGTGCCGTGCTGGATGTTCCCGGTGGCCATCGCAGCGGGCAACACCTTCGTGCTCAAACCCAGCCCCACTGACCCGTCTCCGGCCCTGTTCATGGCCAGGCTGCTGGAGCAGGCGGGCCTGCCCAAGGGTGTGTTCAACGTGGTGCAGGGCGACAAGGTCGCCGTCGACGCCCTGATCGAGCACCCCGATGTGAAGGCCATCAGCTTCGTGGGCTCGACCCCGATCGCCAACTACATCTACGAGCGCGGCGCGCACTTCGGCAAGCGCGTGCAGGCCCTGGGCGGCGCCAAGAACCACATGGTGGTGATGCCGGACGCCGACCTGGAAAAGACCGTGGACGCGCTCGTGGGCGCCGCCTACGGCTCGGCCGGCGAGCGCTGCATGGCGATCTCGGTGGCGGTGCTGGTGGGCGACGTGGCCGACCGCATCATGCCGCTGCTCGTCGAGCGCACCCGCGAGCTGAAGGTCAAGAGCGGCCTGCACCTCGACGCCGAGATGGGCCCGATCGTGACCCGCGCGGCGCTCGAGCGCATCAGCGGCTACATCGCCGCTGGCGTCGAAGAAGGCGCCACGCTGCTGCACGATGGCCGCACGTTCAAGAGCACCGAGCACCCCGAAGGCTTCTGGATGGGCGGCACGCTGTTCGACCACGTGACCACCGACATGAAGATCTACAAGGAAGAAATCTTCGGTCCGGTGCTGAGCTGCGTGCGCGTGCCGGACTTCGCCCAGGCGCTCCGGATCATCAACGACCACGAGTTCGGCAACGGGGTGTCGCTGTTCACCCGCGACGGCAACATCGCGCGCGAGTTCGGCAAGCGCGTGCAGGTCGGCATGGTGGGCATCAACGTGCCCATCCCCGTGCCCATGGCCTGGCATGGCTTCGGTGGCTGGAAGAAGAGCCTGTTCGGCGACATGCACGCCTATGGCGAGGAAGGTGTTCGCTTCTACACCAAGCAGAAGTCGATCATGCAGCGCTGGCCGGAAAGCATCAGCAAGGGCAACGAGTTCGTCATGCCCACGGCCAAGTAACGGTGTCAACCAAGGCGGGCCTGTCAGGGCACTCTGCTCGCCTTTTTCAACGCCGTGCGTCGATGGGGCGCACGGCGTTTTTTTTACGTGCGTCGGCAACAGGGGCAGGGCCTCCCCGCTGGCGCACGCCCGACCCCGGTGCTACAACCGACGCATCGGCAACGCACACGCGGGGGTCGTCATGCAACTGCAAGACAGGGTCGCGCTCGTCACGGGCGGCAGCTCGGGCCTGGGTGCCGCCACGGCCCGCATGGCCTGGCAGGCCGGTGCGCGCGTGCTGCTGGCCGATCGCGCCGAGCCCCCTGCAGGCCACCCGCTGCGCGCACTCGACCCCGCTGGCGAACGCTGGCTGTGGCAGCCCACCGACGTGGCCGACGACACGGCCGCCACCGCAGCGGTGCACGCCGCGCAGGACCGCTTCGGCCGGCTCGACGTGCTGGTGAACGCGGCCGGCCTCGCCTTTGCCGAAAAGGTGCATGGCCGCGAAGGGCCTCACCAGCTGGGCACCTTCCAGCGCGTGCTGCAGGTCAACCTGCTGGGCAGCTTCAACATGATGCGGCTGGCGGTGCCTGCCATGCTCGCCTCCCCGCCGCTGCCCGGTCAGGCTGAAGACGCCTGCCGCGGCGTGATCCTGTTCACCGCCTCGATCGCCGCCTTCGACGGCCAGATCGGCCAGGTGGCCTACGCTGCCTCCAAGGGCGGTGTGGCCGCCATGACCCTCCCGGCGGCGCGGGAACTGGCGAGAGACCGCATCCGCGTCATGACCATTGCCCCGGGGGTGTTCGACACCCCGATGATGCAGGGCCTGCCCGATGCCGCGCGCACCAGCCTGGAAGCCACGGTGCCTCACCCGGCGCGCCTGGGCTGCCCGGAGGAGTTTGCTGCCCTCGTGGGCCATGTGATCGAGAACGACTACCTCAATGGCGAAGTCATCCGGCTGGATGGCGCGCTGCGCATGGGCCCTCGTTGAAGGCCGATCCCCATGAACGACGACATCGTGATCCTGGCCGCACGGCGCACCCCCATCGGCGCGCTGATGGGACGGCTGGCCGAGGTGCCGGCACCGCAACTGGGTGCGGCGGCGATCCGGGCCGCGCTCGATGACAGCCAGGCCCCCGCCGACGCGGTGAGCGAGGTGCTGATGGGATGCTGCCTGATGGCAGGGCTGGGTCAGGCGCCCGCGCGGCAGGCCTTGCTGGCTGCGGGCCTGCCGCCCACCGTGCCCGCCACGACGCTGACCAAGATGTGTGGCTCGGGCATGAAGGCCGTGATGCTGGCGCACGATGCCCTGCGGGCCGGCAACGGGGTTCTGTATGTCGCAGGGGGCATGGAATCGATGAGCCGGGCGCCTCACCTCCTGCCGGCCGCCCGCACCGGACACCGGCTGGGCCATGGTCGCACGCTCGACCACATGCTGCGCGACGGCCTGGAAGACGCCTATGACGGCCAGTTGATGGGCGTGCACGCCGAACGCATGGCGCGCGAGGCCGGCCTGACCCGCGACGATCTGGACGCCGTGGCACTGCGTTCGGTGCGGCTGGCGCGGGACGCCGTGCAGCGTGGCCTTTTCAAGGACGAGATCGTCCCCGTGCTGCTGCCGGGCAGCTCCACCACCGACCTGGCCATGCAGGATGACGAAACGCCGGCCACCTGCCAGCCCGAGAAGGTGCCCCGCCTGCGCCCCGTGTTCGCGCCCGATGGCGTCATCACCGCGGCCAGCTCGGCGTCCATCTCGGATGGGGCGGCGGCCCTGGTGCTGTCCACCGCCAGCGAGGCGGCAGCCCGGGGCTGGCCCATGCTGGCCCGCATCGTGGCCCACGCCACCGTGGCCGGCGAGCCGGGCCGCTTTGCCGAGGCCCCGGTGCATGCCGTGCGCGCCGTGCTGCAACGTGCGGGGTGGGCCGTGAGCGATGTCGACCTGTTCGAGGTCAATGAAGCCTTTGCCGTCGTGCCGCTGCTGGTGCAGCGCGCGCTCGGCATCCCGGCCGACCACCTCAATCCGCGCGGGAGCGCCTGCGCACTGGGCCACCCCATCGGCGCCACGGGCGCCCGCATTCTGGTGACGCTGCTGCACGCCCTGCGCCAGCGTGACGAGCGGCGCGGCGTGGCCTCGCTGTGCATCGGGGGTGGCGAGGCCACGGCCATCGCGGTGGAGCGCCTCGACTGACAGGCAGGACGGGGGATCGCTCACGCGCCGGGCGGCCTGCACCGCGTGGCCGGCGGCGCACATCAGGGAAAGACAGGAGCCCGCCGCCACCGCGCCCCGGCATGATGGGTTGCAAAGGGACCGCGCCATGCCCGTGCTCGACACCCAACTCAACCCGCGATCGGACCGCTTCAAGGCCAACGCCCGGGCCATGGCCGCCCTCGTGGCCGACCTGGACGCGCACCTTGCGCGTGTGGCCGAAGGCGGCGGGGCCGAGGCACGCGCACGGCACCTGGCCAGAGGCAAGCTGCTGCCACGGGATCGCATCGCGCAGTTGCTGGATGCCGGCTCGCCGTTTCTTGAAGTGGCGCCGCTGGCCGCACTCGGCCTGTACGACCACGCCGCACCCGGCGCCGGCGTGGTGGCCGGCATCGGCCGCATCCACGGGGTGGAGTGCATGGTCGTGGCCAACGATGCCACCGTGAAGGGCGGCACCTACTTCCCGCTGACGGTGAAGAAGCACCTGCGCGCTCAGGAGATCGCAGAAGCCAACCACCTGGCCTGCGTCTACCTGGTGGACTCGGGCGGCGCCCATCTGCCCCATCAGGACGAGGTCTTTCCCGATCGCGACCACTTCGGCCGCATCTTCTACAACCAGGCGCGCATGAGTGCGGCCGGCATCCCGCAGATTGCCGTGGTGATGGGGTCGTGCACGGCCGGCGGCGCCTATGTGCCCGCCATGTGCGACGAAACCATCATCGTGCGCGAGCAAGGCACGATCTTCCTGGGTGGCCCGCCCCTGGTGCGGGCCGCCACGGGGGAAGTCGTCAGCGCCGAAGAGCTGGGCGGCGGCGACGTGCACACGCGCCTGTCCGGCGTGGCCGACCACCTGGCCGACGACGACGCCCATGCCCTCGCGCTGGCACGCCAGTGCGTGAGCCGCCTGAACCGACGCAAGGCGTGCGGCCTGGCCCTGCAGGCACCGCAGCCGCCCCGGCACGATCCGGCCGAGTTGATGGGCCTGATCCCGCTGGACGAACAGGGCCAGACCGGGCGCCAGACCTTCGAGGTGCGCGAACTGATCGCGCGGCTGGTGGACGGCTCGGTGTTCGACGAGTTCAAGGCCCGCTATGGCAGCACACTGGTCACGGGCTTTGCGCACATCGAAGGCATGCCGGTCGGCATCCTGGCCAACCAGGGCATCCTGTTCGCCGAAAGCGCCCAGAAGGGGGCGCACTTCATCGAGCTGTGTTGCCAGCGCCGCATTCCGCTGGTCTTTCTGCAGAACATCACCGGCTTCATGGTCGGGCGTCAGTACGAGCACCAGGGCATTGCGCGGGCCGGGGCCAAGCTGGTCACCGCGGTGGCCTGCGCCGAGGTGCCCAAGTTCACGGTGGTGATCGGCGGCTCGTTCGGCGCGGGCAACTACGGCATGTGCGGCCGCGCCTACAACCCGCGCTTCCTTTGGATGTGGCCCAACGCCCGCATCAGTGTCATGGGCGGCGAGCAGGCGGCCAGCGTGCTGGCCACGGTCCGACGGGATGCGCTCCAGGCTCAGGGTGTGAGCTGGTCGGACATGGAGGAAGCCGCCTTCAAGGCCCCGATCCGGGCGCAGTACGAGGCGCAGGGCCACCCTTATCACGCCACGGCACGGCTGTGGGACGACGGCATCATCCGCCCCACCGACACCCGCCGCATGCTGGCCCTGGGCCTCAGTGCCAGCCTGAATGCCCCGATTCCGGAAACGCGCTTCGGCGTGTTCCGCATGTGAGGCGCACCATGAACGCTCAGCCCGACCCGGACACCCGCCACGATGCCACCGCGCTCCGCCTGGACTGGCCCGACGCCGAATGGCCCGGCATCGCCCGCGTGACCCTGCAACGCGCAGCGCAGCACAACGCCCTGCATCCGGCCCTGATTTCGGCGCTGACCGACGCCTTCCGGGCGATGGCCCGGGCACCGGGTGTGCGTGCCGTCATCCTGCGCGCCGAAGGCACCAGCTTCTGCGCCGGCGCCGACCTGCGGCACATGCGCGCGGCCGCCGAGCAGGACTGGACGGCCAACCATGCCGATGCCCAGGCGCTAGCGGCCCTGTTCCACGCCATCGCCAGCTGCCCGGTGCCCGTGCTCGCCCGGGTGCAGGGAGGATGCCACGGCGGGGGTGTCGGGCTGGTGGCCTGCGCCGACATCGTCGTGGCGCTGGACACCGCCACCTTCCGCTTGTCGGAGGTGGCCCTCGGCCTCATCCCGGCCACCATCAGCCCCTATGTGCTGCGGGCGGTGGGTGAACGCACGGCACGGCGCTGGTTCGTCACGGCCGAGACGGTCGATGCCCGACAGGCCCATGCGCACGGTCTGGTCCACGAGGTGGCGGCCGACGAAGCCGCCCTGGACGCCACCGTGCGGCAGCTGGCCGAAGCGATTGCGCGCAACAGCCCGCAAGCCATCCGGGCGTGCAAGCGCCTGATCGACGAGGTGGCCGGCAAGCCCATCGACGCCCCGCTGCGCGAACTGACGGCCCGCCGCATTGCCGACGCCCGCGCCAGCACCGAGGGCCGTGAAGGGCTGCAGGCCTTCCTGCAAAGACGCCCGCCCAACTGGCTGGAAGCCGACCGTTTGCACCGCAGCGCGCTGCGCGACGACGGCACCGACGAGCTCAACGATTGAGCCAGGAAGGACGCGCCATGTTCCGCACCATCCTGATCGCCAACCGAGGGGAGATTGCCTGCCGCATCGCCGCCACGGCCCGACGCCTGGGCGTGCGCACCGTGGCCGTCTACACGCCCGACGAGGCCCGCGCGCGCCATGTGCAGGCAGCCGACGAGGCCTGGCCCCTGCCCTGCGCCGACCCCCACCAGCCTCGCTCGGCGTGGCTGGATGGTGCGGCGCTCATCGACGTGGCCCGCCGCAGCGGCGCCGAGGCCATCCACCCGGGCTACGGCTTTCTGAGCGAGAACGCCGACTTTGCGCGTGCGTGCGCAGAGGCCGGCATCGTGTTCATCGGCCCGCCCGCCGAGGCCATCGCCGCCATGGGCAGCAAGGCCGCCGCCAAGGCCCTGATGGCCGAAGCCGGCGTGCCCCTGGTTCCCGGCTACCACGGCGAGGACCAGGACCCGGCCACGCTGGCCGCCGAAGCCGAGCGCATCGGCTACCCAGTGCTCATCAAGGCCACGGCGGGGGGCGGCGGGCGCGGCATGCGGGCCGTGCACCAGGCCGCCGACTTCGCCACGGCCCTGGGCGCGTGCCAGCGCGAATCGCAGGCCAGCTTCGGCGATGCGCGCGTGCTGATCGAGCGCCTGGTGGAACGCCCCCGCCACATCGAGGTGCAGGTGTTCGGTGACACGCAAGGCCACTACGTCCACCTGTTCGAGCGCGACTGCTCCATCCAGCGCCGCCATCAGAAGGTGCTGGAAGAAGCCCCCGCACCCGGCCTGCCCGCCGCCGTGCGAGCCCGCATGGGTCAGGCGGCCATCGCCGCGGCGCGCAGCGTCGACTATGTGGGTGCGGGCACGGTCGAGTTCATCTGCGAAGCCGACGTGGCCGACACGGGCCGTTTCTGGTTCATGGAGATGAACACGCGCCTGCAGGTCGAGCACCCGGTCACCGAAGCCATCACCGGGCTCGACCTGGTCGAATGGCAGCTGCGCGTCGCCGCGGGCGAGCCCCTGCCCTTGCGCCAGGAACAGATCACGCTGCGAGGCCATGCCATCGAGGCCCGGTTGTGCGCCGAGCAACCCGAGCAGGGCTTTCTGCCGGCCACCGGCCCGGTCACCGTGTGGCGCCCCCCGGCGCATGCGGCCTTCCAGATCGCGCCGGTGCGGCTGGACAGCGGCATCGGCGAAGGCGATGCGATCGGCCCGCATTACGACGCCATGCTGGCCAAGCTGATTGTGTGGGGCGAAGACCGGGCCACCGCGCTGCGGCGCCTGCAGCAGGCGCTGGACCACCTGCATGTGGCCGGGCTGCCGCACAACCTGGCCTTTCTGCGGCGGCTGGCCCGACACCCGCGTTGGTTGCAGGCGAAGCTGGACACCGGGCTGATCGCCACCGAAGCCGATGCGCTGCTGCACCCGGACCCCGTCAGCGATCTGTGGGTGGCTGCGGCCTGGGTGGCGGGGCAAGAGCTCGGCGCGCATGCCCCGGGGGTGGAGGCGCCTTCGCCCCAGGCCGCGGGGGCTGCAGGCGGCATCCTGCCCGATGACACTGGCACGCTCAAGACGCGTTGGCGCGACCCATGGTCGGCCACCGACGCCTGGCAACTGACTGGCGCCCGCACCACGCGCCACACCCTGCAAAGCGGTGATCGGTCGATCGAGCTGGCGTGGACGCGCCGCGGTGGCACACACGCGCTCCAGGTCGGCGACGCCCGGGTGCAGCTCGTCCTGCACCGCCACGGCAACACTCAGGTCAGCGTCACCCTCACGCCCGTGGAGGGCGACGCGCCCCAGGCCGCCGGCGGCACGCATCGCCTGCACCTGCACGCGCGGGGTGACGCCTGGCACGCCTTCTGCGCCGAATGGCCCCAAGCGCACCCGCTGACCGTGCGCGAGCGCCCACCTCAGGCATCCCGGAATCAGGACGCCGGCCATGCGCGACTCACCGCCCCCATGCCGGGCCGCGTGGTGGCCCTGCTGGTGGAAGCTGGGCAACACGTGAAGGCCGGCACGCCGCTGGCCGTCACGGAAGCGATGAAAATGGAGCACACCCTCTGCGCGCCGCGCGATGGCACCGTGGCCGAGCTGCGCTGTGCCGTGGGCGACCCGGTCGCAGAGGGCGATGAACTCCTGCGTCTGGATTGAACATGCTGCCCACCCACGTCGCCCTCGTCGATGTCGGCCCGCGCGATGGCCTGCAGAACGAGGCCGCCCCGGTTTCTGCCGCCACCAAGATCGAACTGGTTCACCGCCTGCAGGCCGCCGGCCTGCGCCAGATCGAAGCCACCAGCTTCGTCAGCCCCAAGTGGGTGCCGCAGATGGCCGATGCCGCCGAGGTCATGGCCGGCATCCAGCGCCAGCCCGGGGTGCGCTACAGCGTGCTGACGCCCAACATGAAGGGCTTCGAAGGCGCACTGGCTGCCGGCGCCGATGAAGTCGTGGTGTTTGCCGCTGCCAGCGAGGCCTTCAGCCAGCGCAACATCAACTGCAGCATCACCGAATCCATCGCACGCTTCCAGCCCGTGGTGGCGGCCGCCCATGCCCATGGCATGCGGGTGCGCGCGGCGGTGTCGTGTGCGCTGGGCTGCCCCTACCAGGGCGAGGTCGCGGTCGACGATGTGGACGATGTGGTCGATCGCCTGCTCGGCATCGGCTGCGACCACATCGGCATCGCCGACACCATCGGTGTGGGCACGGCCGGCCAGGTGCAGCGCGTGATGGAGCGGGCCTTGCAGCGCGTGCCGGTGGCCGAGCTGAGCGGCCACTTTCACGACACCTACGGCCAGGCCCTCACCAACATCCACGCCTGCCTGCAGCTCGGCGTCCACACCTTCGACACCAGCGTGGCCGGCCTCGGCGGCTGCCCCTATGCCAAGGGTGCCACCGGCAACGTCGCCACCGAAGACGTGGTCTACCTGCTGCACGGCCTGGGCATCGTCACCGGCATCGACCTGGACGCCCTGGTGGACACCGCCGATTTCATTTCCCGCGCGCTGGGCCGCAAGCCGGTCTCGCGCGTGGCCAACGCGCTGCTGGCCAAGCGACCACCGGCTGGCTGAAACTGGCTCACGTGTTGAGCCTAACCGCCGCCATGGTCGCCGCCCGCCGTGACAACACGAGGAGACGCCATGGACCTGCCCGGACTGCAACACCACCTCGGTGACGAGATCGACGCGCTGCGCGACGCCGTGCAGGCCTTCGCCCAGCGCGAGATCGCGCCGCACGCCGCCCGCATCGACCGCGACGACGCCTTCCCGGCCGACCTGTGGCCGCGACTCGGTGAACTCGGCGTGCTCGGGCCCACCGTCAGCGAAACGTACGGCGGCGCCGGGCTCGGGTATCTGGCCCACCTCGTCATCATGGAAGAGATCAGCCGCGCCTCGGCCTCGGTGGCGCTGAGCTACGGCGCACACAGCAACCTGTGCGTCAACCAGATCCACCGCCACGGCACCGAGGCGCAACAGCGCCGCTACCTGCCACCGCTCATCAGCGGCCAGCACGTCGGCGCGCTGGCCATGAGCGAGCCCGAGGCCGGCTCCGATGTGGTCAGCATGCGGCTGAAGGCCACGCCGCACCGCCGCGACGGCGTCGACGGCTTTCTGCTCGACGGCAGCAAGATGTGGATCACCAACGGCCCCGTGGCCGACACGCTGGTGGTCTACGCCAAGACCGACATGGAGGCCGGCCCGCGCGGCATCACCGCCTTTCTGATCGAGCAAGGCACGCCGGGTTTCCGCGTGGCGCAGCGGCTCGACAAGCTCGGCATGCGCGGCTCGCCCACGGGCGAGTTGGTGTTCGAGCAGGCCTTCGTGCCGCGCGAGCAGGTGCTGGGCGAGGTGGGCGGCGGCGTGAAGGTGCTGATGAGCGGCCTGGACACCGAGCGCGCCGTGCTCTCGGGCGGGCCCATCGGCATCATGCAGGCCGTGCTCGACAACGTCCTGCCCTATGTGCACGACCGCCACCAGTTCGGCCAGGCCATCGGCCAGTTCCAGCTGGTGCAGGCCAAGGTGGCCGACATGTACACCGCGCTGCAGGCCGCACGCTGCCTGGCCTACACCGTGGCGCGCAACCTCGATGCCGCCGGCCCGGGCGGGGCACGTCACCTCCGCAAGGACTGCGCCGCGCTCATCCTGTGGACGGCCGAGCAGGCCACCCGCGTGGCGGGTGACGGCATCCAGCTGCTCGGCGGCAACGGCTACATCCACGACTACCCGATGGGCCGCCTGTGGCGCGATGCCAAGCTCTACGAGATCGGCGCGGGCACATCGGAAATCCGGCGCACGCTGATCGGGCGGGAGCTGTTCGACGCGACGGCCTGATCGCCGGCCGGCGCCGCGGCCACAGAGCCGACGCGCTCGGCGGGCGCGGAGGGCATCAGCTCGCCTGGCTCAAGCCCACCGGCTCGCCGCCCACGAACGCCAGCAACTCGCCAGGCTGCATCGCCACCCACTGTTCGTTGCTGGTGAGGGGCTGCGTGGCGATCACGGCCACACGGTCGCCGGCGCTGGTCAACTCGGCGAAGTTCAACGCCATGTCCTCGTCCTGCAGGCGCGCCATGCCGAACGGGTGGCGGCGCACCAGGTAGTGCAGGTGCGTCGAGCAGTGCGTCCACAATGCATCGCCCTGGCTCAGCATGAAGTTGAAGGTGCCGTGGCGCGCGATCTGGGGCACCAGCTCCTTCAACGTCAGCGTCAGCTCGGCCACCGGCGGCATCGACGCATGGCTCTTGGCCAGCTCCTGCATCAGCCAGCAGAAGGCGCGCTCGCTGTCGGTGTCGCCCACGGGCTGGAAGCTGCCGTGCAGGCGCGGCTGGTAATCGACCAGGTTGCCGTTGTGCGCAAACACCCAGTGCCGGCCCCACAGCTCACGCATGAAGGGATGGCAGTTCTCGAGCGACACGACGCCCTGCGTCGCCTTGCGAATGTGGGCGATCGCATGGCGGCTCTTGATCGGATAGCGCTTGATGAGGTCGGCCACGGGCGACACGCGGGCCGCCTGGTGGTCGACGAACAGGCGCACGCCCCGCCCTTCGTAGAAGGCGATGCCGAAGCCGTCACCGTGCTCGGTCGAGCGGGTGGCGAAGCCGGAAAAACTGAAAACGATGTCGGTGGGCGTGTTGCAGTTCATGCCCAGCAGCTGGCACATGCGGCGGCTCCTGCGAACGGACAGAGCGCGGCCGGAGTCGACCGCGGGAGAAGTGTAAGTCGCGCCAGCGCCCTCCCCCACACGGAGTGGCCCCACAGGGGGATGCCGGGGGGTGTTCGCCGCGGGCCGTCCGGCGATAATGCGCAGGCTAACAAACGGCACCCTTTTTAACCAACCATCTCTCTCTAGGAACGGCCATGGCCTCCATCAACAAAGTCATCCTCATCGGCAACCTGGGTCGCGACCCGGAAGTGCGTTACACCCCCAGCGGCGCAGCGGTCTGCAACGTCTCGGTGGCCACCACGCGCAACTGGAAGGACAAGAACTCCGGCGAAAAGATGGAGGAAACGGAATGGCACCGCGTCGTGTTCTATGACCGCCTGGCTGAAATCGCTGGCGAGTACCTGAAAAAAGGCCGCCCCGTGTACGTCGAAGGCCGCCTGAAGACCCGCAAGTGGCAGGACAAGGACGGCAAGGACAACTACACCACCGAAATCGTGGCCGAGCAGATGCAACTGCTGGGCGGCCGTGAAGGCGGCAGCGGCGGTGGTTATGGCGGCGGCGCCCAGGGCAGCGGCTACGGCGGCGGTCAGGGCGGCGGCGACGACTTCGAGCAAGCCCCCCCGGCCCGTCCGGCAGCCCGCCCGGCTCCGGCTCCCCGGCCCGCACCGGCCCCGGCGCCCAAGTCGTCGACCGGGTTTGATGAC
The DNA here is from genome assembly GCF_913773725.1 of uncultured Aquabacterium sp. Taxonomy (GTDB): domain Bacteria; phylum Pseudomonadota; class Gammaproteobacteria; order Burkholderiales; family Burkholderiaceae_C; genus Aquabacterium. The sequence goes on along the minus strand of NZ_CAJYGK010000115.1, from coordinate 16,473 downwards.
ATGGATGACGACATCCCGTTCTGAGCACCCGTTCTGCCAGAACCGCCCTCAAAAAGCCCTGAGCGCCCGCCGCTCAGGGCTTTTTTCATGTCCAACCCGTCCCGGGCGCGCCGATTGCTGCGATGACAGCCCAATCACCCGATGGGGTTCGACATGGCTGCACGTTCCATCGCTTCCTTGACCCTCAGCTTCGGACTGGTGTCCATCCCGGTGAAGCTCTACTCCGCGACCGATGCCTCGGCCGGCATCCGGTTCAACCTGCTCGACAAGGCCGGGGGCAGGCTGAAGCAGCAGTACGTCTCTGAAAAGACGCACAAGGTGGTGCCGCGCGACGAGATGGTGAAGGGCTACGAGTTCGAGAAGGACCGCTTCGTGCTGTTCACGCCCGAGGAGCTCAAGAAGCTGGAGGAAGGAAGCAGCCACGCGGTCGAGATCGTTTCCTTCATCCCCGAGAAGGCCGTAGACCCCCTGTTCTACGACAAGGCCTACCTGCTGGCGCCTGACAAGCGAGGCGGCAAGCCCTACGGCCTGCTCAAGGAGGCCATGCAGAAGAGCGGCAAATGCGCCCTGGCCAAGTGGGCCTGGAAGGCCAAACAGTACGTCGTGCAGGTGCGGGCCACCGACGACGGCCTCGTCCTCCAGCAGTTGCTCTATGCCGAAGAGGTGCGGTCGCTCAGGGACCTCGACATCGAGGACGTCCAGGTGTCGTCGTCTGAGCTTCAACTGGCGCTGCAACTCATCGACCAGATCTCGGAAGACACCTACGACCCGACCCGGTTCGAGGACGAAGAGAAGAAGCGGGTGCTGGCCGCGATCGACGAGAAGATCGCGGGCAAGCAGGTCGTCGCCACGGCGCCCCAGGAAGAGGCAGGCAGCGGTCAGGTCATCGACCTGATGGAGGCCCTTCGAGCCAGCCTGGGCAAGAAGCCCGCAGCGAAGACGGCGCCACCGAAGGCGAGCGCGAAGGCCCCTCCTGTGGCGGCCCTCGACACCAAGGAACGCAAGAGCGCCCGGCGCGCCACCAGAACGGAGGAGCCGGTCGCCACCCCCACCCGTGCACGCGCCCGTCGATGACGACCTCGCCGCCCTCTGCTGCATCGACCTACAGCCTGCGGCGTGCCCAGGACATGCTGGGCATGTCACGGGCTGCGATCGACGTGTTCGTCAGAGCAGGGGTGATTTCCCCGGCGCGCGGCCCGCGCAACGAGTGGCGCTTCTCGTTCCAGGACCTCGTGCTGCTGCGCACGGCCCGGGACCTGCGCAAGGCGAAGGTGCCCGGCCGCCGCATCCTGCGTTCGCTCGCTTCGCTGCGGCAGCGGCTGCCTGATGAGATGCCGCTCACGGGGCTGCGCATCACCGCCGTGGGCGCCGAGGTCGCGGTGCGCGATCCCAAGGGCGCCTGGGGCGCGGAGTCGGGTCAGATGCTGCTGGACTTCGAGGCCGCGCCCTCACCCGACGGCATCGCGTTCCTGGCGCCCGAGCCCCCCGCAGGCGCCGACCCCAAGGCCTGGCTGGCGCGTGGCGAATCCATCGAGGCGCTGGACCACGACGCCGCAGAAGCGGCCTATCGCACCGCCCTCGATCTGGCGCCTGACTACTGCGACGCCCTGCTGAACCTGGGCGCCCTGCTGTGTGAGCACCACCGTTGCGGCGAAGCGGTGGCGCTGTACCGCGACGCGGTGGCGCGCTGCCCCGGCTCCCCCCTCTTGCATTTCAACCATGCCATCGCGCTGGAAGACCAGGGTGAGCATGCGCAGGCGCTGTCCAGCTACGAACGGTGTCTGTCGCTCGACCCCAGCCTGGCCGACGCGCACTTCAATGCGGCCCGGCTGTACGAGCACCTGGGCGACACACAGATGGCGCTGCGCCACTTCAGCGCCTACAAGCGACTGCAGCAGACTTCGGCGTAACGGGAACGGCCATGGCCACCTCGGATCCTTCGGAGCCCCTGGCACGCTACTGGGCCAAACGCGACTTCAGCGTCACGCCCGAGCCGCGGGGCGCACGGCGAAAGGCCGGCAAGGCGCTGTCGTTCGTCATCCAGAAGCATGCGGCCACGCGCCTGCATTACGACTTCCGGCTGGCGCTCGACGGGGTGTTCCTGTCATGGGCTGTGCCCAAGGGCCCCAGCTACGACCCGAGCGACAAACGCATGGCGATCCGCGTCGAGGACCATCCCCTGTCCTACGGTTCTTTCGAGGGCACCATCCCACCCGGGCAGTATGGCGCCGGCACCGTCATCGTCTGGGATCACGGCACCTGGGAACCAGTGGGCGACCCACACGAGGGGCTGGCCAAGGGCAAGCTCGTCTTTCACCTGAATGGCCGGAAGATGGCCGGACTGTGGGAACTGGTCAGGATCGCCAAGGGCGGCGAAAAGCAGGTGCCCTGGATCCTGTTCAAGAAGCGCGACGGTTTTGCGCGGCCCCGAGCCGAGTTCGACGTCACCGCGGCGCATCCGGACAGCGTCATCGCCCGACCGTTGCAGCCGGCACGGCGTGGCAGCAAGCCCGTGCCACCGCCTTCCTCCGTGGCCGAGGGCCGGGGCGGCATCCTGCCCGGCGCCGTCAAAGCGCCCTTGCCCGATCGGCTTGCGCCCCAGCTCGCCACGCTGGCCACCGGCATCCCTTCGACCGGGCAGTGGACATACGAGTTGAAGTTCGACGGCTACCGCCTGCTGACGCGCTTCGAACAAGGCCGGCCCACGCTGATCACACGGGGCGGGCATGACTGGTCGGCGAAGATGCCCGCGCTGCTGGACGAACTCGCCCGGCTCGGCATGCGATCCGGCTGGCTGGACGGCGAAATCGTCGTGCTGGGCCAAGACGGCACACCGGACTTCCATGCACTGCAGACGGCCTTTGACGGCCGCAGCGGCACCGACGAGGTGGTCTACTTCCTCTTCGATGTGCCGTTCTTTGAAGGCCACGACCTGCGGCGGGCCGCGCTGGCCGACCGGCGGAAGCTGCTCAAGGCATGGCTTCAGGAGAAAGGCACCGAGCACGTGCGTTTCAGTGAGAGCTTCGACAGTGACCCGACGTCGATGCTCAGCAGTGCCTGCCGCATGGGGATGGAAGGGGTCATCGCGAAGCGCCTTGATGCACCGTACACATCCACCCGCAATGACACCTGGCTCAAGCTCAAATGCCGGCAGCGTCAGGAATTCGTGGTGTGCGGCTACGCCGACCGCACGGATGGCAGCCTGCGGATCGGCAGCCTGATGCTCGGGGTGCACGATGAGCGCGGGCAGTTGGTGTCCGTGGGCAGCGTGGGGACGGGCTGGCGCGCCGATGAGGCCGAGGCGCTGAAGAAGCGGCTGGCACGGCTCGAGGTCCGTGATCCCCCGTTCGCGGACCACGGCGCCAAGACACACCGGTGGTCACGAAGGCGCCCGGGGAGCGAGCGGTGGGTGCAGCCCACGCTGGTGGCAGAAGTCGAGTTTGCGGCGTGGACACCGGACAAGCAGATCCGCCACGCGGTCTACATCGCCCTGCGTGCCGACAAACCGGCCCGGTCCGTCGTCCAGGAGACGGCCAAGGACCCAGGCGCGGTGACGCTGCAGACGGCCCCACCGTCCCGGGTGGGCAGCATGCAGGTCAGCCATGGCGAACGCGTCATCGACCCCTCGACGGGCCTGACCAAGCTCGACCTCGTGCGGTACTACGAATCGGTGGCGGAATGGATGTTGCCGCATCTGCGAGGGCGCCCCTGTTCGTTGGTGCGCGGCCCCCATGGCATCGAGGGGACGCTGTTCTTCCAGAAGCATGGCGGGAAGACGGGCGTTCCTCACATCACCGAGCTCGCTGCGTCGCTGTGGCCGGGCCATGACCCCTTGCTGTCGGTGGACAACGTCAGCGCCCTGGTCGGGGCAGCGCAGTTCAACGTCATCGAGTTCCACACCTGGAACGCCGCGGCCAAGAAGATCGGGGCGCCCGACCGCATGGTTTTCGACCTGGACCCGGGAGAAGGCACGAAGTGGCCCGAAGTTCAGGAGGCTGCGCTGCTGGTGAAGACCTTGCTCGAGGCGGTCGGACTGCGGTCGTGGCTGAAAACCAGCGGCGGCAAGGGCCTGCATGTGGTGGTGCCCTTGAAGCCGCGCCATGACTTCGACACGGTGAAAGCCTTCTCGCAGGCCATCGTGCAGCATCTGGCTCAAACGATCCCGTCACGCTTTGTCGCGAAGCCAGGGGCCTCGCACCGCGTGGGGCGCATCTTCGTGGATTACCTGCGCAATGGCCATGGGGCGACGACCGTGGCGGCGTTCTCGGCGCGGGCGCGACCGGGGCTGGGGGTCTCCATGCCCGTGGACTGGGCCGACCTGATGCAACTCCGAAGCGGAGCGCACTGGACCATCGCCACGGCCCGGGACCACCTGTCGTTTCAGACCCAGGACCCGTGGCGCGACCACGGCAGCGCGAAACAGGAGCTTGCGGGCGCGATGAAGGCGCTCGGGTTTGCGCGGCCCACACCGCGACGCTCGGCTTGAGCGGGATGAGAACGCGCGGGCAAACCCCGCGCCCGAACCATCGGGCGATGCACCCGGCGATGTGCTGGGAACGCCCCTTGCCGCAACCGGATCGGCATCCCTCAAGAAAGGAGATTCGACATGTTGCACAAAGCCAGCCAACTCAAGGGCGCCGTCGTCACGGCGCTGGACGGCGAGGTGGGCGTGGTCGACGCCCTGTACTTCGACGACGAGCAATGGGGCATCCGCTACCTCGGCGTGCGCACAGGCCACTGGCCCAGCGAGCGGCACCTGCTCATTCCACCGACCGCCGTTCGGCAGGATGCGTCCACCGACCGGCAACTTCAGCTCGCCCTGCTCAAGGAGGACGTGCTCCACGGGCCGCAGTTCGACGGGGAACGGCCGCTGACACGCCGCCAGGAGCGCGCCTATGCCGCGTACTACGACACCCCGCTGTACTGGGAACGCCTGCCCGATCCGATGGAAGCCGGTGAGCTCCCGGTTCCGCCGGCATCCGGCATCGACGGGCAGGCCTTGGAACTGGATGCCACCCGGCCGCTGGCCGAGGCCCATGTCCACTGCACACGCGAGGTGTTGGGCTACACCCTGACCACGCCGGACGGCCAGATCGGCAAGGTGGAAGACCTGCTGATCGACGAGCAGACCTGGGCGGTGCAGCAACTGGTGGTCGACACCGCACGGTGGCGGCCTGGCGGCGAGATCGCCGTGCCGGTCGCGCTGACCCGCGGCATCGACCGCGAGCACGATGCGGTCTACGTGAGCGCCGACAAGGAAACCTTGCAAAGCTGGCCGGCGTACCACTGAGTGGCGCCCCGCCCCGCGCGCTGCGTCAGGCTTCCTGAGCCTGCAGCGCGCGCCACAGCACCTTGCCGGCGCCCGACTTCGGCAGCGTGTCGGCAAAGGCGACCACGCGGGGGCTCTTGTAGGCCGCCATGTGCTCGTGCGCCCAGTCGACGATCTCCTGCTCGGTGACGCGGCCGCGGTGCGCCTCCTTCAGCACGACGACGGCCTTGACCGTCTCGCCGCGCCGCTCATCACGGGCCGCGATCACGCAGACCTCCTGGATGGCCGGGTGGGCATACATCAGCGCCTCGACCTCGGCCGGCCAGACCTTGAAGCCCGAGGCGTTGATCATGCGCTTGAGCCGGTCGACCATGTAGAAGTAGCCGTGCTCGTCGGTGCGGGCCAGGTCGCCGGTGCGCAGAAAGCGCTTGCCATCCAGCTCGATGAAGCTCGATGCCGTGGCGGCCGGTTGCTTCCAGTAGCCCTGCATCACCTGCGGGCCGTGCACCACGATCTCGCCGACTTCGCCGGGCGGCAGCTCATGAAAGGTGTCGGGGTCGACCACGCGGGCGTCGACGTCGAAGATGGGGATGCCCAGGCACTGCTTCATCGGCCGCTGCGGCGGGTTGATGTGCGTGGGCGCCATGGTCTCCGACATGCCATAACCTTCGAGGTAGTCGAGGTCGCACATCTCCTTCAGGCGCGTGGCCAAGGCCTCGGGCATGGCGGCTCCGCCCCCGCTGAGGCGCGAAATGCTGGACAGGTCGTACTCGGCCAGCCGCGGGTTGGACAGCAGGTCGATCACCATGGTGACGATCATCTGCGTGCCCGTGACGCGGTAGCGCTGGATGAGTTGCGCCGCGGCATCACGGTCCCAGCGGGGCAGCACCACGATGGTCGCGCCCACGTAGATCGAGCCGTTCATGCCGTTTTCCATGCCCGTGACATGGAAGAAGGGCAGCACCGCCAGCTGCACCGCATCCTGCGTGGTCATCAGCCACTGCGTGCCGGCCACGGTGTTGTACATGACGCTGCGGTGTGTGTGCATGCAGCCCTTCGGATGGCCGGTGGTGCCCGAGGTGTAGGGCATCACGGCCAGGTCGTCCGGGCCCTGCGTGAGGGGGCCGGGGCGGTGGTTCGCCGTCAGGGCGTCCACCCATCCCTGGGCACCCGGCTCGTCCAGCGGCTGGCGCGGGTCCTTCACGAAGGCCGGCACCGGGAGTTCGGTGGGCACCGTCAGGTGGTCGCTGTAGGCTGCGACCAGGGCATGGCGCAGCCCCGGCGCGGCGTCATCGACCGACGCGGCCGCGCGGCCTTCCTGCAGCAGCGGGCGGACCTGGGCAAAGAGATCCTGCGGGCAGAGCACGACGCGGGCATCGGCATCGCTCACATAGTGGCGCAGCTCCTCGGTCAGGTTCATCGGGTTGACCGGCACCACCACCGCGTTCGCACGCAGGATGGCGTAGTACCCGATGACGAACTGCGGGCTGTTCTGCATGTAGAGCAGCACGCGGTCGCCCGCCTTCACGCCGCACACCTGCTGCAGATGGCCGGCCAGCCGCTCGGTCTGGTCCTTCAGTTCGGCGTAGGTGGTCACCGAGTCGTAGAAGACCAGCGCGCGCTTGTCGGGAAAGCGCAGGGCCGAGATCTCGAGGTTGGTGTACAGGTTGGTGGCCGGCACGCTCAGGTGGCGGCTGACATGGCGGGGCCAGTGGGCGAAGTGGCGATCGGACATGGCAGAAAGGGAGTTGGGCAGGCGGGAGGGCGCAGGGGGCATCAACACACTTCGAACAGGCCGGCTGCGCCTTGCCCGCCGCCGATGCACATGGTGACCACCACGTACTTCACGCCGCGGCGCCGGCCTTCGATCAACGCATGCCCCGTGAGCCGCGAGCCCGAGACCCCGTAGGGATGGCCGACGGCAATGGCGCCCCCGTTGACATTGAGCCGCTCATCCGGGATGCCGAGACGATCCCGACAATACAGCACCTGCACGGCAAAGGCCTCGTTGAGCTCCCACAGCCCGATGTCATCGACCTTCAGGCCGGCCTTGGCGAGCAGCTTGGGCACGGCAAACACCGGACCGATGCCCATTTCATCGGGCTCGCAGCCCGCCACGGCAAAACCCCGGAAGATGCCCAGCGGCTTCAGGCCGCGGCGTTCGGCCAGGCGGCGGTCCATCACCACGCAGGCCGAGGCGCCATCGGAGAACTGGCTCGCATTGCCGGCGGTCACCACGCCACCGGGCAGCGCCGCGCGGATCTTCTGCACGGCCTCCAGCGTGGTGTCCGGGCGTATGCCCTCGTCGGACGAGATCGTCACTTCGCGCGTGGTGAAGCGGCCTGTGGCCTTGTCGACCACGGCCATGGTGGTGGTCATCGGCACGATCTCGTCGTTGAACAGGCCGGCATGCTGCGCCGCTGCGGCGCGCTGCTGGGAGCGCACGCCGTACGCGTCCTGCGCTTCCTTGCTCACGCCATAGCGCGCGGCCACCTGCTCGGCCGTCTGCAGCATGTTCCAGTAGATCTCGGGCTTGTTCGCCACCAGCCACGGGTCGCGCCGCATGTGGGTGTTGGCTTCGTTCTGCACGCACGAGATGCTCTCGACGCCGCCGGCCACAAACACCTGCCCCTCCCCCGCGATGACGCGTTGCGCAGCCAGGGCAATCGTCTGCAGACCCGACGAGCAGAAGCGGTTGACGGTCATGCCGGCGGTGGTGACGGGCAGGCCCGCGCGCAGGGCAATCTGCCGGGCCACGTTGCCCCCTGTGGTCCCTTCGCCGAAGGTGCCGCCCATGATGACGTCTTCGACCTCGTCGGCTTCGATGCCGGCCCGCAGCACCGCGTGGCACACGGCATGGGCACCCAGTGTGGGCCCGTAGGTCATGTTGAACGCGCCCTTCCAGGACTTGGCCAGGCCCGTGCGGGCCGTGGAAACGATGACGGCGTCGGTCATGTGCATTCCTCAGTTGAAGCTGCGGCCTTCGGCGGCCAGGCGGGCCAGCAGGGGCGCGGGTGTCCAGAAGGCGCGGTCCACGCCAGGCTCGGCGGCGATGCGGTTCAGCGCCCGCACCACGTTCACCAGCCCCACCTCGTCGGCATAGCGCATGGGGCCACCGCGGTAGGCCGGAAAGCCGTAGCCGTTCAGGTAGACGATGTCGATGTCGGACGCGCGTTGCGCAATGCCCTCTTCCGCCAGGCGGGCGCCCTCGTTGACGAGGGCATAGATGCAGCGCTCGATGATCTCCTCGTCAGTGATGCGGCGCGGTGTGATGCCCTGCTCGGCACGGAAGCGGGCGATCAGGGCATCCACATCCGGGTCGGGCACGGCGTTGCGCTGGCCGGCTTCATAGCGATACCAACCCGCGCCGGTCTTCTGCCCGAAGCGTCCGGCCTCGCACAAGGCATCGGCCACGCTGGGGCGCGCATCGTCCGGGTGCTCGGCTGCGCGGCGCTTGCGGATCGCCCAGCCGATGTCCAGCCCGGCCAGGTCGCCCATGCGGAACGGCCCCATGGCCATGCCGAAGCGCTCCAGCGCGCGGTCCACCTGCTGGGGCGAGGCCCCCTGCACGATGAGGTCGTTGGCCGCCGCGCCATAGCGATGGATCATGCGGTTGCCGATGAAGCCGTCGCACACACCGGACACCACCGCAATCTTGCGGAGGGTGCGCGCCAGCTGCATGGCCGTGGCAAGCACATCCTTGGCGGTGTGCTCGCCCCGCACCACTTCCAGCAGGCGCATCACGTTGGCGGGGCTGAAGAAGTGCAGGCCGATCACGTCCTGCGGCCGGCGGGTGAAGGCGGCAATGCGGTTCAGGTCCAGCGTGGAGGTGTTCGAGGCCAGGATGGCCCCGGGACGGCAGACCTCATCGAGCGTACGGAAGACCTCCTCCTTGACGCCGATGTCTTCGTACACCGCTTCAATGACCAGATCGGCCTTGGCCAGATCACCATAGGACAGCGTGGGCTTGAGCAAGGCCATGCGCTCGTGTACCTGCGCGGCCGTGAGCTTGCCCTTTTTCTGCGAGTTCTCGTAGTTGCGACGGATGGTGGTGACCCCGCGCTCCAGCGCCTCGGGCTGGCGTTCCAGGATCACGACCGGGATGCCCGCGTTGAGGAAGTTCATCGCGATGCCACCGCCCATGGTGCCGGCGCCGATCACGCCCACCAGGCCCACCGGCCGCAGCGGTGTGTCGGCCGGCACGTCGGGGATCTTCGGCGCCGCCCGCTCGGCCGCGAAGACATGGCGCAGCGCGCGGGATTCCGGCGTCTGCATCAGCGCCAGAAAGCCCTCGCGCTCACGGCGCAGGCCTTCGTCGAACGGGCTGCTGACCGAGGCGGCCACGGCTTCGACACAGGCCAGCGGAGCCGGGTAGCCTTTGGATGCTGCCGCCACGTTCTGCCGGACGAACTGCAGGAACGGCTCGGCCAGCGGGGCGTCGACAACGCGGTCGCGCACGCGAGGCAGCGTGCCCTGCTCGGCCTGCTGGGCCGCAAGCTGTTCGGCCCGAGCCAGAGCGGCGGGCAGCACCGCTTCGGACGCCACCACCGCATCGAACAGCGCGGTGTGCACGAGCTGGGCGGCCGGCACCTGGGCGCCGGACAGGATCATGTTGAGGGCCGTCTCCAGCCCCACCACGCGCGGCAAGCGTTGCGTGCCGCCTGCCCCGGGCAGCAGGCCCAGCTTGACTTCGGGCAAGGCCACCGTTGCATCCAGGCCGGCCACGCGGCCATGACAGCCCAGCGCCAGCTCAAGCCCACCTCCCATGCAGACACCCTGGATGGCGGCCACCACCGGCTTGGTCAACCGCTCCACCGTCGCGATCAGCGTGTGCAGCGTGGGTTCCTGGGTCGACAGCGGCGTGCCGAACTCCCGCACATCGGCCCCGCCTGAAAAGAAGCGGTCGTTGCCGGTGATGACCACGGCCGCAACGGCGGGGTCGGCCGCGGCGGCATCCAACGCGCCCACGACGGCCTGCCGCACGGCGAGGCCCATGCCATTGACGGGAGGGTTGTCCAGCGTGATCACGGCCACACGGCCATTCAGAACGTAGGGAGCGTTCGGCATCGGGTCTCCTGGCACCATGAAGTTCTGCAATGCAGAACAGTGTTTTGTACTTTTTCAGCGTAACCCGGCCTGCGTGCACCGTGAATAGGGTTTACGTGCGTTTTCGTGGGCAGCCGTTTTCTCACAATGCAGCCTGTAAAACCCCAAAGTACAGAACATTGTTCTGCAATGCAGGCCTTCATGTCGATTTCCCCTCTGATCAACCGCCGCGACCTCGATTTCCTGGTGTTCGACTGGCTGCAGGCCGAGCGCCTGTGTGAGCGCCCGCGGCATGCCGAGCACACCCGCGCCACCCTGAGTGCGGCCATCGACACGGCCGAGGCCGTCGCCCGCGACCGCTTCGCGCCGCTGAACCGCCTCTGTGACGAGCACGAGCCCCGCTTCGATGGCGAACGCGTCCATCTGCCGCCCGAGGTCGGCGACGCGCTGCGCGCCTACTGCGATGCCGGGCTGCTGGCCGCCAGCCACGACTTCGAGCTCGGGGGCATGCAACTGCCCACGCTGGTGGCGCAGGCCTGCGGCTCGCTGTTCAAGGCCGCCAACATCGCCATCAGTTCGTACGCGGGGCTCACGCAGGGCAATGCCAACGTGATCCTGCGCTTCGGCACCGAAGCCCAGCGCCAGCGCTACCTGCCCCACCTGCTCAGTGGGCGCTTCATGGGCACGATGGCGCTGACCGAGCCCCAGGCCGGGTCGAGCCTGGCCGACATCCGCACGACCGCCACCCCGATGGGCGAGGGCCGTTACGCCATCAAGGGCCAGAAGATCTTCATCTCCGCCGGGGATCACGCGCTGAGCGAGAACATCGTTCACCTGGTGCTCGCCCGCCTGCCCGACGCGCCGCCCGGCGTCAAGGGCATCTCGCTGTTCATCGTGCCCAAGTTCCGCGTGCACGACGACGGCCAGCTCGGCCCCCACAACGACGTGAACCTGGCTGGCCTCATCCACAAGATGGGCTGGCGGGGCACGACCTCGACCATGCTGTCGTTCGGTGAGCGCGATGCCTGCCATGGCGAGCTCATCGGCCCGCCGCATCAGGGGCTGGCGTGCATGTTCCAGATGATGAACGAGGCCCGCATCGGGGTCGGCATGGGGGCCGCGATGCTGGGCTACCGCGGCTACCTGGCGGCCCTCGATTACGCACGCGACCGCCCGCAAGGCCGCCTGCCGGACTCGAAGAACCCGCAGGAACCCCAGCGCAAGCTGATCGAGCACGCCGACGTGCGCCGCATGCTGCTGGCGCAGAAAGCCTATGTGGAGGGCGGCTACGCCTTGTGTCTGTACGCAGCCCGCTTGGTGGACGACCAGCACACGCACCCCGACGAGGCCCAGCGCCAGGAAGCCGCCCTGCTGCTGGACGTGCTCACGCCCATCGTGAAGTCATGGCCTTCGCAATGGTGTCTGGCAGCCAATGACCTGGCCATCCAGGTGCACGGCGGCTATGGCTACACCCGCGAGTACCCGGTCGAGCAGTTCTACCGCGACAACCGGCTCAACCCCATCCACGAGGGCACGCACGGCATCCAGGCCATGGACCTGCTCGGCCGCAAGATGATGATGCAGCAAGGGGCCGGCATGGCCTTGCTGGCTCATCGAATGAGCCAGACCATCCAGGCCACCCACCTCAACCCGATGCTGCAAGAGATGGCCGAGGCGGTGCGCGCCGCACTGGCCGACCTGCAGTCGACGCAGGCCGTGCTGCACCCTGTGCTGGCCGAAGACCCGGTGCGGGGCCTGGCCAATGCCGCCGTGTTCCTGGAGGCGTGCGGCCACACCGTGCTGGCCTGGCTGTGGCTGGAGCAGGCGCGCGTGGCCGCTTCGGCCCTGTCCGCGGGGCCGCACGCAGACGAAGCGGCCTTTCTGGAGGGCAAGCTGCAGGCCTGTCGGTACTTCTGCCGTTGGGAACTGCCGCGCACACAGGCACAGTACGCCTTGCTGCGCACGCTGGACGAGACGCCGCTGGACATGAACGCCGGCTGGTTCTGATGCCCCGTCCGGGTGTGCGCCAGCGCCCCGCCCCTCCCTCTGCCCCTGTCCATGCGCCATCCAGACCCGTCATCCACGCCCTCCCCCTCGCAGCCTGTCCCGCCCGGGTTCGCGCCCTTTCACACGGCTTCGGGCGGCTTCATCAGCCTCATCGGGCCGGTGCATGTGCGCGACGTGCCGGGCGGACCGCCGGTGATCGGCCTGCGCATCGCGCCCCATCACCTGAATCTGCGCGGCATCCCGCACGGCGGCCTGATGGCCACGCTGGCCGACACCGCCCTGGGGCACGCCATCAACCACGCGCGCGGGGGGCCGTTGTCCATCGTCACCGTGAGCCTGAGCACCGACTTCCTGGCCGCCGCACGCCTGGGCGACTGGGTGGAAGCCCACGTCGAGATCGAACGCCTGGGGCAGCGCATGGCCTTCGCCAGCTGCCGCCTGCGCGCTGGCGAGCGCGTGCTGCTGCGCGCCAGCGGGGCTTTTGCGGTGATCGGTCCGGCCTGATCAGAGCCGGCCGGCCGACGCTTCCAGCTTGCGCACCAGCTCGATCAGGCGGGGCCGCGCTTCGTCCAGCAGGAACTCCTGTGACAGGCTGAAGGCCGGGCCGGCGCAGCTGATGGCCATGCACGGCAGACCGCCGCCCGGATTGAACGCCACCGCGATGCCGTTGACGTGGGCCTGCAGGTCTCCGAACGAGCGCGTGCAGCCCAGCGTGCGATAGTCGGCCAGCGCCGTCTCGACGCCCTGCTGGATGGCCGGCCAGGCCTGCTCGTCGTACTCGCGCACGCGTTCGAGGATCTCGTGGCGTTCCGCCTCGCTCGACACGGCCAGGTAGGCCCGGCCCAGGGCCGAGTTGACGATGGGAATGCGCGAACCCACGTCCACGCTCAGGGTGAGCGCCGCCGAGCTTCGGCAGTTCTCGACATACAGCATCGACAGGCGATCGCGGGTGCCAAGCGACACGGTGGCCTTGCAGTAGTCGGCCAGCTCCTGCATCATCGGCCGCGCCAGCTGGCGCACATCCAGGCGGGCCAGCATGTAGCTGCCCAGGGCCAATGTCGCCGTGCCCAACCGGTACTTGCCGCTGCCCTCGATCTGGATCAGGTAGCCCAGCCGGGTGAGCGTGTACGTGAGCCGCGACACCGTCGATTTCGGCAGCTTGCAGCGCTTGGCGATCTCCTGGTTGCCCAGGGCCTTGTCACCCGAGCGGAAACACGAGAGGACTTCCAGGCCACGGGCCAGGGCGGTCACGAAATGGCGGTCTTCCTTCTCGGCCACCTCGGCGGCAACGGGGTCGTGCATGATCGACTTCTTCTCCTGACTGCGCAGCCGGCCGCCCGACCGGGCAGCGACCACGTCGGCATTATCTCAGGCGGCCCGCCGGCCCGGGCCCCGTTCCCAGGCACCGGCGGGCTCTCGAGGCGCTTACAGCGACTTCAGTCGCATCGCCTTCATCTTGCCGCCTTCAACCACGCCCACCACCGTGTTGAGCTCCGAGCCGCCCTTCTCGTCGACCCCGTTGAGGTCGTTCGGATTGACGGCATCGGGCAAGGCCTTGGCCGCCGCGTCCAGCTGTGCGCGGATGGCGGCCGGCTCACTGACGCTGCCCGCCAGCTGCATCGCCTGGACCACCAGATGCAGCGCCGTGTAGTTCAGCGACGCCTCCGACGACGGGTTGCTGTCGGCCCCGTAGGACGCGCGGTACGCAGCGACGAAGGCCTTCGCGCCCGGGCGCTCGTCCGCCGTCAGCGGCAACGTGCCGATCGAGCCCTCCAGCATCTGCAGCCCCCCGGTCACGCGGGCCATCTCGTCCATCTTGGCCTGGTCCATGATGACGAACGGGCCCTTGAAGCCCAGCTCGCGCGCCTGCTTGGCCACCAGCCCGGTCGGCTCGGACGGCCCGCCAATGAACATCACGTCCGGTTTGCTTTCCAGCACGCGGCTGACCCCGGTGTAGAAGTCGGCCGACTTGTTGTACGACATCGGGTTGTTCGCAACCACGGCGCCACCTGCCTTGGTCCAGGCCGGCTCGAACGCCGCCACCCAGGCCTTGGCATAGTCGTGATCCGCCGGTGCCATGCCCAGCTTCTTACCGTACTTCATCTGGCTGCGAATGAAGGGCTCGATGTAGGTCAGGAAGTTCGGCGGGATCCGCATCGTGAGCTTGTTGCCCTTCTCGGTGATGGTCGGCACGCTGGTGTAGGCCATCAGCAGGAAGTTCTCCTGCTGGTTGAAGGCCTGCAACGCGAACGCCCCGCCCGAGTGCGGCACGAAGACCACCGGCACGCCATGCTGCTGCCGCAGCCGGCGCGCGTTGATGGCCGACTCGGCCGGCGCGTACTTGTCGTCCAGCGGCACGATCTCGACCTTGTACTTCTTGCCCTTGACGTCGAAGCCCTTGGCGTTGATCTCCTTGGCTGCCAGCTGCAGACCGTTGAGCACGTTCTTGCCGTACAGGGCGGCACCGCCGCTCAGCGGGCCGGTGTAGCCGATCTTGACGACCTCCTGGGCCAGGCTGCTGCCGGCGCCCAGGGCCAGGGTCACGGCCACCGTCAGCGGCAGGCGCTTGAGCGCAAAGAAACGGGATGGCATGTGCGGTCTCCTCTTGTGGGTTGGAACGTCGAGAAACGGATGAGGCCCCTCAGGCCCCGATGTAGGCCTTGCGGATGCCCTCGTCGTGCAGCAGCTGCTCGGGCAGGCCTTCCATGACGATGCGGCCGCGCTCCAGCACATAGGCGCGGTGCGCGATGCGCAGGGCCGAATAGGCGTTCTGCTCGGCCAGCAGCACCGTCACGCCGCTGGCGTTGATCTGCTGGATGATCTCGAACATCTGCTTGACGACCAGGGGCGCCAGGCCCAGCGAGGGCTCGTCCAGCAACAGGGCCTTGGGCCGGCCCATGAGCGCGCGCCCGATCGCCACCATCTGCTGCTGCCCGCCCGACAGCGAACCCGCCGGGTCGTGGCGCTTCTGCGCGAGGATCGGGAACAGCGTGTAGACCTCGTCGAGGATCTGCTGCGACCGCGCGCGGGTGTCGGGCGCGTTGCGGTGCACATAGGCACCCAGCATCAGGTTCTGCTGCACCGACATCTGCGGAAACAGCTTGCGGCCCTCCGGGCAGTGCACAACGCCCTGCGCCACGATGGCAGCCGGCCGCATGCCCACCAGCTCCTGGCCATCGAACGCGATCGAGCCGCTGCAGGCCTTGTGGATGCCGCTGATGGCCATGAAGATCGAGCTCTTGCCCGCCCCGTTGGCGCCGAGCAGCACCACCAGCTCGCCCTTGTCAGCATGCAGGCTGACCTGGTCCAGCGCACGGAAGCTGCCATACGACAGCGACACCCCTTCAAGCTTCAACATGCTCGGCTCCCAGGTAGGCGTCGATGACGTGCGGATTGCTGCGGATCTCGGCGGGCGTGCCATCGGCGATCTTCTCGCCATGGTTCAGCACGATGATCTTGTCGGCCAGGCTCATGATCATGTCCATCTTGTGTTCGATGAGGCACACGGTCTTGCCATGGGCCACCAGCTTGCGGATCAGCTCGGCCAGGCCCAGTGTTTCTTCCGGGTTCACGCCGCCGGCCGGCTCGTCCAGCAACAGCAGGTCGGGCTCGGTGGCCAGCGCCAGCGCAAAGGCCACACGCTTGCGCTCTTCCTGCGTGATATCGCCCGCCAGCCGGTGCGCCACGCGGTTCAGTCCCACGAACTCGAGTGCGGCTTCGGCCTTCTCGCGGCACAGCCGCTCCTCGCGCTGCAGCAGCGCCGTGTTGAGGATGACGTCCCACAGGCCCGACCGCGTGCGCAGCCGGTGGCCCACGATGAGGTTGTCCAGCACGCTGGCCTGGTCGAACAGCGTGGTGGCCTGAAAGGTGCGCGCCACGCCCAGCCGCGCGATCTGGTCCGCACGCATGCCGGTCACGTCCTCGCCCTTCACGATGATCTGCCCGGCCGACGGCGCATGCGTGCCGGCGATCAGGTTGAAGAACGTCGTCTTGCCCGCCCCGTTGGGGCCGATGATGGCGTTGATGCGGCCCGCCTCGAAAGTGGCCGACACATCGTTCACGGCCGTGAGGCCACCGAACCGCTTGGTGAGGTTGCGGATTTCAAGCATGGCGGGCTCCGGTTCGGGGGGCCGACACAGGGGGGGCCGGCG